>NZ_JBAUJB010000151.1:0-23009 GCF_049683355.1 Mycobacterium sp.
CCGATCTCCAAGCGGGCGTAGATCCCGCCGAGATAGCCGTGGGTGAGGTAGCCGGTCGCGAACGCCGCGTGCGTGCCGACGACGAGAAGCGCGGCGACGGCACGCAGACCGGTCAGGGCGGGAATTCGGGACGAGTGTGAGCTGCTGCCACCCGCCGGGGCAGCGCTGTGGCGCATCCCGGTACCGGCTGTCACCGCATCGAGTCTAGCGAGCTCAGATGCCGAACTGAGACTTGATGTTCTGGGTCTGGAAGTGCTCGACGATGATGCCGACCAACGGAATCGTGCCGGCGAGCAGCACTCCGACGGTCTTGGCGATCGGCCAGCGGACCTTCACCGCGAGGTTGGCGGTGAACAACAGGTAGATGAAGTAGACCCACCCGTGCACCACCGCGATCCAGCCCAGCGAGTCGTCGTTGAAGGCGTACTTCATCACCATCTCGTAGCACAGCGCGATCAGCCAGATGCCTGTCGCCCAGGCCAGCACTCGGTAGCCGAGTAACGCCTTGCGGATGCTCTCCACGGAGGTGATGGGCGAGGGGGAGTCGGGTGCTGTCACGTACCGGTTCCTGTCAGTCTCTCGTCAGTCTCGGGTCGTCTTCGGTGGCACCGTCGGTTCGGTGGCGCCGTCGGCCTCGGCCAGGTCGGCCAGGTATGCGTTGTACTCGCGCAGGGTGGGGTCGACGTCGGTGTGGCCGGCCGGCGCCGGTCTTTCAGGCAGCAATCCCGCGGGGATCTCGGTCTGCTGTGACGATGGTTCGGGCGGCGCCTGCTCGTAGCGCACGAACTTGAAGTAGGCATACACACAGAAGCCGGCGAACAGCGGCCACTGTAGTGCGTACCCGAGGTTCTGGAAGTTGCCCGAGGTCGATTCGAAACGCGTCCACTGCCACCACGCCAAGGCGAGGCAACCGCCGGCGGCGGCGATCACCAGCAGGACGAGCGCCGGCCTGCTACGCCGTGTAGTGGACACGCCTAAACGGTACCGCGCTACTATCGAGGCGCTGCGGGCGTGGCGAAATTGGCGATACGCGCGGGCTTTAGGTGCCCGTGTTCGAAAGAACGTGTGGGTTCGAGTCCCACCGCCCGCACTCGATCATCGGATGTCTGCGGCTTGCGCCCCGCCGATCAGGCGGGCGCGTCGGCAGGGAGTTCGGTGGACTGGGCCTTGAAGCACATGATGCTCGCGGTGAAGCTCAGTACCGCGGCGACTCCGGCGAGGACAGCCATCAGGGTCTCGGACAGCCCCCAGCTCGCCAGGCCGAATGCAACTGCGATGATGGCGGTGACCAGGAGAAACAGGCCGGTTGTGGCGAGGGTCTCGGTGAACGGGTCGTCGGGGTCGTAACGGCTCTCGGCGATCTCGGCCATGGGTTCTCCTAGTGCGCGTACCGGGGTGATGCATCGTTGTTACCCACGCGTACGGCGACGAAACCACCAGAGCGTGTTCAGTCGCGTGATGGAGGCTCAGCTCACTTTTTGCGCACCGGGAGGCCGTTGCGTTCGGCCAGGGAGCGCAGCTGACGGAGGGCGAACTGACGGTTGCGGCCACTCTCGGGCAGAACTATCCCGGCCCACAAGCCCTCCGCACCGGGCGTGACGCATGCCTCCTTGGCGCACTGCCAGCGCCGGGGACAGGCCCGGCAGAGGGCCTTGGCGCCGTCGTCGGGGGCGGTCATCCACCGGTCGGGGTCGCGCGTGCACGGCGCGGTCCACGCTTCCTCTGTGATCGACACCGGATGCACGGACACCCTCCCTCCCGTCGTGGGTAATACGCTTGTATCGTACTGACGATACAGCTGTACTGTCGAATCTCCTTGAGGTGACGGTGAC
Source organism: Mycobacterium sp. (assembly GCF_049683355.1). Lineage (GTDB taxonomy): Bacteria > Actinomycetota > Actinomycetes > Mycobacteriales > Mycobacteriaceae > Mycobacterium. Next base: position 1,833 of record NZ_JBAUJB010000151.1, read on the forward strand.
TACGGTGGCCAGGACTACTGTGGCCAGTGTGAGTTCGAAACCGGACCGGACCGGTGCGGAAGAACCGCGCAACATCGAACGGATTCGTGTTGCGGCCCTGCAGTGCTTCGCGGCCCAGGGCACGTCGCGGACGACGCTGCGGGGGGTCGCGGCGGCGGCAGGGGTGTCCCTAGGGCTGGTGCAACATCACTTCGCCACCAAGGCCGGTCTGATCCAGGCGGTCGACGAGGGTGTCCTGGAACTGGTGATCACGCCGATGGCCCAGCCGATCCCCGAGGGCGCGGTGGACTCGATCGCCGAGATCGGCAAGCGGGTGAACCGGATCTTCGTCGAGCACCCAGACGTCGCGGCCTATGTCAGCCGGGCGCTCGTCGACGGCAGTCCGTTGGGAGCGACGATCTTCGACGCGTTGTTCGCGTTGGGTAAGGCTCGCTGGGAGCAGCGCGCGCAACACGGGGAAACCCGGCCGGACATCGATCTGACGTGGGCCGCGCTCAACGGCATCGTGCTCGCGCTCGGCGCTGCCAGTCTGAGCGCGCACATCGACCGGCAGCTTCCCGAGCCGTTCACCTCGCCTTCGCAACTCCAGCGATGGCAGGCGTCCGTGGATTCACTGCTCCGCGAAGGTCTGTTCCGCCGGCCCGGTGCCGACTGAGTCCGCTTGGGTCCCGGTGACCCGTTTGTGGTAGGCGGACGGTGTTTCCCCGCAGAACTGGGCGAACGCCCGGATGAACGAGCTGACGCTGTCGAAACCGACGGCGGTGGCGGTTCCCTGCACCGACTGCATGGGGGCCGCGAGAAGGGCCATCGCCCGCAGCATCCGGGCATGCAGCAGGTACGTGCGCCATGCATGCCGAGGGTGTCGGAGAACAACCGGCGAAGTGTTCGCTCCGAGACCGAGACCGCCCGGCTGACCTGTGCACAGGTCACCGCGTCGAGGTGGCTTTTGGTGAATTCCATCGCGGCGGCGACTATTCGGGTGCTCCGATGTCGGCAGGCTCAGCGGTGCTTCGTGTTCGAGTGCCTCGCCGACGAGTGCGGCCAGTGTGCGGAAGAACCCGTCGGACATCTCCTCGTCGCGGGCCGCGCCGCGGCTTCGGTCGATCGGCCAGCGCAGCGCGTAGATCATCATCTCCCGGATCAGCGGGGACACGGCCAGGATGCGGGCACGGTCACCGCCGTCGGCGATCATCGTCCGGTCGAACATCACCGCCACGGTCTTGACCTCGGGGTTCATCACCGCTTGGTGGTCCAGGCCCGCCGGAATCCAGGCCGCCTGCTGCGGCGGCAGTAGGTAGTGCGCGGAGTCGGTTTCGACTTCGACCACCCCGTGCAGCGCGTACTCGATCTGGTGTACCTCGTGGGAGTGCCATCCGGTGATCAGCGCGTCGCCTTGGTAGAGATAACTCCCACCCAGCGCGGAACCCCCGCGCCGAAGCTCGATGACGCGACGGGTCATGTTGGCCGCTTCGGACAAGACTCCGTCCGAAGACGCAGAGACGGTCATGCCCAACCACGGGAAAAGCCTTGGGCTAGTGGAGATATGAAGACCGAAGACCTGATCCTGGTGAGCATCGACGACCACGTGGTGGAACCGCCGGACATGTTCCTCAACCACGTCCCGGCCAAGTACAAGGCGGAGGCGCCGATCGTCGTCACCGACGACAAGGGCGTCGACCAGTGGATGTACCAGGGCAGGCCGCAGGGCGTCAGCGGGCTCAACGCCGTGGTGTCGTGGCCGCCCGAGGAATGGGGACGCGACCCCGCCGGATTCGCCGAGATGCGGCCGGGTGTCTACGGCGTCCACGAGCGCGTCCGGGACATGAACCGCAACGGGATCCTGGCGTCGATGTGTTTCCCGACCTTCACCGGCTTCTCCGCCCGGCACCTCAACATGCACCGCGAGGACGTGACGCTGGTGATGGTGTCGGCCTACAACGACTGGCACATCGACGAGTGGGCCGGTTCGTACCCGGACCGTTTCATCCCGATCGCGGTGCTGCCCACCTGGAATCCGGAAGCCATGTGCACCGAGATCCGCCGGGTCGCCGCCAAGGGCTGTCGCGCGGTGACGATGCCGGAACTGCCGCACCTGGAAGGACTTCCGAGTTACCACGACGACGAGGTACTGGGGTCCGGTGTTCCGCACCCTGTCCGAAGAGCAGGTGGTGATGTGCCTGCACATCGGCACCGGTTTCGGCGCGATCAGCATGGCGCCCAACGCGCCGATCGACAACCTGATCATCCTGGCCACCCAGGTGTCGGCGATGTGTGCGCAGGATCTGTTGTGGGACCCGGCCATGCGCAACTACCCCGACCTGAAGTTCGCGTTCTCCGAGGGCGGCATCGGGTGGATACCCTTCTATCTCGACCGCAGCGACCGGCATTACACGAACCAGAATGGCTGCGTCGCGACTTCGGCGACAAGTTGCCCAGCGACGTCTTCCGGGAGCACTCGCTGGCCTGCTACGTCACCGATAAGACCTCGCTGAAGCTGCGCCACGAGATCGGCATCGACATCATCGCCTGGGAGTGCGACTACCCGCACTCGGACTGCTTCTGGCCCGATGCCCCCGAGCAGGTGCTGGCGGAGTTGAACGCCGCAGGCGCCGACGACTTCGACATCAACAAGATCACCTGGCAGAACTCCTGCCGGTTCTTCGGCTGGGATCCGTTCAGGCGCACTTCCCGTGACCAGGCGACCGTCGGAGCGTTGCGGACCAAGGGCGCCGACGTCGACGTGTCGATCCGGCCCCGCGCCGAGTGGGCCCGCCTCTACGACGAGAAGCAGTTCGCGCAGGCGTGAGTCAGCGCCACCGACTGCGCAGCGCCCGCAAGGGTGACCGCCGCGTCGGGGTCGCGGAACGCCGCACCGCGTACGGCCAGGGCTGGTTGCGCTCGGGAACCGCTTCCGTGCGGACGTATTTCAGCTGAGCGCGCAGATGTGCGCGCAGCTCGTGCAGTTCGGGATCGGTCCAGCGGTTGTGCGCCTCCACCGGATCGGCGGTCAGATCGTAGAGCTCCCACTGATCGTCGAGGGGGTCGCTGCGGAACATCGGACCACCCATCCCGTCGGCGGCGAGATGGCGCACACCGGGTTCGGTCCAGGTGCCCGGGTCGTCGAACGTCCGCACCAGCTTCCACAGATGTCCGGCGCCTCCGGTCGCATCGTCGTCGTCCACGCGCCCGACCAGGCCCTCGAAGTTGGCGGCGGTGTGTGCCGGAATCCGGATACGCAGCGGTGCAGGCGGATTAGCGGTCAACTTCAGCGCACGTGCCGCCCCTGAGACGCCGGTGTCGCCTTCGAGGACGTTGTCGCGGGTCATCAAGTACACCGCCCGGGTGTCATCGGCGGGTGCACCCTCGACGACCGGCATGAGATCACGACCCGGCAGTGGGTGCACCTCCGAGAACGTCTCGGCCAGCGTGGCGGCGACGGCGTCGACGTCCACACCGGCCGCTGACAGCAACGTCGGGACCAGATCGACGTGCGAGGTCGGCGCCGACACCGAGCGCGCAGGCGTCGGGTGGGATCCGACCCTGGCGATCACGAACGGCACCCGGGTTGCCTCGTCGTACAGGTTGAACCACTTCTGGTGCAGGCCGCCATGGGCGCCGAGCAGGTCGCCGTGGTCGGCGGTGCGGACCAGAACCGTGTCGTCGGGCCCGTCGGCGGTGCCACCCTCGGTGACCGCGCGGCGCACCCGGTCGATCGGGGTGTCGACCTCGGCGTGCAGTCGGTAGTAGAGATCCCGGTACTGCTGCGCGTTTCGCCGATAGGTCCGCTCGACGACCCGCGCCGGACCGTAGCCGGAATAGTACGACTCGCGGAAGGCGATCTGCGCGGCCGGTTTGGTGGCCAGGTCTTCATCCGCTGTCGGCGCGGGCGGGACGTGGGGCGGGTCCAGTGGGGAGGGCTTGACCGGATTGCGGCGCACCCAGCCCGGGAACAACACGATGTCGTGCGGGTTGACGAAGCTGGCCACCAACAGGAACGGCCGGAGTGCGGCGGCGTCTCCTGCGCGACGTCGTGCGTAGCGGTCCTCGAGCCAGGCGACCACCCTGTCGGCGATCAACGGATCGCGACGGATGCCGGCATTCGCCAGGGCCGCCCCGTGTGGCTCCGGGCCCACCCATCCCGAGAAGCCATATGCGGCAAGGGGATCTGCTTCCAGATAGCGGCGTACCGCCTCGGCGTCGATGACCCCGTCGTCGTCGTTGGTGGCCAAGGGTCTGCCGGTGGCCGGATCGATCAGGTCGGCGTGCGAGATATGCCATTTGCCGTCGTAGTGGGTGTCATAGCGCGCGGCGCGGAACCAGTTGCCGAGTGTGGGGACCTCGCCGCGACGTAGCCAGCGCAACCGTGAGTCGTCGGCGGCCTTGCCGAGGCCGTCGGTCTGGGTGACGCCGTGCAGGTCGGGGTAGTGCCCGGTGAAGATCGTCGGGCGGCTGGGCACGCAGGCGAGTGAGCCGGTGTAGTGCCGGACGAAGCTGACGCCGTTGTCGTCGAACCATTTTCGCCCGGTGAGCGTCCCGTCGCGCCACGTGCTGATCGACTCGGTTTCGTACAGCGGTGCCGCGCGTTCCTCGTCGGTCATCACGATGACGATGTCGGGTCGATCACCGCTGGTGCGGGCAGTCATCGGGTCTCCTCACAGTGCTCGGCCAGCGAGTCCAGTAGCGCCGCGGAGCGCTTCGCCACCAGCCGGGCGCCGATCCTCTCGGCGACCGGGCGCAGCGGACTGGGTTTCATCCGGACGGTGCTGGTGAGCGTCACGCTAGTGCGCCCAGGGCCATCGGGCCGCAGATCCCACCGATTCGACGCCGACATCGGGCGGGGGACCCCTGATATCTCATAGGCGATGAGGTGTGGCGGGGCAAAGGCCACGATCGTCTCGACGAGCGTGTCGGGTCCGACCTGCACCCGGCGGGTCATGCCGAGCGGGTCACCGTCGGCGCCGTTGCCGAGCAGGCAGGAATGGTCCACACCGTCGGCCCACGTGCTGAGCGAGCCGAAATCCGCCAGCACCGCCCAGATCTTTTCCGTGTCGGCTGCGATCGTGAGGGCATGGCTCACCGCGGACATCACCCCATCCAACCCCGCAGCGCGTCGTCGCGCCAGATCAGCTGGTGCGCATGCCGCCGAGAACGGTACGGGTGATCGACTCGGCCCGGTGGTGGGCGAACGACCGCCCCTCGCTCAGGATGGCGTAGACGACGCCTCCGACGATGGCGTCGGCGGCGTCCTGGGCGATGCGGTGGTCGAAGCCGTCGCTCAGCAGTCGTTGGTGCACCGTCTCGTGCAGTGGGGTGCTGAACCCCGCGCGTAGTCGGGCTGCGGTGTCGGGATGCTCCATCCCGGCGGTGGTGAGGATGCGCAACATGGCATTGCCGCGGGCCGTCGTCAGGGTTGTGGCGAGGCCGACCGCCCACGTGCAGAGGTCGGTGGTGACGTCGTCGGTCCTGTTGACCGGCCGCAGGATCTTGTCGGCGTCCTCCAGGATGACATCGGCCACCAGGGCGTGCCTGCTGGGCCACCAGCGGTAGATCGTCTGCTTCCCGACGCCGGCGCGCGCGGCCACCGCCTCGATGCTGAGCTTGTCGAAGCCCCGTTCGAGCAGCAGTTCCCGGGTGGCAGCGACGATCGCCATGCGCGACTTCTCACTGCGCCGCCGTGGCGCCGTGGCTTGGGTGGTCATCAACCGACCCTGCGCTTTACACCCTGAGACATCGCCCGTAGTCTGCCACACGACGAGACGTTGCGTCTCGCGAAATCGTGTGGATGAACGGGGCGATGGTGGGAACGAAGCTGGTGATCGGGGCCAGCGGCTTTCTCGGGTCGCACGTCACCAAGCAGCTGGTCGCGCGTGGTGACGACGTGCGCGTGCTGATCCGCGCCACCAGCTCGACGCGGGCCATCGACGGGCTGCCCATCGACGTCCGCCACGGCGACGTCTTCGACACCGCGTCGTTGCGCGCCGCCATGGACGGCTGTGATGTCGTCTACTACTGCGTGGTCGACGCGCGACCGTGGCTGCGTGACCCCGCACCGTTGTGGCGGACCAATGTCGACGGTCTGCGCACGGTGTTGGACGTGGCTGTGCAGGCCGACCTGACGCGGTTCGTCTTCACCAGCTCGATCGGCACCATCGGCAGGTCCGAACACAAGCTCGCCGACGAGAACACCGTCCACAACTGGCTCGACGTGGGCGGCGATTACATCGGCTCCAGGGTGGCCGCCGAGGAGCTGCTGATGCAGGCCTGTCGTGACAGAGGCCTGCCCGGCGTGGCGATGTGCGTGGCGAACACCTACGGACCGGGGGACTGGTTGCCGACCCCTCACGGCGGACTGCTGGCCGCCGCGGTCCGCGGGAAGCTGCCGTTCTACATCGACGGCTACGAAGCCGAAGTCGTCGGTGTCGAGGATGCGGCGAAGGCGTTGCTCCTCGCCGGCGAGCGCGGGCGGATCGGTGAACGCTACATCGTGTCCGAACGATTCATGAGCACTCGGGAGATCCACGAGATCGCCTGCAATGCAGTGGGTGTCACACCGCCACGGTGGGGGGTGCCGATCCGCCTGATGTCGGCGGCCGGCTACGTCAGCAATGCTGTGGCCGGTCTGTGGGGCGCCGACACCAAGTTGACGCCGCTGAACATCCGTCTGATGCACATCATGACCCCGTTGGATCACACCAAGGCCGTCCGGGAACTGGGCTGGCGACCGCGGCCCACACCCGAGGCGATCGTCGCGGCAGCGCAGTTCTTCCGTGAAGCACACCGCCGGCCAGCGACCGCAGAGGAATGACGATGACGATCGGACTGACTCCCGAGCAGCAGCAGCTGGCCGATGCGGTCACGCAGTTCGCCGCCCGCCACGCACCCATCGAGAAGACACGGAGCACTTTCGACTCGCTCGCCGCCGGCGATCTGCCGCAGTGGTGGGACGACTTCGTCGTCAACGGTTTCCATGCGGTGCACCTGCCCGAGCAGGTCGGTGGACAGGGCGGCACGTTGATGGACACGGCGTGCGTGGTGGAGGCGGCGGCCACCGCGATGCTGCCCGGGCCGGTGGTGCCCACGGTGACCGCCGGCGCGATCGTGCTGTCGGCCGACCGGACACCGGATGCGCAGGCGCTGTTGGTCCGACTGGCTCAGGGCGCCTCGGCGGCAGTCGTCCTCCCGGATGGCCGGGGGCTTCGGGCGGTGTCGAGCCACGACGGTTGGACGGTGAGCGGTGCGTCGGCAGCGACCCCGGGGCTGTGCTCGGCGCAGGTGATCATCGTGGGTGCCCCTTGCGACGACGGTACGGTCTGGTTCGCGCTCGACCCGTCCGCAGCCGGTGTCGGCATCGACGTGCTCAACGGCACCGACAAGACGATGGATGTCGGGACAGTGCGGCTCGACGGATATTCGTGCACAAGAAATTCGGCGCTCACCGGGATCAGCGATGAGCAGGCCCGCTGCCTGGCCGTGGCGCTGACCGCCGCCGCCGCATCCGGAACCATCCGATGGTGCGTCGACGCGGTCACCGCTCACCTGCGTACCCGCGAACAGTTCGGGAAACCGATCGGTGCGTTCCAGGCGCTCCAGCACCAGGCCGCGATGCTGCTGGTCAACAGTGAACTGGCCACCGCAGCGGCGTGGGACGCCGTCAGGTCGACAAGCGAGGGCAGCGAAGGCAGCGAAGGCAGCGAAGGACTTGTGCAGCAACGGATCGCGACGGCGGGAGCGGCGCTGATGGCGGTGGCTCCGGCGCCGGATCTCGTTCTCGACACACTGACCATGTTCGGTGCGATCGGCTACACCTGGGAACACGACCTGCATCTGTACTGGCGCAGGGCGACCGGTCTGGCGGCGTCGATCGGGCCCGCCGGTCGCTACGCCCACGCACTGGGTGGCCTGTCCCGCACCGAAACACGGGATTTTGCAGTCAAACTGGGTGAGGTCGACGACGGGTTCCGTCAACAGGTCGCCGCGGTGCTCGACGAGGCGCAGACACTTCGAAACGACCGGCCGGGCCGGCAGGGCGACTACGAGAACCTCGCCACCGGGCCACAACGCACACTGATCGCGGAGTCAGGGCTGATCGCACCGCACTGGCCGCGGCCGTGGGGCGTCAACGCCACCCAACTGCAGCTGCTGATCGTCGACGAGGAGTTCGCCAAGCGGCCCGATCTCGTCAGGCCGTCGCTCGGCATCGCCGAATGGATCCTGCCCACGCTGATCAGCTCGGCTTCCGAGGACCTCCAGAACAGGTTCATCCCGGCCACGCAGCGTGGCGAGCTGGGTTGGTGCCAGTTGTTCAGCGAGCCGGGTGCCGGGTCGGACCTCGCCTCGCTGACCACCAGGGCCACCAAGGTCGATGGCGGCTGGCTGGTCAACGGTCACAAGATCTGGACCTCGTCTGCCCACACCGCGGATTTCGGGGCGCTGCTCGCGCGCACCGACCCCGACGTGGCCAAGCACCGCGGTCTGGGCTACTTCATCGTGGACATGCGATCCGAAGGCATCGAGCTGCAACCCATCCGGCAGGCAACCGGTCAGTCACACTTCAACGAGGTGTTCCTGACCGACGTCTTCGTGCCCGACGAAATGCTGCTGGGTGGACCGACCGACGGGTGGAACCAGGCGATCGCGACGATGGCGCAGGAGCGGGTGGCGATCAGCGGCTACGTCAACTTCGACCGCGCCAGCATCCTGAGGCGCCTGGCCGCCGACGACGGGCACGACCACGACCGGGTGCTGTCCGCGCTCGGTGATGCCGACGCCTACGCCAACGCGATCAAGGTACTGGCCCTGCGCGAGGTCATCCGGCTGCTCGACGGGCAGGCGGCGGGGCCGGCGTCGAGTATCGCGAAGGTCGCGATGAACGTGATGCTGCGCCGCACCTTCAAGGCCACCCTCGAGCTCACCGCCCCGGCAGCGCTGACCGAGGACGCTGCCCCCGGGGGACTGTCGGTGGTCGAACCGTATTTCCACCTGCCGGCCGAGCTGATCGGCGGGGGGACCAAGGAAATCCAGCTCAACATCATCGCTCAGATGATCCTCGGACTGCCCCGCAGGTGACGCGGGGTTTCAACGGAAGCGAGTGCACATGGGGTTGCGAGGAGATGCCGCGATCGTCGGCTACGTGGAGCTGCCTCCCGAACGGTTGAACAAGGCCACGCCGCGCCGGCCCCTTTCATGCTGGAGCAGTGGGCCGAGTTGGGTGCCGCCGCGCTGGCCGACGTCGGACTTCCGGGCGAGTCGGTGGACGGCATCGTCACCTCACACCTGAGCGAGTCGGAGATCTTCGTTCCCTCGACGGTCACGGATACCTCGGCGTCCGGGCGAATTTCGCCGAGCTCGTCGATCTCGGAGGAGCCAGCGCAGTGCGCATGGTGTGGCGCGCGGCCGCCGCGGTCGAGTTGGGAATCTGCGACGTGGTGCTGTGCGCGATACCCGCGCGCTACATCACCCCGACCTCGGAGAAGAAGCCCAAGCCGCTGGTGGACGCGGTGTTCTTCGGTGCGTCGAGCAACCAGTTCGGTTCTCCGCAGGCGGAATTCGAGATTCCGTACGGCAACCTCGGTCAGAACGGCCCGTACGGTCAGGTCGCCCAACGGTATGCCTCGGTCTACGGACGACGAGCGTGCGATGGCCAAGATCGTGGCGGACCAGCGCTTCAACGCAAAACCACACCGAGGGCGCGATCTGGAGAGACACGCCGCTGACGGTCGACGAGGTGCTGGCCAGCCCGGTCATCGCCGACCCGCTGCACATGCTCGAGATCGTGATGCCGTGCGTCGGGGGCGCCGCTGTGGTGGTCGCCAGTGCCGACGCCGCGGCCCGGTCGACGAACCGTCCGGTGTGGATCAAGGGGTTCGGTGAGCAGGTGCCGTAAAAGACACCGACCTACGCCGACGACCTGTTGCAGACGCCCATCATCCGGGCCGCCGATACCGCGTTCGACATGTCTGGGTTGACCCGCAAACAGATGGACATGGTCTCGATCTACGACTGCTACACGATCACGGTCCTGCTGAGCCTCGAGGATGCCGGCTTCTGCGAGAAGGGCAAGGGGATGGAGTTCGTCTCCCAGCACGACCTGACGTTCCGAGGCGACTTCCCGCTCAACACCGCAGGCGGCCAACTCGGTTTCGGTCAGGCGGGCAACGCCGGGGGCATGCACCACGTCTGTGATGCCACCCGTCAGATCATGGGCCGTGCCGGCGCCGCCCAGGTGGCCGACTGCCACCGGGCCTTCGTCTCCGGAAACGGTGGCATCCTGTCCGAACAGACCACCCTCGTACTGGAAGGGGACTGACGGTGAGCAGCGCGATGTTCCAGCGACCGATGCCTGTCGAAACCCCTACCAGCGCCCCCGTTCTGGGATGCGCTGGCGCAACACCGGGTGCTCATCCAGTACTCGCCGTCGTCACAGTCCTATGTCTTCTACCCGCGGGTGCGTGCGCCGAGGACCCTCGCCGACGACCTGGAGTGGCGGGAGATCTCCGGCATGGGCACGGTGTACGCCTTCACGGTGGCCCGCCGTCCCGTCGGCCCGCACTTCGCCGATGCGGTGCCGCAGCTGCTGGCGATCGTCGAGTGGGCCGAGGGCCCGCGATTCTCGACCGAACTGGTCAACGTGGCCCGCGAGGACATCTCGGTCGGCATGCGGGTACGACCGGTGTTCTGCGACTATCCCGAACACGACGTGACCATGCTCCGATACGAACCCGCGCCGAGCTGATCAGATGAGCAACCAAGCCGACATCCAGGAAATCAGCGCCGCGCAGGTCCGTTATGCGACCGGCATCGACCGACGTGACTGGCCGCTGTTTCGCACGGTGTTCACCGAGGACTGCGAACTCGACTACGGCGACATCGGCAGCTGGCGCGGCGTCGATGCCGTCACCGAGTTCATGGTGGCGGCACACGAGATGGCGGGGCACACCATGCACCGGATCACCAACCAGGTGGTCACCGTGGAGGGTGACTCGGCAACCGCCCGTGCCTACGTCGATGCGTTGATCATGGCGCAGGACAACAGTTCCGGTGTGAACGCAGTCGGCTTATACGATGACGAGTTCGTGCGCACCGCATCCGGGTGGCGCCTTGCCCGGCGGCGGTTCACCACGGTGCTGGTGCGCACGGTGGCCGCGCCCTGACGGCTGGTTCAGTTGCGCGTCGACGGGACGTAGACGTCGGTGGGCGCGGGTCTGCCTCGCAGCCTGGTGCTGCCGCGGGGAGCCAGCGGTCACGTTCGTCGGTGCCGGCCTGCGCGAAGGCCGCGCCCGAGCACAGCGCCCTGCCGTCGAACTCCTTGGCGCAGTCGGCCAGTCGTGCCGCCTCGTTGACCGGGTCCCCGATCACCGTGTATTCGTAACGGTTCTCGGCACCGATGTTGCCCGCGAACACCGGCCCCGCCGACACCCCGATACCGAAGTCGACGGGAAGCCTGCGCAGTTCGGTCGCCAGCGCTCGCGCGGTGGACAGCGCCGCGGCGACGGGATCGGCGATGCTCAGGGGCGCGCCGAACACCGCCAACACCGCATCACCCTGGAACTTGTTGATCAAACCGTGCCGCTCGTCGACGGCGGCGACCACGATCTGGAAGAACTCGTTGAGTATTCGTGCCACCTCATGGGGTTCATGGACGATCGCCAGCTGCGTGGAGTCGGCCAGGTCGATGAACAGCACCGCCACCTCACGTTCGTCCCCTGCCCCGGTGAGGCGTTCTGCTCGACGGCGCGGCGGGCGACTTCTTCGCCGACATGGCGACCGAACAGGTCCCGCAGCCGGTCGCGTTCCCGCAGGCCCGCCACCATTCGGTTGAACCCGCTCTGCAACCGCCCGATCTCGGACCACTCGTAGACGTCGATGGTGCGGTCGATCTGTCCCTTCTCGACGTCGGCCATCGCGTCGACCACTTGGCTGACCGGGTCGGAGATCGACATCGCCGCCAGGATCATCGCGCGTAGTCCCAGCACCACGGCGACCAGTGCCAACACGATCAGAGCGAGTTCGATCGGGGCGGAGGCGTCGAGCAACCAGCCGTTGGACCGCATGATCAGCAGAATGGCGATGGCCAACCCGGGCAGTGCCGTGCACACGGTCCACATCAGAAGCAGTCGGGCGCGCACGCCCGGTGTGGGCCGGCCGGGTGAGGTGGGCGGGCACGGCCAGCAGCGGGCGCAGCGTTCGGATCGTGAACAGGAATCCGGTGCACACCGTGGCGATGGCGCCGAACAGGATGGCCGAGGCGAGAACGATGAGCCCGGTCGGCCCCGCGTCGATGTTGAGCGGTACCAGGACCGCGGCGGCCAGGCCCCACGGCGCCAGCGTGATCGCGGACTGCCGGCGCATCATCTTGGTCGCGGAGCGCAGTTGCGCATCGGTCGGACTCAGACCGGTGCCGAGCCACCGCAAGGGTGGGGGTGACGATCAGGACCGCGCCGACGGCGACGGTGCGCGGTGCCGATGACGCTGACCACGACGAAGGCGATGACGTTGCCCGGGGAGACGACGCTGCGCCCCACCAGCGACACGACGATCGTCACCACTTCGGCGACAGGTCAGCACATTAGGCCCACGTGAGACCAGCTGCGTAGCGGGTCAGCAGGCGGCGTGGCCTCACACGGCCGAAGGTATCAGTCGCTGGCGGGCAGCGGCTTGGCTTCCTTGAGAGCAAGCGGGGTCGAGCCGATGGTGAGCGTGCCCTTGCCGGCCTTCGTGACGAGAACTTCGGCGCCATTGTCGTCGACGTAGCGCTTGCCCATCAGGTTCCCGTCGGCCAGCGCATCGTCGAGCGCCAGGCTGCCGTCGGCCTGCTCACCGATCGGCACCATCGGCGCCCCGCCCGCCCGGAGGTCGTCGAGGCTGTCGGCGCTACGCACCACGATGACCTGGGTGTCACAGACCTGGCTCTGCAGGCGGGTGCCGTTCTTGATCATGCGGGCTCCTTCTTGGTTGACGCAGTGGGGGATCGGGCGCTGAGTTCGCTGAGTTCACTGACGAGTTCGCGGCGCAGCACCTTGCCGGTCGCATTCGTGGGCAGTTCGTCCCGGAAGACCACCCGGTCGGGGGTGCGCGATCCGCGAAGCTGCGAGCGGACGTGCGATCGCAGGTCCTCGGGGTCGGGGTCGGCGCCGGACCGGGGCACCACGACCGCGACGATGATCTGCCCCCACTCGGGATCCTCGGCGCCGACCACCGCGCAGTCGCGCACCTGCGGGTGCTCGACCAGCACGTCCTCGATCTCGGCGGGCGCGATGTTCTCGCCCCCTCGGATGATGGTGTCGTCGGAGCGTCCACCGATGAACAGGTAGCCCTCGTCGTCGAGATGGGCGACGTCCTTGGTCGGGAACCAGCCGTGCTCGTCGAGCACCGAGCCGATGTCGGTGTACTTGCCGGACACCTGCTCGCCGCGGACGAACAGCTCACCCGTCTGGCCAGCGCCGAGGACTGTGCCGTCCTCCGCACGGATCTCGACTTCGATGCCCGGCACCGGCTGACCCACCGAGCCGAGCCGCCGGGCGGCCGGTCCGTCGGCCGCAGCCAGCGCCGCGCGGTGGTCATCCGGGGTCAGCACGGCGATCGTCGAACTCGTCTCGGTGAGGCCGTAGGCGTTGACGAACCCGACCTGCGGGAGCAACGACAGCGCCTTGCGAACCAGCGGCAGGGCCACTTTGGAGCCGCCGTAGGCGAGGGTGCGCAGCGAAGGCAGCGTCACCTTGTCGGCATCGAGGACGGTGACGATACGGTCGAGCATGGTCGGCACCACCGTCGCCGAGGTGACGTTCTCGGTGCCCACCAGGCGCACCCACTCGGCGGCGTCGAAGTGCCTGAGGTACACCATCTTCCGCCCCGCGTACAGGTTCGACAGGGCCGCGCCGACACCGGCGATGTGGTAGGGCGGCACGCAGATCAGGGCGGCGTCACCGGGATCGGCCGAAGCGAACTCCACAGTCCCGGTCACGTAGCTGGTCAGGTTGTTGTGGGTGAGCTCGACGGCTTTGGGCTTGGAGGTCGTACCCGAGGTGAACAGCACCACGGCCACCGCGTCCGGGTCGGCGAACTCGGCTGCGGGCTCGGCGCCGCGGGCCGAGTCGAGCAGTTCGTCCGAGCCCACCGTGCGGTATTCCCCACCCACGGCGTCGAGGTACTCGTCGTCGACCACCACGAGTGGGTCGGGAAGACGGTCGAGCAGCGCCCGCAGGCCGTCGGCCGACAACCGGTAGTTCAGCGGCGTGAACGGCACCGCGGCGCGCGCTGCGGCGAACAGCAGCAGTGGCAGCATGGCCCCGCCGGTGCCGACGTAGGCGACGTGCTGTGCGCCCGAGGCCGCGACGACGCCCACGCCGCCGTCGGCCAATGCGCTCAGTTCGCCGGTGGAAAGGCGGACGTCGTCGGAGACCACCGCCGTCCGGTCCGGGTCGGCCGACGACGCCATTTCCAACAGCAACGAGATACTCATGACTTGTCCAGGAAGATATCCCACATCGGGTCATCGCCGCCGCCGTAGCGCGACAGGTCGGTGACGCCGGCGGCGGTGAGGACGTCGGCGTCGACGAAACACTGCCCGTTGACCTCGGAGGCCGGTTTGGACAGGATCGCCACCGCTGAGTCCGCCATGATGTCGGGGTGGCGGGAGGCCGCCACCAGCGCGTCGCCGTCGGCGAGGTTGGTCACGGCCGAGGTCGCGATGTAGGTCTGCGGCCACAGGCAGCTGAATCCGATTCCCGCGTCGGCGTACTCGGTGGCCCACCCCAGGCTCAGCAGGGTCATCCCGTACTTCGACAGCGTGTACGACGGGTGTGCCCCGAGCCAGTACGGGTTCATGTTCAGCGGCGGCGAGATCGTCAGCACGTGCGGGTGCGTGGATTTGCGCAGATACGGCAGCGCCGCCTTGGTCAGAAGAAACGTGCCGCGGACGTTGATGTCCATCATCAGGTCGAACTTCTTGGCCGACAGATCCTCGGTGCGGTCGGTCGCGATGGCGCTGGCATTGTTCACGACCACGTCGACCCCGCCGAAGCGTTGCACTGCCGCGTCGACGGCGCGCTGCACGTCCTCGTCGTTGCGAACGTCGCCGACCACGGCCAGCCCCTTGCCGCCGGCGGCTTCCACCTCGGCAACCGCGGTGTGCACGGTGCCGGGCAGTTTCGGGTGCGGCTCGGCGGTCTTGGCCAGCAGCACCACGTTGGCGCCCAGCCTGGCAGCGCCCAGCGCGATGGCCAGTCCGATCCCGCGGCTGCCACCGGAGACCACCAGGGTGCGGTCGGTGAATGATGACTCGCTGGACATAAGCCTCCTCGGCTGGCGGACCCTGCACACCAGGATAGTGTGATTCGCATTTTAGGGGAATCGCATAATCGCTGTGTATTGGGGTTTCGATCGCTGTACTGCGGACCTGGCACCCGCTCCCGCGTGCATCTTTCCGCGAGGCGGTATTGGCATTCTCCTTTTTTGGAAGTACGTTATCGTCTGATGAGCGAGCCAGTACATACACCTTCCGGGCTCCCGCTGGAACCCGTGTACGGACCGGCCGACCGGGCCGGCGACCAGCCGCCGCCGGGCAGCTACCCGTTCACCCGTGGCAACTTCGCGTCCGGCTACCGCGGCAAGACGTGGACATTCCGGCAGTACTCGGGTTTCGGCACCGCCGAGGAGTCCAACCGCCGCTACCGCTATCTGCTGGCCCAGGGCGGCACCGGGCTGTCGGTCGCGCTGGACCTACCCACCCAGTGCGGCTACGACTCGGACGACCCCGAGTTCGGTGAGGAGGTCGGCAGGGTCGGGGTGGCGGTCGACACACTCGCCCATGCCGAGTTGCTGTTCGACAGCATCCCCCTCGACAAGATCAGCACCAGCTTCACGATCAACGGCACCGCGGCGATCCTGCTGGCCCTCTATGTGGCCGCGGCCGAGCTGTTCGGCGCCTACATGTACAGCCGCGCGCAGAGCGTGATGGGCGGCACGTCGCAGATCCAGAAGAACATCATCGCTGAGCGGATTCTCGGATTGGGCGGGCGATGAGCGCTTGCGCGAAGAGCAGAGGAGCTTGAAATGTACGGTATGCCAGCCGAAATCGACGTCCGTGCCGACGGCGGCCTGCGGATCATCACGCTGAACCGCCCCGACGAACTCAATGCCGTCAACGACGCCCTGCACGTGGGACTGGCCAGCGTGTGGGAGGCGCTCAACGAGGATGCCGATGCGCGGGCAGCAGTGATCACCGGCGCGGGCCGGGCATTCTCCGCCGGCGGTGACTTCAACTATCTCGACGAGCTTCGCAACGACGAAGCCCTGCGCCAGAAGACGATCAAGCACGGTCGCGATCTTGTCATCGGCATGGTGCGGTGCCGCATCCCGGTGGTCGCCGCCGTCAACGGCCCGGCCGTCGGGCTCGGGTGCAGCCTGGCTGCGCTGTCCGACATCGTCTACATCGCCGAGAACGCGTTCTTCGCCGACCCGCACGTGCAGATCGGTCTGGTGGCCGCCGATGGCGGGCCGCTGGTGTGGCCGTCGCAGATCAGCATGTTGCAGGCCAAGGAGTTCGCGTTGACCGGCGTCCGGATCAAGGCGCAGCGCGCCGTCGAGCTGGGTCTGGCCAACCACGTCGTCGCCGACCCGGTCGCCGAGGCGATCGCCTGCGCCGAGAAGATCATGGAGCTGCCGCAGCAGGCGGTGGAGGCCACCAAGCGGTTGATGAACATCCAGTTGGAGAAGTCGGTGATGGCGTCGTTGGACTACGCCAACCTCGCGGAGTACGTGTCGTTCGGGACTGCCGACTTCAACAAGATCGTGGACGGCCTGATCGCCAAGGGGTGATCGCCCTCTTGCCGCGGAATAGACGATATGGGGAGGCTGGGGCCTCACCACATGTGAGCGTGGGTTGCCGTCACGAATCAGGTCCTGGCCGGTAGAGCCACAACTGTGGGAGGCCCCAGTGAAGATTCAGCGTACGAGTGTTGGTTTGGATGTGCACGCACGTTCGGTGGTTGGGTGTGGACTCGATGGTGAGACCGGTGAGGTGTTTCAACGCCGGTTGAGTCCGGACCATCGAGAGATCCTGGAATGGATCAACGGGTTACCGGCTCCGGTCGCGGTGACCTATGAGGCCGGCCCGACCGGCTTCGGGTTAGCCCGGTATCTCTTGGAATCGGGTATTGAGTGTCTGGTCGCGGCGCCGTCGAAACTGGCGCGCCCGTCCGGTGATCGGGTGAAGACCGATGCCCGCTGTCGTTTGCCGGGGTGATGGGACCGCGCCGCGACGAGGTGCTCGCCGCGCTCGGTGAGGTCGCCCCGGTTCGGGTCGTCGGCATCACCGGGCCCCCGGGGGCCGGGAAGTCGACGACGGTCGGCGCCCTGGTGGGCGCCTACCGCGCCAACGGACTTCGGGTGGCGGTGCTGGCGGTCGATCCGTCGTCGCCTTCAGCGGTGGTGCGCTGCTCGGAGACTGGATTCGGATGGCCGCCCACATCAACGATCCCGACGTCCTGATCCGCTCGGTCGCGGCCCGGGGTCATCTGGGCGGACTCGCGGCCGCGGTGCCCGCCGCCGTCAGGTTGCTCGCGCGCTGTCCTATGACCTCGTGGTTCTGGAGACGGTGGGCGTCGGTCAGTCCGAGATCGAGATCGCCCGTCGCCGAGCCGACGGTGGTGATCCTGAACCCGGGCGCCGGTGACGCGGTGCAGGCCGCCAAGGCCGGGCTTCTCGAGGTCGCCGACACCGTCGTGGTGAACAAGGCCGACCGCGACGGCGCCGACCAGACCGTGCGCGAACTGCGCGCCGAGACCGACGCTCCTGTCCTCAAACTCGTCGCTGCGCAGGGTGGGGGGATCGCCGAATTGCTCGAGGCGATCGATACCTACCACCGAACCGACACCTCCGATAGGCGTCTTGCGCGTGCCCGCGCCCAGATCCTCTCGATGGCACAGACCCGGCTACGCAGTCATCCCGACCTGGAACGGCTGGCTCAGGCCGTGGCGGAGGGTCGGGACGATCCCTACGGGGCCGCCGACCGGCTCTTCGTCGTCCCAGTCGAATCCTGAGCGGGCCCGGGCAGGTCGAGCATCCGGCGGGTCATCTGGGTCAACTGCGCGCGGAGGGTGGCGCCGTCGAAGTCGGCGATCAGCGGATGCATGACGGCCACACTGATCGCGCTCGACAGCATCGCCGCGTAAAAGCGTGCCTCGACGCCGGCCTCGGTGCCGAGCAGCGCCGCGTAGAGCCTCTCGATGAAGCGCTGGAACGGTTCGTGTTCGGCCTGCAGCCGGATGAGCACCGGATCGAACTGCAGCACGCTGACCACCCCGCGACGTTCGATGGCCTGATCGATCATCCTGTCCAGCAGCACTTCCCGCGCACGCACGGGGTGTCCTTCGGCCTCGGCGGCCTCCACCGCGTCCTCGAGCCTGGCCATCTCACGTTCGGTGATGGCGACGACGATCTCTTCCTTGGTCTTGAACTGGCGATAGACCGCGGCTTTCGTGACCCCCATGGCGTCGGCGATCATCTGCAGTGACGTGCCGCTAACCCCGTGCTTGGCGATGAGTTTGAGGGCCGCGTCCAGCACCCTGGTCTGTGCGGCGGTGCGCGGGATGGCGCTGAACCGGCTGCCGATGGGCGCGGAGGTCACAGCGACGAGGGTAGTCGACCGGCAACCGATCCTGCGGTGTCAGGACACCGATTTGCCGGTGGCCGCGGCGTAGCCGGCGCGGTAGCCGAACACCAGTGCCGGGCCCAGGGTGCCGCCGGCGCCGCCGTATGCCTTGCCCGTTGCGCCCGTCATCGCGTTGCCCGCGGCGAACAGGCCGGTGATCACGGTGCCGTTGACGTGGAGTACCCGGCCGTCGCTGTCGGTCCGTGGCCCGCCTTTGGTGCCCATCGCACCGACGGACACCGGCACCGCGAAGCACGGGGCGGTGTCGATCGGGCCAAGGGTTTTACTCGCCGGGGTGGCTGCTTTGTCGTCACCCCAGTAGCCGTCGTACGCGCTTGCGCCACGGCCGAAGTCGGGGTCGTGTTCATCGGCCACGTTGCAGTTCCAGGCCTGCAGCGTCTGCTTCAGACCTGCGGGGTCGATGCCGGTCTTCTCGCCGAGTTCGGCGAGGTCGGCGGACTGGCAGAACCAGTCGGGCACGGGTCCGTCGGGATCCACGCCGAGGAAGCCGTAGTGCTTGAAGTGGATCGAATCGAACACGATCCATGCCGGATCGTTGGCATATCCGAGCTTGGGATCGAGGAAGTGGAACGGGCCCGCCATCGAGTTGTATTCGCCCGCTTCGTTGAGGAAGCGCTTGCCCGCCCGGTTGACGATGATGCTCCGGGAGCGGGTGCGCTCGAGCCGGACACTGCGACTCCGCGG
The DNA here is from genome assembly GCF_049683355.1 of Mycobacterium sp. Taxonomy (GTDB): domain Bacteria; phylum Actinomycetota; class Actinomycetes; order Mycobacteriales; family Mycobacteriaceae; genus Mycobacterium. Next base: position 21,187 of record NZ_JBAUJB010000151.1, read on the forward strand.
ATGCCCCGCGTAGGTGTCACCGGGGATCTGCACGATCGGTACCCACCACGCCTCACCCATGTTGGCCAGGTCGGCACCGTGCGCCATCGCCATCCGCAGGCCGCCGGTGTTGTTGGGTGGGGAGACAGCGCCGTGGAGTGGACCTCGCAGGTAGGCCTCGACCAGCCGCTGGTCCCACTCGAAGCCGCCGGTTCCGAGCACCACGCCGCGGCGGGCACGCACCCGGAAGTCGCTGCCGCCCTGTTCGATCCGCACGCCGGTGATGCCGAGGGGATCGGCGATGAGTTCGACTGCGCGCGCGCCGGTGTGCGGGACCACACCCGCGTACAGCAACCCCTTCAGCAACCCGGCGATCAACGCCGTTCCGGCGACACAGAACTCGCCGGACATGTCGTCTACGGCCGCGTGGATGCGCGCCCGTGTCTCGGCGTCGATGCCGACGTTGCTGAAATCGGCCGGGAACGACGTGATCCGGTCACGCCAGTCACCTAGCTGTGCGAGGTCGAAAGGTTTGGCGTTCAGCGATCGTCCACCGCCGGGCTTCCCACCCGGTAATTCGGGCTTGTAGTCGGGGAACCCGGTGGCGACCTCGAACTCGAGATCGCTGTGCGCCTCCACGAAGTCGAGCATGGCGGCGCCACTGTGCACGAATGTCTCGACCAACTCGTCGTCCATGAAGCCCAGCGATTGCGCGCGCAGGTATGCCATGGCGTCATCGGTGCTCAGCGGGCCGTCGACGGACCGGCCGTGCGCGGGTATCCAGACGATCCCGCCGGAGACCGCGGTCGTACCGCCGACCGTCTCGGCCTTCTCGTAGACCTCCACCGTGGCACCGGCGACTGCCGCGGACAGCGCGGCGGTCAGCCCGGCGCCCCCGCTACCCAGTACGACGACGTCGACGTCGTGGTCCCAGTCGGTCATCGTGTCTCCCTTCCTCGTTCGGCGCCCGTGAAACCGGATCTCAGCTGAGGATCGCCGACAACTCGTCGGCCGCCTTGATGACTGTCTCGCGGCCGTCGACGACGACGTCTTCGCGATGCGAGATCAGGTTGATGCAGGTGGGCGGTGCCGGAGGCCGGCGGCGTACCGGGACCGCCAGGCCGTAGGTATTGGGTTCGATCTCACCGTGGGTGGTCACCCAGCCCTGCTGAGGCGCCAACGGTACGAGATCGCGTTCACCCGGCCGCGGCGGCATGCTCGCCAACAGCGCGATCCCGGCCGCGCCGCGCTCCAGCGGGTACCGGCTGCCCTCGTGGAACGACAGTTGGTAGAACACGTTGGTAGGCACGATCACCGCGATCGCGACCTGTTGGTCACCCTCGGCCACCAACAGCGACACCGTGGTGCCGAGCTCGTCGGCCAAGCCCCGCAGCGTCGGCACGCACATCTGACGGACGTTGTTGTCGAACGATGCTCCCAGGACGGCCAGGGTGGCCGCAGAGCGGTACCGGCCGTCTTCTCCCTTGGCCACGAACCGGAACTGAGCCAGGGTGCTGAGCAGCCGACAGGCGATGGTGCGGTGCACACCGATGTCGTCGGCGACCTGGGTCACCGTCAGCCCGGTCGGCGAACTCGCCACCAACTGGAGTGCGCTCACTCCACGGCCCAGCGTCTGGGAGCCGGGCGCGCCGGCAGCCGCAGCGGTGCTCCCCGGTTCGACGGACGGTCGAGTCATGCGGGCCTTCGCCTGTTGCCTCGTGTCATCCCTGAAGGGGCGGGGTGCTGTCAAGGCTTTGGCGGACCTGGGGTTTTGCTGATTTTCGGCCTCCGTGTGGGCGGCATCGGGTAAGGGCCGGGGTCAAGACGGAGCGCCCGCAGCGTAG
>NZ_JBAUJB010000152.1:0-4364 GCF_049683355.1 Mycobacterium sp.
CCCGTTGCGGGTGGAGCGCACGGCCCGGCGCACCGCGGGCAGGATCACCTCGACGACCGGCACCGGCGCGTACCGCTCGCGGGCGTCGCGCAGGCAGGCCGAGGACGCCGTGTTGCAGGCGATCACCAGCGCCTTGACGCCGCGGCCTCCGAGGTGGTCACCGATGGCCAAGGCGTGGGAGCGGATCTCCGGGACGGTCAGCGGGCCGTACGGTCCGTTGCCGGTGTCCCCGACGTAGATGACGTCTTCGTCGGGGAGTTGGTCGATGACGGCCCGCGCGACGGTCAGCCCCCCGACGCCGGAATCGAAGATCCCGATCGGGGCCTGCGGTGAGGTCATGTGTTCAGCGACGGCGGCCGCACCGGGCGCCGCAGCGCACGCGCCTTGCGTTCCGGTCCGGACAGCAGATAGGCAGCGAGCAGACCCGCCAGCGCCCCGCACAGATGGCCCTGCCACGAGACCCCGAACGTCCCGGGCAGCACACCGAGCAGGATGCTGCCGTAGATGAACAGCACCACCACGCCGATGACGATCTCCCAGATGTTGCGGGTGAAGAACCCGAAAACGATCAGGAACGCCAGCCAACCGAAGATCAGACCCGAGGCGCCGATGTGGTTGGTCTCGATCACCACGCCGTTGTAGGCCGGCGCGCCGACATTGCCGATCAGCCACGTGCCCAGCCCGCCGACGATCCAGATGATCGCGGTCGCGTAGAGGAACCGGGACAGCCCGGCCAGCGTCACCAGAAACCCGAGTACCAGCGCCGGGCCGGTGTTGGCGATCAGGTGCTCCCAATTGGCGTGCAACAGCGGCGCCGTCAGGATGCCGGTCAGACCGTCGGTCTCCAACGGGCGAATTCCGTTGTCGTCGAGTTGGTGCCCGGTCAACGCGTCGAAAAGCTCGATCACCCAGAGCAAAAACACGAACGAGACGATCGTGACGACCCCGACGACCCACGTCGGGCGTTTCTTCGGCTGCGCGGGCGGTCCGGCCATGCCCGGATAGCCGCCCGGCAGACTCATCGGCGAACCCTCAAGCCCATAGCTGCCCTTCCAGCGCGTCCTCTGCGTCATCCAGGCTACCGGCGTAGGCGCCGGTCGACAGATACTTCCACCCGGCGTCGCACACGGTGAACGCGATGTCGGCACGCTCACCGGCCTTGACCGCTTTGGCGGCCATGCCGAGCGCGGCGTGCAGGATCGCCCCGGTGGAGATGCCCGCAAAGATCCCCTCGGACTGCACCAGCTCGCGGGTCCGCCGCACCGCGTCATAGGAGCTGACGGCGAAGCGGGTGGTCAGAACGTCGGGGTCGTACAGCTCGGGGATGAAGCCCTCGTCGATGTTGCGCAGCGCGTAAACGCCCTCGCCGTATCTGGGTTCGGCCGCGACGATCTGCACGCCGGGGACGTGCTCGCGCAGGTACCGACCGGCGCCCATCAGCGTGCCGGTGGTACCGAGGCCCGCCACGAAGTGCGTGATCTCGGGCAGGTCGGCGAGCAACTCCGGGCCGGTGCCGTCGTAGTGCGCGGCGGCATTGGAAGGGTTACCGTACTGGTACAGCATCACCCACGAGGGATGTTCTGCCGCAAGCTCTTTGGCGTGCGCGACCGCAGTGTTGGAGCCACCTTCGGCCGGGGAGTAGATGATCCGGGCACCGTAGAGCTCCAACAGCTGACGACGCTCGATCGACGTGTTCTCCGGCATCACGCAGACCATCTGGTAGCCCTTGAGCAGCGCGGCCATCGCCAGGGAGATACCGGTGTTGCCGCTGGTCGGCTCCAGGATCGTGGCCCCGGGCTGCAACAGACCGCTGCGCTCGGCGTCGGTGATCATCCGCAACGCGGGGCGGTCCTTGATGGACCCGGTCGGGTTGCGGTCCTCGAGCTTGGCCCACAGCCGCACGTGTGGGGAGCCGTCCCAGGACGGCGAGATCCTCTGGAGCCCGACCAGCGGGGTACCCCCGAGCGCTTCGAGCAGCGAGTCGTACCTGGTCATGTCGCCGTCACCCCGACCATGTCAGCCACCGGCGACGGCGGGCAGGATCGTCACCGAGTCCCCGTCGGAGATCGCGGTGTCCAGGCCGCCGGAGAACCGGACGTCCTCGTCGTTGACGTAGATGTTGACGAACCGGTGCAGCTTCTCGCCGTCGACGATCCGCTCGGTGATCCCCGAATAGTTCGCCTCCAGATCGCTGATCACCGCGGCCAGCGTGTCGCCGGAGGCGCTGACGCGCTTCTCACCACCGGTGTGGGTGCGCAGGATGGTCGGGATCGAAACGGTGACGTTGGCTGAATCGGGCACAGGTTTCTCCTACTGGTACTGGTCGACGATCTTGACGGGCTCTTCGGTGACGACGCCGTCCACGATGCGGTAACTGCGCAACTCGTGCTCGTCGGGGTCACGGGTGGACACCAGCACGTAGTGGGCGTCGGGTTCGGCGGCGATCGCGACGTCGGTCCGGCTCGGGTAGGCCTCGGTACCGGTGTGTGAGTGATAGATCACGATCGGCGCCTCGTCGGCCTCGTCCATCGCCTTCCACACCCGGAATTGCTCCATGGAATCGAACCGGTAGAACGTCGGCGAGCGCTCCGCGTTGAGCATCGCGATGAAGTTCTCCGGACGGTCGGACCCCTCGGGCCCGGAGATGACCCCGCAGGCCTCGTCGGGGTGGTCGGCACGGGCATGGCTGACCATCGCGTCGACCAGGTCGGCACGGATCGTCAACACTGCGCCTCTTTCACGAGCTTCCTCTCATCCCGAACGCTCCCGGCAACAGGGAACGGTAGGTGGGTATTCCGGCGACTGACTCGGCGGCCAGCACTCCGACGAGCACCGCGCGGGCCAGACAGTCCGCGGCAGCCGCGCCGATCGCGGTGATCAGCGGCACTTCCGGGGACATCGACGCGGGGGTCGTCGGGTCCGGATCGACCTCTACCGCGCCGGTGGCCAACGCGAACACCGTATCGCCGTCGAGCGGGGTGTGGCACGGCAGGATGGTGCGCGCCAGCCCGTCGTGCGCGGCAACCGCCATCCGGCGACAACCCGCCGGGCTGAGCGCGGCGTCGGTGGCCACCACGGCGATCGTGGTGTTCAACGGGCTGAACTCGGCGCGCCGTTCGGCGTAGGCCGCCAGCTCGTCGGCCGGCGGCGGCACCAGCCCGAACTCCGCGATCTGATACGCCAGCCAGGACAGCCCGGTGCCGCGGTCGACGACATCGCCGGCGGAGTTGACGACGACGAGCGCGCCGACGGTCACCCCGGAGTCGAGTGTCACCGAGGCGGTGCCCACGCCGCCCTTGAGGACCCCGGCCCGCGCCCCGACGCCCGCTCCGACGGTGCCCACCGCGAACTCGGTGCCCGCCCGCTGGGCCGCGAGGTAGCCGAACTCCGCGGTGGGCCGGCACCGCCAGCCCCCGACGGGAAGATCGAAGACCACCGCGGCCGGCACGATCGGCACCACGCCACCGTCCATCGCCACGCCGCGGTCGTGTTCCTCGAGCCAGGTCATCACGCCGTCGGCCGCGGCGAGCCCGAAGGCGCTGCCCCCGGAGAGCACCACACCGTCGACATGGCGCACCGAGTTGCTCGGGTCCAGCAGGTCGGTTTCGCGGGTCCCGGGCGCTCCCCCGCGACCGTCGACCGCGCCGACGGTGCCGGGAGGGGTCAGCACCACGGTGGTGCCGCTCGCCCAGCCGGAGCCGAGCTGCGCGTCGGAGTCGAGCCTGTGGTGGTGACCGACGCGGATACCGCTGACATCGGTGATCGTGCCGACCACTAGCGACCCCGGTCGATCAGGCTCAATACCAGGTACTCCTGCAACACCGTCAGCCATTGGTACACGTCGAGGTGCCCGGCCATCGGATGGTCGGCGGGCAGCCGGTCGGGCCCGTCGGCGCCGATGTCGAGCATCGTGCCCAGCGCCAACCGCACGTCGTTGACCGCGGTGGCCCAGGACTGCGCGTCGTCCTCGGTCAGCTCGAACTTCCCGCCGCCCGGCGGGACGGTGTCCAGCAGACGTTGCGCCGCTTCACGTTTCGCGTCGATGATGGCCGGCTCGTGCAGGCCGCGCAGCGCGCTGTTGAGACTCTCCGCGGCACCGGACCCGGCGGGATGTTCGGTGGCCGGCCGATAGAAGTCCGGCAGCAGACGCTTCATCGTATCGTCTTCCGGCGGAACCGAATTGCCAGTTCGAATTCCGGTGATCTCGGTAAGCTCGTCGGTCGGACCCGAGGACTGGCGATCCTCGAGCATTCCGAGCAGGGAGGTCACCAGGCTGCTCAACAACTCGGCTTCGTGTGCGGCCAGCGCCGACCGCAACCGCGGGCCGTCGGCGCCCTCGACCCGCTTCCACTTACGCACAGTCT
>NZ_JBAUJB010000153.1:0-17119 GCF_049683355.1 Mycobacterium sp.
GTTTGACGACCACGGCACTGGCGTGCGCCAGGAATGCGCCCGCGCCCGCGGCCAGGAACTCCCGGCGGCGTCCCGGACTCACCAGCGCACCGAGCGCGGCCACGCCGAGCCAGCCCAGGCTGTGCTCCCCGAAATGCGAAAGACCGCGGGCGGCTGCCAGTACGCCGGGCCGACCGGCAACGGCCGACTGCACGGCCACCAGCGCGAGGTCCTCGCCTGTGGGCGGTACGACCGGATCAGCGATCACGGGATGCCACGACCCCCTGCTGTCCGGAGTTCAGCACGCTCTCCCACCGTTGTTTGCTCGTCAGCATCGGCAGGGCGTCGCGGTACACCCTGCGCATCCGGTTGAACTTGCGCGCCAACAGCAGGTGCTGGCGCAACGATGTCCGCAGCAACTCGATCATCTTCTCGCGGTCTCGCTGCCGGAAGACCACTCCGCGGCCGTCCGCGGTCGTCACGGTGACACCGTCGACCCTGCAGAGCAGAAACCAGCGGGCGTCCTGGGTGGCGACGTTGAGCTGGGGCCGCTGGTGATGGGCCGGATCGTGCTCGGTGAGCTGATGCGCCACGCCGCGAAGCAGCCGAAGTGCGATGGCCGGCTTGGAGGTCGGGATCTTCACCTTCTTGCGGCGCTTGTCCGACGGAGGCGGAAGCGCGGTGGCTCCCGGCAGCACGACGGCATCGGGGTACCCGCTGCGCATCGCCCGTACATCCGGCAGCGCGGACTCCAGGATGGAGAAGATGTGCTGGGGACCGGCCAGGAAATCGGCCATCGCCCGGTTCTGGATCGCGACGGTCGAATATTCAAGGCAAAGAAGGTGTTTCAGCGTGGCCTTGATCGACGAGGCGAGAAGGCCGCCGACCCCACCGTCCCAGTGCAGGGCGGCCACGGCCAGTCGGTTGCGCAGGTGGAAGTACGCCTGCCAGTCGATCGCGTCGTCCTTGTCGCTCCACGCCATGTGCCAGATCGCCGCCCCGGGCAGGGTGACCGTGCCGTAGCCGTGCTCGGCCGCGCGCAGCCCGTACTCGGCGTCGTCCCACTTGATGAACAGCGGCAACGGCTGGCCCAGTTCCTCGGCCACGTGCCGCGGGATCATGCACATCCACCAGCCGTTGTAGTCCACGTCGATCCGGCGGTGCAGCAGCTTGCTGCGGTCCTCCTCGTCGACCAGCGGGTACTTGGCGAAGTCGTGGTCGTACTCGGTGTTGGGGGCGTTGGTCCACATGAAGTTCGCCCGGTCGACGACCTCGCCCATGACGTGCAGGTGAGACGGTTCCTGCAGGTTGAGCATGTGCCCGCCGACCAGCGTGGGCGACCTGGCGAACCTGTTCATCGCCAGCGCGCGCAACACCGAGTCCGGCTCGATCCTGATGTCGTCGTCCATGAACAGGATCTGTTCGCAGTCGGTGTTCTTCAGCGCCTCGTACATCACCCGGCTGTAGCCGCCCGACCCGCCGAGGTTGGGCTGGTGGTGCACCGACAGCCGGGAACCCAGCGCCGCCGCCGCGGCGGCGAAGCCCGGGTGGTCCTGGGCTTTGTCGGTTCCCTGATCTGAGACGATGACCGCACCGATCACCTTGTCCACCAGCGGATCCGATGTCAGTGCGGCCAGCGCGTTGACACAGTCGGACGGTCGGTTGAACGTCGGGATGCCGACCGTGACATCGGCCCGCCCCGGCGCGGGCGTCGGCGCGTACCAGCTGGCGCTGCGCAGCGTGACCGCCGAGTTGGTGGTGATGTCGAACCAGATCCACCCGCCGTCCTCGAACGGGTCGAGCCCGATCTCGAACTCCACCACGGCGGTCTCTGCGTCACCGCTGGCGAACGAGTCGCCGCTGACGGTGATGCGGGCGCCGGTGGCCTTGGTGCGGTAGACGTCGACGCGGCCGCTTCCGGTCAGCTCGACCCGCAGCACGACCGAGTCCAGCGTCGACCAACGGCGCCAGTAGCTGGCCGGGAACGCGTTGAAGTACGTCGCGAAGGACACCTCGGACTCGGCACCGATTTCCAGTTCGGTGCGCGTCGGCGGATGAGCGCGCCGCGCGTTGGTGACCGACTCCTCGATGTAGAGCTTTCGGACGTCGAGCGGCTCGCCGGGTCGCGGCAGGATGATGCGGGCCAGCAGGCTGACAGCCCTTGACTGTCCGGCCTCGAGCGCGCCGGACGGGATGTCACTCAACGGTGCCTCTTTTCATGGGGTGTTGCTTTCTGTTTCGGAGTCGACCAACGGCGCGCCGTCGCGCAGGTGGGGCGCGAGGGTGTTGTCGTACATGTTCAGCGCGCTGGCGATGGCCATGTGCATGTCCAGATATTGATAGGTGCCGAGGCGGCCACCGAAGAGCACCTTCGATGAGGCCGTCTCGGCCCGTGCCCGCCCACGGTAGGCACCCAGCACCGCACGGTCGGCGTCGGTGTTGATCGGGTAGTACGGCTCGTCGTCGTCGGCCGCGAACCGGGAGAACTCCCGCATGATCACGGTCTTGTCGGCCGGGTACGACCGTTCGGGGTGGAAATGACGGAACTCGTGGATCCGGGTGTAGGGCACTTCGATGTCGTTGTAGTTCATCACCGGCGTGCCCTGGAAATCCCCACAGTCGCGCAGCACCTCGAGCTCGAAATCCAGCGTGCGCCAGCCCAACCGACCGTCCACGTAGTCGAAGTAGCGGTCCAGCGGACCGGTATAAACAACGGGAGCCCCCGGGTTCGAACTGCGCAACGTGTCACGGACGTCGAACCAGTCGGTGTCGAGCCGGACTTCGATACGGTCGTCGGCGGCCATGTTCTGCAACCAGGCCGTGTAGCCGTCGACGGGCAGGCCCTCGTAGGTGTCGTTGAAGTAGCGGTTGTCGAAGGTGTAGCGCACCGGCAACCGGTTGATGACCGACGCCGGCAGATCAGCGGGGTCGGTCTGCCATTGTTTGGCGGTGTAGCCCTTGACGAACGCCTCGTACAGCGGACGGCCGATCAGCGAGATCGCCTTCTCCTCGAGGTTCTGCGCCTCGGCGGAGTCGATCTCGCTGGCCTGCGCCTTGATCAGCGCCCGTGCCTGGTCGGGGGTGAAGTACCGGCCGAAGAACTGGCTGACAAGGCCAAGACCCATCGGGAACTGGTAGGCCTGCCCGTCGTGCAGCGCGAACACCCGGTGCTGATAGCCGGTGAACTCGGTGAACTGCCTGACGTAGTCCCACACCCGCTGGTTGCTCGTGTGGAACAGGTGCGCGCCGTAGCGGTGCACCTCGATGCCGGTCTCCGGTTCGGGCTCGGAGTAGGCGTTGCCACCGATGTGGGGGCGCCTGTCGACGACGAGCACGCGCTTGCCCAGCTGCGTCGCGGCGCGCTCGGCGATCGTCAGACCGAAGAACCCGGAACCGACGACAAAGAGATCGAAGTCCTCGTTGGGCGGGAGCTCGACGGCGCGGGGATCAGGAGAGATCATCGGCAGCAAGGGTATCCGACCACCGTCGGCGGGCCCGACTTGGCCGAGCCGGGCAGGTCGCAATTAGCTCACGATTCCGCATCGTCACTCTAGTCCCACGAGTCACATCAGTACCATCGAGGCGTACGAAGAATCACGCACAGCTAGCCGATTCCGGTAGCGATTTTCTACGTCCATGTATTGAGGAGACTTCCGTGCCGAACCGACGTCGACGCCGGCTCTCGACAGCCTTGAGCACAGTCGCCGCTCTGGCAGTCGCAAGTCCAGTTGCAGTTGTTGCCGTAGCCGAAATGTCCGCAGCGCCCGAGCGGGCGCCGGAACACCGCGAGTTCGTCCAGGCCGCCACCATCACAGATCTACCCGGCGAGCTGATGACCGCGCTCTCACAGGGCCTTTCACAATTCGGCATCAATCTGCCGCCGTTGCCGACGGGCCTGCTCACCGGGTCGGCGCCGACGGCATCCACCACGCTGAGCCCCGGGCTGGGGACCACCGGTCTGATGCCGGGCCTGACCGGAGCTCCGTCACTGACCGATCCCGGCCTCGCCAACCCGGCGCTCACCAGCCCCACCTTGACGACTCCGGGCTTGACGACTCCGGGCTTGACGACTCCGGGCTTGACGACGCCCGGCTTGACGACACCGTCGCTGACCGACCCTGCACTGGCCTCCCCCGGCCTCACCGTGCCCGGCGTCAGCACCGACGGTCTGACCACACCTTCGCTGACCGACCCGGCGCTGACCACACCGGGCCTGAGCACCCCGCCGGCGCTGACCGACCCCGCCCTGGGCGTGGCCCCGATCTCCACCTCCGGCCTGCCCGCGACCGGGGAGATCCCGATCTCGGCTCCGATCGGCCTGGATCCGGCGCTGGGCGGCTACCCGATCATGGGGGATCCGTCGCTCGCCATGCCGGCGGCCTCCAGCAGCGGGGGCCTGCTCGGCGATCTGACCAGCGCCGCCAACCAGTTGGGCGCCGGTGAGGCGATCGACCTGCTCAAGGGCGTCCTGATGCCCGCGATCATGTCGGCGGTCAAGCCCGCGGGCGTTCCCGCGGCGGCCGCGGCCGCCGCACCCATCGAGACCGCGGCCGGCACCGTCGGCGCCGAGGAAGCACTGGCAGCAGAAGCACCGCTCGAGCCTGGCGCGTGAGAATCGCGGCAGTCCAGTAGTCCTGCCACCGAACGGCACCGCAGAAGCACCCATGCTCTGCGGTGCCGTTGCAGGTGCGTGCACACTTTTTCCCCGGATTGAATCCCCGAACGGCCGTGTCGCAACACGAGTACCAACTGGCACATACGTAACATCAGCCCGTGCCGTGTCGTCGTCCCGCGCCATCGATACTGTTCACCGCGCTCGCGGCGACAGTGGTGCTGCTGCCCTGGGCGCTCTCCGGCGCGCCCGGTGACGACCCGACGCCGCAGGTCGCCGCGCCCGAGGTGGCGCAGCAACCGCTGACCGATCTCGGCGGCGGCGAGACGATTCGCGAGATCCACCAGGAGACGCCGTTCTCGATGGTCGCGCTGACCGCAGAGGACCTGACCGGCACCACCGCCCGGGTGCGCGCCGAGAAGGCGGACGGCTCCTGGGGTCCGTGGTACGAAGCCGAACAACTCGGCGGCGTCGGTGCCGACCTGCCCGGCCCCCGGGGCACCGAAGCCGTGTTCGTCGGCCGAACCACCACGGTGCAGATCGCCGTCACCCGCCCGGCCGACGCCCCGGCCACCGCACCCGCAGCGCCGGGGGAGGACGACCGGCCGCCCCTGGGCTACGTCCCGGCCAATGTGGAACAGCCGTTCGGGCAGAATCTCAACGCGGTCCTCATCAGCCCCCCCGAGACGCCGGCCGACCTGCTGCCGCTCCCGAACGCCGCCACTCCGCCGGGCCAACCGCCGAACATCATCAACCGCACCCAGTGGGGCGCCGACGAAGCGATGCGTTGCGGAGATCCGCGGTACGACAGCAGGCTTCAGGCTGGGGTCGTGCACCACACGGCGGGCAGCAACGACTACCTGCCGGGAGATTCGGCTGGGATCGTCCGGTCGATCTACGAGTACCACACCCGCACCCTGGGCTGGTGCGACATCGCCTACAACGCGATGGTGGACAAGTACGGGCAGGTCTTCGAAGGCCGAGCGGGCGGCATGACCCGCCCCGTCGAGGGCGCACACACCGGCGGCTTCAACCACAACACGTGGGGGGTCGCGATGCTCGGCAACTTCGAGGTGGTGCCACCGACACCGATTCAGCTGCGCACCACGGCACGGCTGCTGGGCTGGGTGCTGGGCCAGGCTGGTGTCGACCCGCTGGGCGCGGTGGTGCTGCCGTCCGAGGGCGGCGCGTTCACCAAGTTCCCGTTCGGCGCCTCACCGACGCTGCCGGCGATCTTCACCCATCGCGACGTCGGCAACACCGAGTGCCCGGGCAACGCGGCGTACGCGCTGATGGGACAGGTCCGCGACATCGCCGCGCGGTTCAACGATCCGCCGGGTCCCGACCAGCTGGCCGAGATGCTGCGCGGCGGCGCGATCCACGCGAAGTGGGAAGCGCTGGGCGGCATGAACAGCTACCTGGGTCGTCCGACGTCACCTGAATCCGCCGGCGAGGGCTCGGCGCGGTACGTGAGGTTCGAACGCGGGGCGGTGTACTGGTCTCCCGAGAGTGGGGCCGAACCCGTCACCGGCGAGCTCTACAAGGCGTGGGGCGCGCTCGGCTTCGAGCGGGGCGCGTTGGGCCTGCCGACCAGCGCCGAGATCGCCGCACCGCTGTGGATCGTGCAGAACTTCCAGCACGGCACGCTGAACTTCGACCGGGAGAACGGCCACGTGATCCGCGTCATCGACGGCGTCCCCGTCGAGCTGCCGCCGGCACCCGCCGACCTGGCGCCGATACAGCTGGAGCGGTTCACCCCGCCCAGCAACCCCGTCTGAGCTCGGGTCAGTTGAGGTCGCCGGCAGTGGTCGCCACGTCGTCGCCGAACCACTTCTCCTTGTGAGGTTGTAGGTTCCGTCTTCGCGCATTCGGAACAGTGTCTGGTTGGTCGGCTTGCGAAGTGGGCTGTTGACGTTGAACACGAAGCCTTGATCTTCTTCCTGGAACACCGGCCCGGCCATGACTGCGACCCCTTCACCGCGGTGGGCGACGTAGTAGTGCAGCACAGGCGCATCGATGACCACCGCGTCGTAGCCCTCTTCGCGCAGCAGTTGATAGGACTCCTCGATGGTCTCGGTCTCGGTGGCATCGATGCCCATCCCACGCAGGAACGCGGCCGACGTCGTGTCGCCGACGGTCGCGATCGACTTGTCGTACAGGTCGGCCGGGCCGCTGATCTTGGCATCCAGCTTCGCCACGGTCAGGGTCGCACTGAGGTTGGCAGAGTAGAACGCGACGAAGACGATGCCGGCGAAACCCCATAGGATCGCCAGCGCCTGGGTGAACGCTCTTGTTGCCGTGGTGCTGTTCTTGCCCACCAGCGATCCGATCCCCCAGCCGAAAGACTGGACGATTCCCGGGAGGGCCGGGTGTGCTGAACGGGAACGATGATCTGCAGGCCGGCATCGGCTGTGGGATGGGAGAAGAGTGCCGTTTTCGAACAGCGCAGCGAGAAACGGTGTGGTGTCCGGCAGGGACGCCAGCACGGTGCCACTGTGATCGTCGTTGGGGTAGATCTTGAGCACCACGTCCTGGTTGTGCGCCTGCAATTGGTCATAGAGCACCAGCGACGACTTCGCCGGCACGTCGCGGTCCAGTAGGCCGGCACCCAGGAAGATCGGTCGGTCATAGCCGGTCACCGGTGTACCCATGTAGTCGTCGAGCGCTTCGGTCACACCAGCCAGAGAGGCCAGCGGCGCGCTGAAGAATCGCGTCGGCGTCATGCCGGACAACTCCTCATCCGACTGGGGCTTACACACGGTCTCGGCCTTGTCGACGGCTTCGACACCTTCCGGGGTGAGCACACTGTTGACGTCGATGTCGGGACGTGCCTCACGGAACCCCGCCAGAATGTAGGCGGTGTAGCTGTTGGCAGCAGGTCCGAGCTCTGCAGGCAGTTGAAGGTCGGGCCCACCCACTTGACGACGCTCTCGATGTTGGCCGGGGTGCCGGTAGCCACTAACCGCGGTAGTCCAGTCCACTGCCTGCACTGAACTCTGAGGCCCAGCGCGCGCTGTTGACCGCGGCGCCCCCTCCTTGGGACTGCCCGACAATGGCCCACTGCGGGGACAGCGGAAGTCCCATCTGGTGCGCGGCGATCACCGAGTCGACAACTGCATGTGCGGTGGACACGCTGTTGAGATAGCTCATCAACCCTGGAGTGCCCAGCCCTACATAGTCGGTACCGACCACCGCGTACCCCAGGTCCAGCCAATGGCTGAGGTACTCGTTGTCGCGGGCGCTTCGCGGCCGCGCCGACGGTGTGCAGTCGTCCCCGAGACCGACGGTGCCGTGCGCCCAGGCGATCACCGGCCAACCTCCCTGCGGGGGAGCATTTTTGGGGGTGAACACCACCGCCGTGCTGACCGCGGGCCGGTCATGCTGGTTACGCGTGGAGTAGAGGATCCGGTACTCCGCACCCGCGCCGGTCACTGACAGTCCAGGATTCAGCGGGGCCCGGGCGATCAACACCCCACCTTCAGGGGGGGACGATCCCGTCGTAGAAGCGCACGTCCAAGGTCGACCAGTCGGGATCAGCGGCAACCGCGGGCGGGGCGAGCCCGACGACACCTGTGACTGCACCGATCGTTGCCATCGCCACCGTGAGCACGATTCTCGTCAAGCCGATCCGCATCACGCCAGACAAGATATCCGAGCGCCGTAATCGAGGGTGCAGCACCTCGGCCCGGCTTCACAGCCACCAGCGCTCGAGCACCCGGGCCACCCCGTCCTTGACGTTGGTGGTGGTGACCTCGTCGGCGGCGGCGACCGCGTCGGGGTGCGCATTACCCATCGCCACGCCCAGACCCGCCCAGCTCAGCATCGGCACGTCGTTGGGCATGTCGCCGAAGGTGACCACATCGGCGGCGGCGACCCCCAGCGGGCGGGTCAACTCCTCGATGCCGGTCGCCTTGCTCACCCCCAGCGGCATGATCTCCACCAGGCCGTTGTTGGTGGAATAAGTGATGTCACCCTGGAGCCCGATGTGCTTGGCCAGTTCGGCAGCCATGTCAGCGCTGGTGGCGCCCCCTTTGCGGATGAGCAACTTGATCGCGGGGGCGCTGAGCAGGTCCTGGATCGACACCTCGGTGTTGTCGGGATTGAGCCACGCATGTTCGTAACCCGGTGAGCTGACGAACTGCGGGGTGGCGGCGTCATGAGCGCTGCGGCCCACCCGCTCGACGGCCAGACCTGCGCCGGGGATCACCCGGGTGGCGATCTCGGCGAGTTCACCGAGAACGTCGGCCGACAGTGAGCGGGCCGACACGATGCGGTCTGTCGAGGGGTCGTAGATCACCGCACCGTTGGCGCACACCGCCATCGGGGCGAAACCGAGTTGGTCGACGATGGGCCGGACCCAGCGCGGGGGACGGCCGGTGGCGAGGACGAACGTCGCACCGCCGTCGACGACGGCGCGCACCGCGGCCCGGGTTCTCGGGCTGACGTTCTCGTCGTCGTCGAGGAGCGTGCCGTCCACATCGGTGGCGATCACCTCCGGCCTCTGGGCACGTCCCCGCTCGGGGGACGT
Source organism: Mycobacterium sp. (assembly GCF_049683355.1). Lineage (GTDB taxonomy): Bacteria > Actinomycetota > Actinomycetes > Mycobacteriales > Mycobacteriaceae > Mycobacterium. Next base: position 9,120 of record NZ_JBAUJB010000153.1, read on the forward strand.
CATGAGCGCCGAGCCCGCCTGCGGGCCCGCTCCGCCAGTTCCGCCGCATCGAGGTCTTCGGCCTCGGCCGGAGTCGGGGCGCTACCGCCGAGGCGTCGTGGCAGCCAGAATGCACCTGGCGGCTGGGGGTAGGCCGATTGGGAGGTGCGCAGCAATTGGGTCATCTCCGAACGCATGGTGGTGGCGAGCTCCTGGGCGGCACCTTCGGGCCCAATGGGTCGTCCGATCGTCACATTGACCGGAACCTTTTTGCGCCCCAACGCTTTCGGATTGTCTTTGGTCCAGATCCGGTGCGCCCCCCAGACGATCAGCGGCACGATCGGCACCCGCGCCTCCTGCGCCATCCGCACTGCACCCGTCTTGAAATCCTTGAGCTCGAAGCTGCGGCTGATGGTGGCCTCCGGATAGACGCCGACCAGTTCACCGCGGCGCAGTGCCTGGACCGCCGCTGCGTACGCCCCCGCGCCGGCCTGGCGGTCCACCGTGATCGTGCCGGTGTGCCGGATCAACCACCCCACCACCGTCACCTCGCTCATCTCGGCCTTGATCATGAAGCGCAACCGGCGCTTGCGGTTCATCACCGCCAGTGCGGCGGGCAGGAAGTCGACGTAGCCGGTGTGGTTGATGGCGACGACGCCGCCGCCGGTGGCGGGAATGTGTTCGAGTCCCTGGTAGGTGATCCGCGTCCCGGTAGCCCTGACTGCCAGCTGCGCCGCGATTTCCAGCGTGCGGAAAACCGGTTCCATCCGGCTACCCCGGCGCCTCGGTGGATCCGTTGTCGATTCCGGGCGTGCCGGCCCGCCGGGCCGCCTTGTGAGCCGCTTCCTCGGCATCCATCCGGTCGGCCTCCCCCAACGTCGGCGCTCCTCCGCCGAGGCGATGCGGCACCCAGAACTCACCGGGTGGATGCGGCCCGTAAGCGTCCTGCACCTGCTCGAGCAGGTGCTGCATGCGGGAGTGCAGCAGCGAGGTCAACTCGGCGGCGGGCAGTGTCGGTTCGATCGGCTTGCCCACCGCGATCGAGATCGGGACCTTGGGCCGGCCCAGCTTCTTGGGGTGACCTTTGGTCCAGATGCGCTGGGCACCCCACACGATGTGCGGCACGATCGGCACGCCGGCTGCGATGGCCATCCTGGCCGCACCCGACTTGAACTGTTTGATCTCGAAGCTGCGGCTGATCGTGGCCTCCGGGTAGACGCCGACGAACTCGCCTTGCTGAAGCTTGCGGCAGGCCTCCTCGAACGAGGCCGCACCGCTGTGCCGGTCGACCTCGATATGGCGCAGGCTGCGCATGATCGGTCCGGTGACCTTGTGGTCGAAGACCTCTTTCTTCGCCATGAACCGCACCTTGCGACCAAGGTGCTGCTGGTAGGCGGGAAGCCCGGCGAACGTGAAGTCGAAGTAGCTGGTGTGGTTGATCGCGATCACCGCACCGCCGGTGCGCGGCAGGTTCTCCACGCCGGTGACGGTGAACTTCAGGCCCTGCACCCGCCATACCAGCCGGGCGAGCTGGATGACAGTGCCGTATACCGGTTCCACAACCGCAAGCGTAGTGCGCTCGGGCACACAGTCCCAGGCCGGTGCGAACACAGGGCGCCCGGCTAAGCTGCAGGGCAGGACGAACAGCTCCGGAATCGGCCATGGAAAGGATCTTTGTGCAGGTCACCAGCGTCGGGCACGCCGGCTTTCGCATCGACACCACGGCCGGAAGCATCCTGTGTGACCCGTGGGTGAACCCGGCGTACTTCGCCTCCTGGTTCCCCTTCCCCGACAACAGCGGGCTGGACTGGGCCGCACTGGGCGATGTGGACTATCTGTACGTCTCGCACCTGCACAAGGATCATTTCGACCCGCGGAATCTGAGCGAGCACGTCAACAAGGACGCCGTCGTCCTGTTGCCGGATTTTCCCGTCCCCGACCTGCGCCGCGAACTGGAGAAGCTGGGATTTCACCGGTTCTTCGAGACCACCGACTCCGTCAAGCACCGGGTCAGCGGCCCCAAGGGCGACCTGGACGTGATGGTCATCGCCCTGCGTGCGCCCGCCGACGGGCCCATCGGCGACTCCGGACTGGTCGTCGACGACGGCGTCACCAGCGTTTTCAACATGAACGACGCCCGCCCGGTGGATCTCGACGTTCTGCACGCCGATTTCGGCCAGATCGACGTGCACATGCTGCAGTACTCGGGCGCGATCTGGTACCCGATGGTCTACGACATGCCCGAGCGGGCCAAGGAGGCCTTCGGCAGCCAGAAGCGGCAGCGCCAGATGGACCGCTGCCGGCAGTACATCGCCCAGGTCGGTGCGACGTGGGTGGTCCCATCGGCCGGCCCGCCCTGCTTCCTCGACCCAGAGCTCCGCGACCTCAACGACGACCACGGCGACCCGGCGAACATCTTTCCCGATCAGGTCGTCTTCCTCAAGCAGATGCGTTCCCAGGGCCACGACGGCGGACTGCTCATGATCCCCGGATCCACCGCCGATTTCACCGGCACACAGCTGAACTCGTTGCAGCACCCGATCCCCGAAGACGACGTGACGGCCATCTTCACCACCGGCAAGGCCGACTACATCTCGGCGTACGCCGAGAGGATGGCGCCGGTACTGGCCGCAGAGAAGGCCGCCTGGGCGCCTGCCGCAGGCGAACCGCTGCTCGAGCCGCTACGTACGTTGTTCGAGCCGATCATGCTGGCCAGCGACCAGATCTGCGACGGCATCGGCTATCCCGTTGAGCTGCGGCTGGGGCCCGAGAGCGTCGTGCTGGACTTCCCGAAACGAGCTGTCCGGGAAGCGATCCCGGACGAGAAGTTCCGCTATGGCTTCGAGATCGCGCCGGAGCTGGTGCGCACCGTGATCCGCGACGGCGAGCCCGACTGGGTGAACACAATCTTCCTGTCCACCCGGTTCCGGGCCTGGCGCGTCGGAGGTTACAACGAGTACCTGTACACGTTCTTCAAGTGCCTCACCGACGAGCGGATCGCCTATGCCGACGGCTGGTTCGCCGAGGCACACGACGACACGGCGTCGATCACGTTGGACGGGTGGGAGATTCAGCGTAGATGCCCGCACCTGAAGGCCGACCTCTCCAAGTTCGGTGCGGTGGAAGGTTCCACGCTGACCTGCAATCTGCACGGCTGGCAATGGAATCTCGACAACGGCAGATGCCTGACCTCGAAGGGCCACGAGCTACGGTCGGCGAAGCTGTGAGCGCACCACCGCAGTACTACGACGACGGCCTGATCCAACTGGACCGGGAGGCGCTCACGTTGCGCCGCTACCACTTTCCCTCCGGCACATCGAAGATCATCCCGCTGCGCAACATCCGCGGTTACCGCAGCACCCCACTGGGGTTGTTCATGCAACGGTTCCGGATCTGGGGCAGTTCGGACCTGAAGCGGTGGTTGCCACTCGATGTCCGCAGACCCCTGAAATCGACGCTGATCACCCTCGATGTTCCGGGGACCTACCCGGATCCGGCGTGCACGCCGGTGCGCCCGGGGCACTTCGTCGAACTGCTCGAGGAACTACTGCAACACGCCCGCTGAGACGGCGTCACCGCTCGCGCAGGACGGTGGCCTCCAGCATCCGCTGAACCTGCCGCATCGCGGTGCGGCCGGCCGCGGCGGCCGCTTGCCGGACCCGCACCGGGTCCCCGACGCGAAGCACGCCCGGGGCGGCGACATCGGCGTAGACGCCGAGGAAGCGGTCGGTGGACTCGGCCAGCCGTCGGGTCAGGCCGCGGTCGAGTTCGAGGCCGGGTTGGGGACGGGTGGGTACCACACACCGGATGGTCGGGTTGGTGATCCGCAACGACACCGAGCCGAACTCGACGTCACCGCCCACCCAGCCGGCCTCGGGGTAGCCGCCGCCCGCGTCGTCGAGAGCCACCAGCACGTTGGGACGGAAACGGCGGACATCGTAGGTCGCGCCGGAATCCGCTCCGGCAGAAAGCGTCGCCAGGCTGGTCGTGCTGAGCACGTGAACCGGACTCAGATCCACGAACGTCCCCGGGGGCGTGGCGTAGCGGGCCAACGTCAGCATCTGCCTGGTCGAGAAAACCGACGTGTCGGGCAGCGCTTCGGAGTCGGACAGTCCGAAGTCGCGCCGGACCTCAGTGGGCGAATAGTTGGCGCGGGTCTGCCGGACCGACAATCGGTGCAGACTGGTGTCTGCGCGTGCGGGAAGCGCCGTCAGCCGAACGTCGCGCCCCAGGAAGGCCGACAGCGTGCGGTCGAGTTCGGGTTCGGCGCTGGACAGTTCGGCGCCGTCGGGCATGGTGACGATCACCTCGGGCACGTTGCCCGGCCCGACGTCCGGACCCGGCTCGACGGCGTAGCGCGCCGAACATCCCAACAGCGCGGGCACCTTCCGGGCCGACGCGGTCATGTCACGATCGAGGTCGCGGACCGCCCAGAGCCGGTCGGCGTGCACGCCGTGACGGTCGACGCGCACTTCGTCGACGGCGGTGCCGCCCCATCGACTTGACGGGAAAGCGCCACAGTTGCTCCACCCGGCCACCCATGCCGAGGCCTAGCCCGAAACCGTCTGGCGCAGTTCGGATTGCGCTTCGCTCGCGGTGTCGTAGACCCGCACCACCGCCTCATCACCGGGCTGCAGGTAGGTCGACTCCCCCAGCGGCGTGTACCTGGTGGCACCGATCCCGATCAGCACTTTCGTCGGATGACCGCTGGCGACCATCAGTGCGCCGACGTCCTCCAACGGTGTTCCCGGTGCCCCCTTCTGGTTGGCGAGCCGGTCGACCACCCAGTCCAGCAGCACCTCGCCGTAGTACGAGTAGCCCAGCAGCGGACTGTCGACCCCGTACTCGTGTTCCTGGCCGTCGGCGGTGCGCAGGTGGCACAACAGCCGCAACGTGGCGGTGGGGCCATCTGGTGTGAGATCGCTGATGTCGAAGAACTGCGGTGCAACGCCTTTCGACGCCGGACCCCAATTCTTCTTATGGCTGATCTTCGGCGCGTTCGGCCGCCGGATCGAGCAGTCGTTGAACGCCCCGAGCGCCACCGGTTGCAGCGCCGCCACGGTGTCACCGGCCCACGCGACCTCGCACACCAACCCGACCTCCGGCTCGATCTGCAGGTTGAGCGGGGTGTCACTCCGCGGCAACTTGATGGCGTCGTGCGACAGGGGGAAGTCACCGAGGAACGTGTCGTGACCCGGTGCGTACCAAGGGAAGATGCCCTTGGGTGCGCCTCCCTCGGAGGTGACGTTGACGAAGTCGTCGGCCTCGCCCGCCTGTTCCAGGTGCCCCGCGAAGTTGCCCGCGACACCGAATCCGAACCACGTCTTCAGTTCGTCGCGCTCGAGTTCGATCATGTTTTCCTCCGGGGTTCGAGGACCGACGTTCCGACGTAGGGCACCAGCGCCTCCGGCACCCGCACGCTGCCGTCGGGCTGCTGATGGTTCTCCAGGATCGCCACCAGCCAGCGTGTGGTGGCCAGCGTGCCGTTGAGTGTCGCGGCAGTCTGCGGTCTGCCGTTCTCGTCGCGGTAACGCACCGAGAGCCGGCGAGCCTGAAACGTCGTGCAGTTCGACGTCGAGGTCAGCTCCCGGTAGGTCTGCTGGGTCGGCACCCACGCCTCACAGTCGAACTTGCGCGCCGCCGACGAGCCGAGGTCACCGGCGGCGATGTCGATGACGCGGTAGGGCACCTCGATGTGGGCCAGCATCTGACGCTGCCACCCGAGCAGCCGCTGGTGCTCGGCCTCGGCATCCTCGGGTCGGCAGTAGACGAATCCCTCGACCTTGTCGAACTGGTGCACGCGGATGATGCCGCGGGTGTCCTTGCCGTAACTGCCCGCCTCCCGCCGGAAGCAGGACGACCAACCGGCATACCGCTTGGGCCCATCGGCCAGGTCGACGATCTCGCCGGCGTGGAATCCGGCCAACGGCACCTCGGAGGTGCCGACGAGGTACATGTCGTCCTCGGTGAGGTGGTAGATCTCCTCTGCGTGGGCGCCGAGGAACCCGGTGCCCGCCATGATCTCCGGCCGTACCAGCACCGGCGGGATCATCAGCGTGAAACCGTTGTCGACGGCCACCCGTACCGCGAGCTGGAACAGGCCGAGCTGGAGCAACGCCCCGGCGCCGGTGAGGAAGTAGAAGCGGGAACCGGCCACCTTCGCGCCGCGTTCCATGTCGATCAGCCCCAGCGACTCCCCCAACTCGAGGTGGTCCTTCGGATCGTCGATCGCCGGCGGCTCGCCCACGGTGTCGAGGACCCGGAAATCGTCCTCGCCGCCGGCGGGGACACCGTCGATGACGACGTTGGAGATCGCCATGTGCGCGGCGGTGAAGCGGTTCTCCGCCTCGGTCTGGGCGGCCTCGGCCGCCTTGACCTTCTCCGCCAACTCCTTGGCCGAGGCCAGCAACCCGGGACGCTCTTCGGGCACGGCCTTGCCCACCAGCTTGCTGGCGGCCTTCTGCTCGGCGCGCAGGTTGTCGGCGGTCGAGATGGCCGCGCGCCTCGCGGCGTCCGCCTCGGCGAGCGCGTCGACGAGCGCAGGGTCCTCGCCCCGGGCCTGTTGTGATGCCCGGACCGACTCGGGATCTTCGCGCAGCACCTTCAGGTCGATCACGGGCAAAACCCTACGGGGTCGCGGGAACGACCGGCACAACCACATAACGTTACAACTGCATCACTTGCCCCCGCACCTGACACGCCTGTCACAATGGAGCGGATGGCCCAGGCACCCGAACGCGCAGAGGGAAGCTCGACGCCCACCAAACAGGCTTGGTGGCGCAGCTTCCAGGCTGAGTCGACCCGTCGCGCCCTGCTGCTCACCGCGCTCGGCGGCCTGCTGATCGCCGGGGTGATCACCGCTCTGCCCCAGTCGGACCGGACGGGCAATCTCACCGCGAACTCGATCTCGCTGGGTCCACGCGGCAACGACACCTTCGACCACGCCAAGAGCGGGGATTGCCTGAACTGGCCCGATCGGACCCCCGATGCGGCCGAGATCGTCGACTGCAGCACCGAGCACCGGTTCGAGGTGGCCGAGTCGGTCGACATGCGCACCTTCCCGGGCAGCGAGTACGGCCCCGACGCCGCGCCTCCGTCGGCCGCCCGGATCCAGCAGATCAGCCAGGAGCAGTGCTCGGCCGCCGTGAAGCGTTACCTGGGCGCGCGCTTCGACCCGCACAGCCGCTTCACGATCAGCATGCTGTGGTCCGGAGACAAGGCGTGGCGGCAGTCGGGTGAGCGCAGGATGCTGTGTGGTCTGCAGCTGCCCGGCCCCAACAACCAGCAGCTGACTTTCACCGGCAGGGTCGCCGAGATCGACCAGTCGAAGGTCTGGGCCGCGGGCACCTGCCTGGGCATCGACCCGACCACCAATCAGCCCATCGACATCCCCGTCGACTGTGCTGCGCCGCACGCGATGGAGGTGACTGGTTCGGTCAACCTCGCCGAGCGGTTCCCGGACGGGCTTCCCCCCGAGCCGGAGCAGGACGCATTCATCAAGGACGCCTGCACCAAGCTGACGGATGCCTACCTGGAGCCGATCGAGCTGCGCAACACCACGCTGACGTTGATCTACAGCACCATTTCGCTGCCGAGTTGGGCGGCGGGCAGCCATCAGGTGTCGTGCAGTATCGGTGCGACGCTGGGCAACGGCGGCTGGTCGACGTTGCTGAACAGCGCAAAGGGACCGTTGATGATCAACGGTCAGCCCCCGGTCCCGCCGCCGGACATCCCCGAGGAGCGGCTGAACCTGCCGCCGATCCCGATGCCCGACATCCCGGCGGGCAGTTCGGCCGGAGCGACCGGATCGAGCGGCTCCAGTGGTTCCAGCAGCTCGACTTACGACGAGAGTCAGAGCGACCAGACCCAGCACATGCCGCAGATCGCGACCGAAACCGCACCCGCGCCGGCCGAGTCGGACCCACCCGCAGACGGACCGGCGGACGCACCGGGAACGGGCAACACCTTCCTCAACGGTCCGCCGCCACCGCCACCCGCCCCGCCCGGCGCTCCCCCGCCAC
>NZ_JBAUJB010000154.1:0-1920 GCF_049683355.1 Mycobacterium sp.
GATCAGCGTGGGGGTGGTCGCATTCACCGTGGCGTTCACGCTGGTCAATTTAGCGCCTTCATCCAGTTCGACAGCAGATGGGCACCGGCGTCACCGCTCTTCTCGGGGTGGAACTGGGTGGCCGACAACGGGCCGTTCTCGACCGCAGCCAGGAACGACACCTCGTGGGTCGCCCACGTCAGCAGCGCGTCGGGATCGCCTTCCCACAGCTGCGCGGCGTAGGAATGCACGAAGTAGAAGCGGGTGTCGGCATCCATCCCGTCGAACAGCACACTGCCGGTGGGAGCATCGACGACGTTCCATCCCATGTGCGGGATCACCGGGGCATCGAGCCGAACGACCGCGCCGGGCCACTGTCCGCAGCCGGTGGTCTCGATGCCGAACTCGACGCCGCGCGCGAACAGGATCTGCATGCCGACGCACACCCCGAGCACCGGGCGGCCGGCTGCCAGCCGGTCGGCGATGATCTTCTCCCCACCGATCTTCCGCAGCCCCGTCATGCACGACTCGAAGGCTCCCACGCCGGGCACCACGAGGCCGTCGGCGTCCATCGCCGCCGACGGGTCGGCGGACACCTCGACGTCGGCACCGACACGCTGCAACGCCCGTTGCGCCGAACGCAGGTTCCCCGATCCGTAATCCAGTACGACGAGTTTCTTTGTCACAGCGTGCCTTTGGTCGATGGCACACCCGAAACGCGGCCGTCGTACTCGACCGCCTGGCGTAGCGCGCGGGCCACCGCCTTGTACTGGGCCTCGGTGATGTGGTGGGGGTCGCGTCCGTAGAGCGTTCGCACATGCAGCGCGATCCGAGCGTTGAAGGCCAGCGATTCGAAGACGTGCCGGTTCACCACGGTGTGATATGGCGCGCTGGATCCGGCGATGGTGAACTCCACCATGTACTCCGGTTCACCGGTGTGCACGAAGTAGGGCCGCCCGGAGACGTCGACGGCGGCGTGGGCCAGCGTCTCGTCCATCGGGATGAACGCGTCGCCGAAGCGGCGAATCCCCGTCTTGTCGCCCAAGGCCTGCCCGAGGGCCTGACCGAGCACGATTGCGGTGTCCTCGATGGTGTGGTGGCCCTCGATCTCGATGTCACCGACGGCCTTGATCATCAGGTCGAAGCTGGCGTGGCTACCCAGCGAGGTGAGCATGTGGTCGAAGAACGGCACCCCGGTCTCGACGCTGACCTTGCCGGTGCCGTCGAGGTCGAGCTCGACGACGATGTCGGACTCGCTGGTCTTGCGTTCGATCCTGGCGCGACGGGTGGCGCGGACGGGTTCGGGGTGTGTCACGGTGCTCCTATTCGGGCGCTGGCGGCCAGCAGCGCGTCGTTCTCGTGGGCCAGGCCGATGGTGGTGCGCAGGTATCCGGGGATCCCGACGTCGCGGATCAGCACGCCGTCGTCGAGGTAGCGCTGCCAGGTGGCGGGTGCGTCGGCGAACTCGCCGAACAGCACGAAGTTCGCGTCGCTGGGGATCACCCGGAAACCCATGGCGGTCAATGCCTCCGACACCCGGTGGCGTTCGGCGATCAGCGTCGCGACGCTTCCCAGCGTGTCGTCGGCGTGGCGCAGTGCCGCCCGGGCCGCGGCCTGGGTCACCGACGACAGGTGGTAGGGCAACCGCACCAGCAGCATCGCGTCGATGACGGCCGGCGCCGCGATCAGGTACCCGAGCCGGCCCCCGGCGAAGGCGAACGCCTTGCTCATGGTGCGGGTGACGACGAGCCTGGCCGGATACTCGTCGAGCAGGCCGACGGCGCTGGGCTGGGAGGAGAATTCGCCGTACGCCTCGTCGACGATCATGACGCCGCCGTTCATGGCGTCGAGCAGTTGGCGCAGATCATCGGTGGAGACGCTCTGCCCCGACGGGTTGTTGGGACTGGCGACGAACACGATGTCGGGGTTGTGCTCCTTGAT
>NZ_JBAUJB010000155.1:0-6309 GCF_049683355.1 Mycobacterium sp.
CGGAACAGGATCACGGTGACCATCTGGTCGGCCGAGTTGCCGCCACGAAAGTAGACCGGCTGGGAGGTGGCGCCGGCAGGGACCACGTAACGCATCGATTCGTCGATCAGCAGCGGTTTTTCGTATCCGCCGCCGTCGAACCCGAACACACCTTGCAGGAATCGAGGACTACTTCCGTCGGACATGGCTCGAAGCTAGAAGCCGGTTGTTTCCGATTCGTTTCGCCCGCAAGTCACCCGTGCATCCCCCTGATCACTCAGCAACCACCTCACGGTGAGCTGACCTGCGGTGTGAGGCCGTGTTTTCATCGCGGTCACCAACGTGCAACGGATGCGGAATGCCCAGGCAGTAAACCTGGGACGAGCCCGAACGCAGCGTGGCGGTTTCGGGCGGGGAGTGTCTGGCACAGCCGCCGGCGGCGGCAGTTGACCGCATCGGATCCATCCACCACAGGAGACATCATGACCGTTACGGACAGCGAGTCGACGGGGGGAGCCACGACGGCGCCACCCGAGGCGCCGGGTCGCCATCGGGGCAAGCACTGGATCGATGACTGGCGCCCAGAGGACCCGGAATTCTGGGACACCGTCGGGCGACCAATCGCGCGGAAAAACCTGATCTACTCGATCTTCGCCGAGCACATCGGCTTCTCGGTGTGGCTGCTGTGGAGCATCGTCGTCGTACAGATGACGGCGGCGGCCGACGGCACCGCCACGGCGTCCGGTTGGGCGCTGACCACCTCGCAGGCGCTGTGGCTGGTTGCGGTGCCCAGCGGCGTCGGAGCCTTCCTCCGGCTCCCGTACACGTTCGCTGTCCCGGTCTTCGGGGGCCGCAATTGGACGGTGATCTCGGCACTTCTGCTGCTGATCCCGTGTCTCGGATTGGCCTGGGTGGTGAGTGACCCGAGCATCCCGTTCTGGGTGCTCCTGTTGGTTGCCGGCACCGCCGGTTTCGGTGGAGGCAACTTCGCTTCGTCGATGGCCAACATCTCGTTCTTCTACCCGGAGAAGGAGAAGGGCTGGGCACTCGGCCTCAACGCTGCGGGTGGAAACATCGGAGTTGCCGTGGCGCAGAAGGTGATTCCGCTCGTGGTCACCATCGGCGCCGGGGTGACGCTGTCGCTGGCGGGGCTGTTCTATGTGCCGTTCGCGGTGGCCGCGGCGATATGCGCGTTCCTGTTCATGAACAACCTCTCCGAGGCCAAGGCCGATGTGAAGCCGGTTTGGCATTCGCTGCGCCACACCGACACCTGGGTGATGTCGTTGCTCTACATCGGGACGTTCGGCTCGTTCATCGGGTACTCAGCGGCGTTCCCGACTCTGCTCAAAGCGGTGTTCGACCGTGGTGACATTGCGTTGACCTGGGCATTTCTCGGTGCATTCATCGGGTCGGTAGCCCGTCCGCTCGGCGGCAAGCTGTCGGACGTATACGGGGGAGCGCGGATCACCGCGCTGAGCTTCGTCATGCTGGCGGTCGGTGCCGCGGGCGCGCTCTGGTCGGTGCAGGCCACGAGCATGCCGGTGTTCTTCATCGCCTTCATGTTCCTGTTCATCGCCACTGGCATCGGCAACGGTTCCACCTACCGGATGATCTCGAAGATCTTCCGGGTGAAGGGTGAAGACGCCGGCGGCGACCCGTTGACCATGCTGCATATGCGACGTCAGGCTGCGGGTGCACTCGGAGTGATCTCGTCGGTCGGCGCGTTCGGCGGGTTCATCGTTCCCCTCGCCTACGCGTGGGCCAAGTCCGAGTTCGGCAACATCCAGCCGGCGCTGCAGTTCTACGTCGGATTCTTCCTCGTCCTTCTGGTCGTGACATGGTACTTCTACCTGCGCAAAGGCAGCCGGATGGCGCAGGCGGGCGTCTGACAAGAAGGATGACGACATCGCGATGACCACGCGCACCGCCTGCTCCTACTGCGGGGTCGGCTGCGGGATCTCGGTTGAGACCCGCACCGACCCCGCGACGGGCGCGCCGGTGATCGCCAAGGTGTCCGGGGATAAACTCCACCCGACCAACTTCGGGCGGCTGTGCACCAAGGGCGCCACGCACGCGGAGATGATGGCCGCGACCGACGGCCGGCTCACCACCGCCCTGTTGCGACCGTCGCGCGACGCGGACCCGGTGGCCGCCGACGTCGACGACGCACTCGCCGAAGCCGGCAGACGGTTGCGCGCGATCGTCGACGAACACGGTCCCGATGCGGTGGCGCTCTACGTCTCGGGTCAGATGTCGATAGAGTCGCAGTATCTGGCCACCAAGCTGGCCAAGGGATTCCTGCGCACCGTGCACATCGAGTCCAATTCCCGGCTGTGCATGGCCAGCGCCGGGACCGGGTACAAGCAGTCGCTGGGCTCTGACGGGCCGCCGGGTTCCTACACCGACTTCGACTGCACGGATCTGTTTTTTGTGATCGGCTCCAACATGGCCGACTGCCATCCGATCCTGTTCCTGCGAATGGCCGACCGGCTCAAGGCCGGCGCCAAGCTGATCGTCGTCGACCCACGCCGGACCACGACCGCCGAGAAGGCCGACCTGTACCTGGCGATCCGGCCCGGCACCGATCTGGCGCTGCTCAACGGGATCCTGCATCTGCTGGTGGCAGACGGGGCCATCGACGAGGACTTCATCGCCGAGCACACCGAGGGCTGGGAGGCGATGCCGCAGTTCCTGGCCGACTACCCGCCGGACCGGGTCGCCGCGATCACCGGCCTGCAGGAGGCCGAAATTCGTTCTGCTGCGGCGATGATCGCCGCAGCGGGGGACTGGATCAGCTGCTGGACGATGGGGCTGAACCAGAGCACCCACGGCACCTGGAACACCAACACGATCTGCAATCTGCACCTGGCCACCGGAGCCATCTGCCGGCCGGGAAGCGGACCCATGTCGCTGACGGGTCAGCCCAACGCCATGGGCGGACGCGAAATGGGATACATGGGGCCGGGTCTGCCGGGCCAGCGGGCGGTGCTCTCGGCGGACGACCGGGCTTTCGTCGAGCAGCAGTGGGATCTGGACCCGGGCACCATCCGGGCCGATGTCGGGCCCGGCACCATCGACATGTTCGGGCAGCTCGGCAGCGGTCAGATCAAGGCGGTGTGGATCATTTGCACCAACCCTGTTGCCACCGTTGCCAATCGGGACACCGTGATCACCGGACTCGAAGCTGCCGAGCTGGTGATCACCCAGGACGCGTACACAGACACTGCCACCAATCACTACGCCGACATCATGCTGCCGGCCACCCTGTGGGCCGAGACCGACGCCGTGATGGTCAACTCGGATCGCAACCTCACCCTGCTGCAGCAGTCCATCCCACCCGCCGGTGACGCGCGGCCGGACTGGGAACTGATCTGCGGTGTGGCCCGGCATCTCGGGTTCGGCAGCGGGTTCGACTACAAGTCCAGCGAGCAGATCTTCAACGAGATCCGCCGGTTCCACAACCCGCGCACCGGATACGACCTGCGCGGGGCCAGCTATGAGCGGCTCCGCGAGACCCCGGTGCAGTGGCCCTGCCCGCCCGAGGACGGCCCGGCCGGCTCCGACGACCGCAACCCGATCCGCTATCTCAACGACGGGATCTCCCAGGACCTGTACACCGCCCCCGACGGGTACCGTCCCCGGCTGGCGTTTGCCACCGCATCCCGCCGCGCGGTGTTCCACGCCCGCCCCCACCTGGACGCCGCCGAACTGCCCGACGACGACTACCCGGTGATCCTGAACACCGGACGGCTCCAGCACCAGTGGCACACCATGACCAAGACCGGCAAGGTCGCCAAACTCAACAAGCTCAACGCTGCGCCGTTCGTCGAGATCCATCCCGATGACGCGGCCGCACTGGGGATCTCCGACGGCCGCGAGGTGGAGCTGACGTCCCGGCGGGGCCGCGCGGTGCTTCCCGCCGTCATCACGAACCGGGTGCGACCGGGCAACACCTGGGTACCGTTCCACTGGAACGACGAGCACGGTGAGCACCTGACCATCAACGCCGTCACCAACGACGCCGTCGACCCGGATTCGTTGCAGCCGGAGTTCAAGGTGTGCGCGGTGCGCCTCGCCCCGGTACCGGTCGAGTCGACGCTGCCCGTCCCGTCGGAGGCGCCCGAATTCACCGAGGACGAAAAAAGCTATCTGGCCGGCTTTTTCGCCGGTGTCGAGCAGGGGATGCCGGGTGTGCCGGTGTTGCCCGCCGCTGCGCCGCTGGGCAGGTCCGCGCGGCTGTGGGTCGACGGACTACTGGCGGGCAGGTATTCGCGGTCGGGTGACGCCCAGCCGGGTGTCGATATCACGGTGGGGACGGGCCCGCTGGTGCTGTGGGCCTCTCAGACCGGTAACGCCGAGGAGTTCGCCGGAAAGCTGGGGGACCGCCTCCGGGGCTCCCGTCTTCAGGCGATGGACGACATCACGCTGTCGGATCTCGGCGAGGCCGGCGAGGTCGTCATCGTGACCAGCACGTTCGGCGACGGCGGACCGCCGGACAACGGTGCCGACTTCTGGCAGCGGCTGCAATCCCCGCAGGCGCCGTCGCTGATGGGGGTGCGCTACTCTGTGCTGGGCATCGGCGACCGGTCCTACGACAACTTCTGCGGTCACGCAAAATCGCTGGACACCCGGCTCTCGGAGCTGGGCGCCACCAGGGTGCTCGACCGCGCCGAATGTGAAGCCTACGATGACCAGCCCCTCACTCAATGGGCGGACGCGGTGGTGGACGTGATGGCCACACCGTCCGCCCCGGCAGAGGTGGCGCCACAGGTCCCGGACGCCGAATCCGCGACGCCGTCCGGACCGGTGTGGTTCACACGCGCGCACCCGATCACCGCGCCGCTGTGCCGGAACACCAGGCTGACCCCGGCCTCGGCGGCCAAGGACGTCCGTCAGTTCGGCTTCGACATCAGCGAGCACGACGTCACCTACGCCGCCGGTGACTCCCTCGGCGTCTACGTGCGCAACTCCGAGCAGGTGGTCGAAAACTGGCTGGCGGCAACCGGATTCAGCGGCAACGAGTCGATCATCCTCGACGGTGCCGCGGTGCTGCTGCGTCACGCCCTGACGTCGCACTACGACGTCGGCAAGGTGACGTCCAACCTCGTCGGATTCGTCGCCGAACACTGCGCGGACGCGGCGGTCGCCAAACGCCTGCGCAAGGACCGCGGCGCCCTCGACACATGGCTGGTGAACCGCAACGGCCTCGACCTCGTCCGCGAGTTCACCGTCCACGCCGCCCCAGAGCTCTGGCATGAGGTCCTGGTGCGGCTGACGCCGCGGCAGTACTCGATCTGCTCGAGCCCGCTTGTCAGCCCGCACGAAGTCCAGCTGACGGTGTCGGTGGTCCGCTACCGCGGCGGCGACGGAGGTCCTCGCGGCGGCGTCGCCTCCACGTATCTGGCCGACCTGCCCGACAACGCACCGGTGCCGGTGTTCCTGCAGCGTTCGCCACACTTCCGGCCACCCCGGGATGCGCAGACCCCGATGATCATGGTGGGGCCCGGCACCGGCATCGCGCCGTTCCGGGGATTTCTGCAAGAGCGTCGCGCCCTCGGTCACACCGGCCGCAACTGGTTGTTCTTCGGCGACCAGCACCGCGACCAGAACTTCTACTACCGCGACGACCTGACCGACATGGTGGACGACGGCTTCCTCAACCGACTGGATCTGGCCTTCTCCCGCGATCAGAGACAGCGGATCTACGTGCAGCACAAGATGCTCGACTACGGCGCCGACGTGTGGCGTTGGCTCGACGAGGGGGCGCACTTCTATGTCTGCGGCGACGCCGGACGGATGGCCCGCGACGTCGACGACGCACTGACCGACATCATCAAGACCCACGGCGGCATGAGCGCAGAAGCGGCACGCGACTACAAGCGGGAGTTGGTCGCCGAGAAGCGCTACGTGCGTGACGTGTACTGAGGGGGCGGACGGGGCCAAGGCGTCCATCGTCCCGTCCAGCCCTATTTCGGGCCACAGGACTCTAATGGGAAGCGATCAGCGTGTCGTTCACGGGAACACCGATCCTTGAGCGATCGGCTGACCGCCGAGCCGCCAGCCGGTGAGCACTGCGTGCGGTTCCCCCGAGATTGTGGAGGTTTTCTATGCCGCTTCCGGCTTGGTCTTGGATTCCGTGATCTCGCGGTTGACGGGCGAGAGCCCGTCAGCGCACAGCGCGGTCACCGTTCAGTGGGCCGCCGCTAAGCCTGGATACACCGATCCGGTGGATGGGTGATGTGAGTTGAAACGCCGAAATGCCCTGTCGTGGTGGGAGAATGAGATTTCCTGAGGATCACATTCGGCCATAACGAAGGGCATCTCGTAGAT
>NZ_JBAUJB010000156.1:0-10059 GCF_049683355.1 Mycobacterium sp.
CTCCTTGGCGGCGTGGAAGGCCGACTCGGCGCCGCCCAGGGTGGTGGCGCCGCGCACCCGGCGCTCGGCGGCGTGACGCGCGTGGGGGGCGGGTCTTTCGGCGATGTGGTGGTTGGGCGAGATCAGCACCGGGCACAGGTCGGCGGGGGCGCCGCCCTGCAGGTCGGTGAACCGGATGGCGACGGCGAAGAACCCGGCGAATCCCAGGGTCTCGTAGTCGCCGCACGATTCGAGGTGGCGGCGCAGTCCTTCCGAGCGGGTGTCGATGCACGTGATGAGGTGGGTGTGCGCGGGCGGACTGTTCCGCGGTGGGTGCGAGGTCAGATCGGCGAGTAACCGGTCCTGGTAGTGGCCCTCGAAGGCGTTCTGCCAGATCATCAGACGGGCCGGGGTGGGCAACGCCGCCAGGATCCGTGCCGCTGTCGCCAGGTCGGATTCGGTGACGTCACCGACCCTCCACACCTCGCACAGGTGCGCGGCGCGTTCCCGTGCGGTGCACGGGGCCGGCACCGCCGGCTCCATGGTCGGACCGTGATGGTTTTCCAGAAGCGCCGCTTCGTAACTCAGCCGCATCGCCAGGTATTGGAGCAGGTCGATGCCGGCGTCACGGTCGGAGCACCAGGTGACGTGTGCGGCCCAGCCCGGCAGCCGGGTCAGATGGGCCTGCAGATAGGTGATCCGGTCCTGGTCGGTGACGCCGAGCACTTCCAACGCTTCGAGCACGGCGTCGTCGGGGCGTTCGGCGATGTCGCGCAGACGGGAGCGCACGGTGCGTGACAGGGTGCGGTCGGTCGGCGCAAGTGCCCGCCACGCCCGGTAGAAGCCCTGTTCGTGGTCGGGCATCGGCCAGCTCGCCTCGCCGAGGAACGCCGTCGTCCACTTCGCGGCTTGGGTGTCGATGGCGTGGGCGACGTCCGCGGCGCGCTCTTCGGCGCGAGTTCGATACCGCCGCCGCGGTTCTGGGGCGGGAATGCCGTGCAGCAGGTCGGCACGCAGCAGTGCGGTGGCACTCAGCTGACGGCCCGCCAGCTCCAGTTCCGGTTCTTCGGCGAGTATCGGGTAGCGCCGAAGGAGTGCTGGGTCCAAATCGGCGTCGGTGATGCGTCCCTGCTGGTACAGCGCGCGGAACTCGGTCTCAGGCAGGGTGCCGGGTGTGCCGTAGAGGTCGCCGGCGCGGCGGATGGCCTGTTCGAACGGCATGGCCTGCAGACCGGCCAGAGGATTCACCGCGATGAAGGTGTCCAGCGGGTAGTGGGTGGGCAGCACACGCGCGGCGAGACGGATGTCGCTGCGCAGCCTGGCGCGACGGGAGTCCAGCCGGGGTGCTGTCGTCTCGGTCATCGGGGTGCTCCTGCCGTGGTCGGTTGGATGGTTCCTGCGCTGAGCGCGTGGGTGTAGACGGTGCGTCGCAGCGCATCGGCGGCCGGCGACCAGCGCAGGCCGGCCAGCGCGCCGAGCAGGATCACCGCGGCGGTGACGGTCACCCAGACGGCGGGCGCGGGCACCGTGGTGTCCGGCAGTGCCGGCGTGAGGAAGGTGGTGGCAGCGCTGATCAGGGCGACGTAGCCCACCGCGGCCAGCAGCAGCACTGCCCCGGCGCTTGCTGCGCCTGCGATGTCGGGCCGGCGCTGCAGCCAGCCCCAGGTGGCGGCCGCGCCGGTCACCCAGGCGAACAGCAGCAGCGCCTGCTCGGTGGCGTGGGTGTGCGTCCATGTCGAGAACACCTCGGTGGCGGCGTACAGCGCGGCCAGGGGGAGTGCCGCGGCGGTGATCAGGCTGACCAGCCGGCGGTGCCCGGTCAGCCGCGGCGCGGCGGGCAGTGCGATGAACCGGCGGTGGCGGGCGATCGCCGAGCCGGAGGACAGGAACAGCGTGGCCTTGTAGAAGCCGTGGGCCACCAGGTGGATCACCGTCGCAGCCCACAATCCGAGCCCACAGGTGAGGATCATGAAACCCATCTGCGCCATGGTCGAATAGGCAAGCGCGCCTTTGATATCCGGTTTGACAAGCATGAGGGCGGCGCCGTAGGCCATGGTGGTGGCGCCCGCGACGACGATCAGCCCGGCAGCCAGGGTTGGGCTGGGCAGCGGGCTCAATCGGATCAGCAGGATCCCGCCGGCGTTGACCACCCCGGCGTGCAGCAACGCCGACACCGGGGTGGGCGCTGCCAGCGTGGCGGGCAGCCAGCGGTGGAACGGGAGCTGTGCGGACCGGGACAACGCGGCGACCACGATCAGTACCGCCACCACCGGCGCCAGCACCCCGTCGAGTTGCGCGGCCGGGAGGTCGGCCAGGCTGACGGTGCCGGTGCGGACGCTGATCAGGCCGACGGCCGCCCACAGGGCGCCGTCACCGATCAGGAAGGCCACTCCGGCACGGCGGACGCCGTCCCGCGCGCTCGGCAGCTGCCAGTAGGTGCCCAGCAGAAGGCACAGCGCCACGCCGGCCGCGGTCCACCCGGCGGCGATGCCGACCAGCGTGGTCGCGGTGACCATCACCGCGGACGCTGCGGTGAGCAGACTTGCGCCCGCGGTGAACCACCAGGCCCGCGGGTCACCGGCGAGGTATCGCACCGCGAACGTCTGTGCCACCGTGCTCACTCCGAAGATCAGCAGGAGCACCGCGACGGCGAGCCGGTCGGTGGTGAAGGTGAACACTCCCGTTCCGGTGGAGGCCTCCTCGCCCGCGGCGCTGCTCACGGCCAGCCCTGCGGCGAGGAGGAACCCCGAACCCGCGGCCAGAGAACCGAACCGCGCCGCGAGCAACGGAATTCCCCGGCCGACCGTGGCCGCCATCACGGCGGCTGACACCGGCGCCCCGAGCAGTGCCACGAGCGCGGCGGCTTCGTCCCACACCAACATGCGAAGAAAAATACGCGTATCACGATGCACGTGTCAATCTACATATTTTGGTGGGGAGGTCAGGCTGACGTTCTGTAAGTTGTGAATATAATTTCGTGTGTTACTGTTCGTGCTAATCGGTCCGAGCGAGAGGTTGACGATGTTGCACGCTGGAGATGTCATGAGCCGCCCCGTGGTCTCGGTGCGGTGCTCGACGCCCCTGCGCGAAGCCGGAACCGTGCTCGCCGATTACGGCTATGCCGGTCTGCCTGTGGTCGACGAATCCGGTTGCCTGCTGGGAATCGTGACGTGCGGCGACGTCCTGCGTGCCGGTCCCGCACGTGAGGCGACGGCGGGCACGGTGATGACGGCACCGGCCGTCACGGTCGGGTTGTACTCCGACCTCGACGAGATCGGCCGCCTGCTGGTGCGCCGGGGGATTCGCAGCGTCCCGGTCGTCGACGACGAGGGGCGTGTGGTCGGGATCGTCAGCCGGGGCGACCTGCTGCGGCTGGACATGACCAGTGACGACGTGATCGCGGTGGGAGCGCAGAAGCTGCTCGATGACTACACCGGCAAGCGGCGGTGGATCGCCCAGGTACGGCAGGGGGAGGTCCTCGTCGCCGGATACTTCGACGGCGATGCCGAACGGCGGATCGCCATGGCGTTGATGCGGATGGTCCCCGGCGTGCGTGAGGTGCGCGTCGGCGTGACCGTGCCCAGCGCCGACTGACTTCATCGCGACAGTTCACGAGACTCGAGGAGAACAAGTGGCCGCCGACGCAATAGTCGTTCCGCTGTGGGGTTGGGTCGCGCTGACCGCTGCCATCGCGGTGATGCTGGCGATCGACCTTTTCATGCACCGCGACAACCATGTCATCGGCTTCCGCGAAGCCGCGGTCTGGTCGTCGATCTGGATCGCCGCGGGCCTGGGCTTCGGCGGGATCGTCTGGTGTGCCTACGGCGCAGAGGTCGCCGGCACCTACTACGCCGGATACCTCATCGAGAAGGCGCTGTCGGTCGACAACGTCTTCGTCTTCGCGCTGATCTTCACCTACTTTGCGGTTCCGGACCGCTACCAGCACAAGGTGCTGTTCTGGGGCGTCGTCGGCGCGCTGCTGTTCCGGTTGGTGTTCATCTTCGTCGGCGCCGAAATGCTGGAGGCGTTCTTCTGGACGGCCTACCTCTTCGGGGCGTTCCTGATCTACACCGCGTACAAGATGGCGTTCCAGCACGACAAGGAACTCGAACCGGACAAGAACCCGGTGGTGCGACTGGTGCAGCGGGTGATCCCGACCGATCCGCGCTACCACGGAGATCGGCTGTTCACCCGAATCGACGGCAAGCGGGTGGCCACGCTGCTGTTCGTCGTGCTGGTCGCCATCGAGGCGACCGACCTGATCTTCGCGATCGACTCGGTGGCCGCGGTGCTGGCCATCACCACCAGCACGTTCATCGTCTGGACCGCCAACGCCTTCGCTGTGCTGGGGCTGCGCAGTCTGTACTTCTGCCTGGCCGGACTGCTGCGCAGGTTCACCCATCTGCACTACGGGCTGGCGGTGCTGCTGGCCTTCGCGGGCGTCAAGGTGGTGCTGTCCGAGACTCCGGTCGGTAAGCTGCCGATCCCGCTGACCCTGGGCGTCATCGTCGTCACGCTGACCGTCTCGATCGTGTGGAGTCTGGTCGCCACCCGAACGGGCAAACCAGCACGCGACCCGCTGGATTACTGAAACCGGTCACACGAATCGGGCAGTACCATATCGGCGATGGTCGCCTCGAAACGAACGCCGAAGACGCCCCCGAAGGCACGCACGCCCAAGGTGGCGAACCGAGCGCGGCCGAAGAAGGCGCCCGAGGCCGTCGAGCCCGGCCAGCCGCGCGGGTGGACGTTTCTGACCAACCACGCCCACGTGCTGTTGTGCCTGGCGCGGGGCTCGCTGACGGCGCGTGAACTGAGCCTGCTCATCGGGATCACCGAGCGCTCGGTGCAGGCCATCCTGGCTGATCTGATCGCCGACGGTTACCTGGAGAAGACCAAGGTCGGCCGGCGCAACAGCTACTCGGTGAATCCGTCGGGACGCCTGCGCCACCCGTTGGAGTCGTCGCACACCGTCGGCGAACTGATCAGCGCGCTGACGTAGCGAGCAGCCACAAAACAGCGGGCCCAGCCGGAAAACCGGCTGGACCCACTGTGGTGAAACTTTTACTGATTGGATTCCTGGCGCTCCTCGGCGGCCTTGGCGCCTGCGCGAGCCGATTCGGCCTCGGCTTCCTTCTCGGCCACATCGCGCTGCGCGTCGGCCTTGTCCTGCTGGGCCTTGCCCTCGCGGACCATGTCGTCGCGTCCGGCGACGGTGCCGACCGTTTCCTTGGCCTTGCCCTTCACGTCCTCGACGACACCCTTGATGCCCTCTTCGGGTCCACTGTTGTTCTTGTCGTTGTCGCTCATGTTCTACCTTTCGCTCGTGGGTTCAGGTCTCATACGCCCAACTTCTCGAGCTGACGTAGCCGCGATTTCGTCATCGCTGCACGAACGTAGTCTTCCCGGAACGTCCAGCCCCTAAACGGGTGACGTGGGTCTCATCGAACGCCATTCTGCCGCAGCGGAATTGCCGCGAACCCGCACGTGGGTTTGGTTTGCACCAGGGATGGGGTACTGCTCCCAGACCATGACGTCTTCCGGATCGAGATGCAGGCTCTCGGCTTCACTGCATCATCGGCGCGAGCATCAGAAACGCGCCGGCATAAATCGCCACCGCCACGAGGACGAGGATCCCCAGCACCACCCCCGCAGTGACCAGGGTGCCGCGCAGCGGCTTGCGCCGGGGTCCGGTTTCGGCGGGTCGCCTGATTTCCTCCATGATGGTTGGTTACCCGACCCGGGTCTTGGCATAACGTTGTCCACGACTGCCCCCCGCGCCCATGAATAGCCAGGGCAACGGCTGGGGTAGTCTCGCTTGCAAGTTTCCGGGAGGTCAGATGGCTGATGTCGCGAGCCACAGCAATGGGCAGAGCCAGGGTGCCCAGTCGGTAGAGCTCAGAGTTGCCGCCACGCTGGAGAATCTCGCGGTGCTGCGCACCCTGGTCGCCGCCATCGGCACCTTCGAGGATCTCGACTTCGATGCGGTCGCTGATCTGCGGTTGGCTGTCGACGAAGCCTGTACCCGGCTGATCAGGTCCGCCGTGCCCGACGCCACCCTTCTCTTGGTGGTCGAGCCGCAGCCCGAGGCGCTCGTCGTACACGCCTCGACCACCTGTGACAGCACCGACATCCTCGCCCCGGGCAGCTTCAGCTGGCATGTGCTCAGCTCGCTCACCGACGAGGTGTCCACGTTTTCCAACGGCCAGTCAGCTGACCAGGGCCAGCAGTTCGGCATCTCGATGACGACGAGGCGAGCGAGTTCGCTGCGGTGACACGATCGTCTTCACAGGGTTCGTCGAAACGGTCGAGCTCTGAATATGCGGACGTCGCCGACATGTTCCGCGAACTGGCCGAGCTCGAGGAGGGGTCGGCGAAGTTTCTGCGGCAGCGTGACCGCATCGTCGAGCGGTGCCTGCCGCTGGCCGATCACATCGCCCGCCGGTTCGACGGTCGGGGCGAGCCACGCGACGATCTGGTGCAGGTCGCTCGGGTGGGCCTGGTGAACGCAGTCATCCGGTTCGATGTCACCGCCGGGTCGGATTTTGTGTCGTTCGCAGTGCCCACCATCATGGGCGAGGTCCGCAGGCACTTTCGCGACAACAGTTGGTCGGTCAAGGTGCCGCGACGGCTCAAGGAGCTGCATCTTCGGTTGGGCGGGGCCACCGCCGACCTGTCACAGCGGCTCGGCCGCGCGCCGACGGCCAGCGAACTGGCCGCCGAGCTGGAGATGGACCGCGACGAGGTGATCGAGGGTCTGGTCGCCGGCAGCTCGTACAACACCCTGTCGATCGACAGCGGGGGTAGCGGCAGCGAAGAAGCGCCGGCGATCGCCGACACGCTCGGCGACGTCGACAGCACTCTCGATCAGATCGAGAACAGGGAGGCGTTGCGGCCTCTGCTGGCGGCGTTGCCGGAGCGTGAGCGGACAGTCCTGGTGCTGCGCTTCTTCGAGTCCATGACGCAGACTCAGATCGCCGAGCGGGTCGGCATCTCACAGATGCACGTGTCCCGCCTGCTGGCGAAGTCGCTAACTCGTCTCCGTGGCCAGCTGCAGTAGCCGGGGCGGGTCGTTGTGCACCGCGGTGAGTGCCGCGTCGACAGCGGGACAGATCGGCAGGGTCGCGTCCGGGTCGCAGATCCTGAGCAGACGCTCGACCGCGGGGCTGGGCACCATCGCCCACTGGATCTCTTCTTTGACGCACTGAACGTTCAGCGTGTGCAGCGCGGTGAAGCCCGCGGTCGCGAAGAAGGTCAGCCCGGACAGGTCGATGACCATCCGGTCGGTGTCTTTGGCGTGAAGCATGGCGTACTCGACAAAACCGGCGCCGTTTGCCGCGTCCAGTTCGCCGTGTGCGGCGACGACGGCGGTGAGGGGCTGCGGCCACGAGATCTCGAACTGCGCGGTGTGGCAGTCGACGCGCTCAGCTGGGGTGGGATGTTGATCGATGATCTGGGACATTTGTGTGACTCCATCAGTCGGAATGCGTGGTGATTCGACTTTGGTTCACGTCAAGGTGGGCCCTTGGTCTCAAAGCCGAGACGGACGGTGTCCGTGTTGACAATGACGCTTCCAGAAGGCTGTGAATTCAACCCGTGCTCTGAACCTTACGCCCTCGTGGTGATCTTGGACAATTATTGTCGGAGCTTATTACCAAATATTCAGGTCGGGCTCGGGGATGACGCCATGTACCGCCGACTGTAAGGCGAAACACGCTGTGTCACAAGAAATGTCGGTTTCAGGTGTGTTGCTCGCGGCGGGTTCGGGCGTGCGCTACGGACAGCCGAAGGTCCTCGCCGAGGGTGGGCGGTGGCTGCGGCTGGGGGTGTCGGCGCTGCGCGACGGCGGCTGCGGCGACGTCGTGGTGGTGTTGGGCGCCGCGCTCGTGGACGTACCAGCACCGGCGCGCGCCGTCGTCGCCGAACGTTGGTCCGACGGCGTCAGTGCGTCGGTGCGTGCCGGCCTGCTCTCGTTGTCCGACATCACCGAGTACGCGGTTCTGACCACCGTCGATACTCCCGACATCGGCGCCGCGGCGGTGCGCCGGGTGGTGGCCGCGGCCCGATCGTCGGGTTCCGGGCTGGCCCGGGCGCGCTACGGTGAACGCCCCGGTCACCCGGTGGCGATCGCGCGCCGACATTGGCCGCCGCTGCTGGACGCGCTCAGCGGCGACGAGGGCGCCGGGCCGTTCCTGCGAACCCGTGACGATGTGGTGACAGTCGACTGCGCGGATCTGGCCTCGGGACTCGACGTCGACGAGCGGTGAGCCGCCGCTATCGGCCGAACATCGCCTGCGCGAACCGCCGCACCGCGTCCGCCCCGGTCTGCGCGGCGTTCTCGTGGCCGGGGCGCGCCCGGGTGTCGATGGCTCCGGTCGCCGGGTCCAGCGTCACCTCGGCGAGCAGTTCGCCGGTCGTCGGCTCGCACACCGCCCACGAGCACAGCGTTTCCGAATCCCACTGTGCCGCTTGTTTATTCACGTAGTCGGGGGTGTGTTCGCCGAGGTCGGCGAGCGCGGGCCGGTCGTCGACTCGGTCGTCCGCGCGCAGCGCACGCAGGTACCAGGTGCCGGCATTGATCTCGACGGGCTCCACAAGCTCAGCTTGCCATGGCAAGGGACAGGCCCCGTTTCCGCCACCTTCGTGGCGAACACGGGGCCCGCTCCACCCCTCAGCAAACCGGACATATGCCGTGGGCAAACCATATAAGACGTCGCGGACCCATGGAAGACCTGACGTTGCCAGAGTTCAATGGCGCAATGCCGCGGTTTCGGCGTGCTCGATTGCCTAGCCAGGCAATGTACCGTCCGCGGCCTGGCGACGCGTCGATGACTTTGTGCTCCGGCGCCGGTCATACCAACAAGCGACGGAAGGAATCAGCGATGGCGATCGAACACGTGCTGGCCGTGGTGGCCGTGTCGGACCTGCAGGCCAGTCGTCGGTGGTACGGCGCGTTGTTCGGCAGGCAACCCGACAACGAACCCATGGCCACGCTGGCCGAATGGCAGGTGACGCCGCAGGGCTGGCTGCAGGTGTTCGTCGACCCCGACCGTGCCGGGTCGAGCCTGTTCAATCTGGCGGTCGAGGACCTCGACGCGCACCTCGCCGCGGCGGCCGGCCGGGGGCTGGAGCCGCAGGCCGTCGTCGAGGCCGACAAGGGCGTGCGGCTGTCGACGCTGACCGATCCCGACGGCAATCTGATCCGTCTGATCGGCGGCTTCCGGGTGCGCTATTGAGCCTCGGTACGGTTGCGGGCGACAGCGACCGTACCGGAGGGGCAGATGAGAGTACTGATCACGGGTGGCACCGGCTTCGTCGGCGCATGGACCGCCAAGGCAGTCCAGGACAGCGGTCACCACGTGAGGTTCCTGGTGCGCAGCGTCGAACGACTGACCGCCAGCGCGGGCAGCATCGGCGTCGACGTCGCTGACTCCGTCCTCGGCGACATCTCCGACGCCGACTCGGTCAATGCCGCCCTGGACGGGTGTGACTCGGTGATCCATTGCGCAGCAATGGTTTCCACCGATCCCAGCCGCGCCGACGAGATGCTGCACACCAACCTCGAGGGTGCCCGCTACGTGCTCGGGGGAGCGGCCGCCAAAGGCCTGGACCCGATCATCCACGTCTCCAGCTTCACCGCGCTGTTCCGCCCCGACCTCGAGGTGCTGCACGCCGACCTGCCCGTGGTGGGCGGCAGCGACGGCTACGGCAAGTCCAAGGCCGTCGTCGAGGCGTACGCGCGCGGCCTGCAGGACGGCGGTGCGCCGGTCGACATCACCTATCCGGGCATGGTGCTGGGGCCGCCGGCCGGTGAGCAGTTCGGCGAGGCGGCCGAAGGTGTCGAGGCCGCGATCAAGATGCGTGGGGTGCCCGGACGCAGCGCGGCCTGGATCGTCGTCGACGTCCGTGACCTCGCGGCGCTGCACGTCGCGCTGCTGGAGCCGGGGAAGGGGCCGCGCCGCTACATGGCCGGCGGTCGCCGGATCCCGGTCGACGAGTTGGCGTCGCTGATCGGCGCGGCAGCGGACCGCTCGCTGGCGGTGTTCCCGGTACCCGACACCGCGCTGCGCGGGGTCGGCG
>NZ_JBAUJB010000157.1:0-4210 GCF_049683355.1 Mycobacterium sp.
GTCTGCAGCCCGTCGGGAAGCCCGGTGACAACGCCGTCGAAGCACGCCAGCCGGCACGCCGCCATCAGATCGGGCACCGGGCCGAACAGCTCCAGGTTCTCCCGCACGGTGCCGGGGATCAGCACGGGCCGCTGGGCCAGCCATCCGATCTTCGACCACCATTGCTGCAGATCCAGTTCGGCCACATCAACACCGTTGACCCGCACGCCTCCCGCGGGTTCCAGCCCGAGGATCCCCTGCAGCAGAGTGGTCTTGCCGATCCCGTTCGGACCGGTCAGCACCGTCACCCGGCCGGGCCGCACCGCCCGATCGTCGATCTGCACCGTCACCGGCGCCACCACGATTTGTGTGCCCTTCGGCGCCGGGGCAGCCGCGTCGATGAACCGGAATGCGGCCTCCACCGCTGTTTTTCCGTCCTGTGCGGAGTGAAACGCCGCACCCACGCGGCGCAGCGGCCAGAAGACCTCCGGCGCGAGCAGCAGCGCGGTCAGGCCCGCCACCAAGGTCATCTCGCCGTACACCAGTCGCATGCCGACGCTGACCGCCACCAGCGCGACCCCGAGGGTCGCGAGAAGTTCGAGCACCAGCGCCGACAGGAAGGCGATCCGCATCGTCGCCATCGCCGAACGCCGATGCGCCTCACCGAGTTCGGCGATGCGGGCGACCGACCCCTGGGCGCGTCCGAGTGCGCGCAGCGTGGCCAGCCCGGCCACCAGGTCGAGCAGTCGGGACTGCAGCGTCGACATCGCGGTCAACGCCGCCGCGGACCTCTCCGCGGTCGCCAGGCCGATCAGCACCATGAAGATCGGGATCAGCGGCAGCGCAATCAGCACGATCACCGCCGACTGCCAGTCATACAGTGCGATCACCGCAGCGGTGGCCGGTGTCAGGATCGCGGCGAGGAACAGCGACGGCAGATATGTCGTGAAATACAACCGCAATCCGTCCAGCCCGCGGGTCACGACGACGGCGGCATCGTCACGGCGGCGCGCGAGCTCACGCGGCGGCATTGCGGTGGCGATGGTCAGCACCTGGTCGGTCAGGTCGGCGATCACCGAGCTGGCGCCGTGCTGCGCGAGCCTGCCCTGCACCCACTGGATCAGGGTGCGAACCGTCCACAGCGCCGAAAGGACGACGATGGAGCCGAGGTGCTGGTCGAGCCCACGTGAGGCGGGGTCGGTGATGACCCGGGCGACGATGCCGGCGAGCACCACCGCCGACGAAATGGTGCACGCCGCGGTCAGCACGCCGCACACCGTGGTGGCGACCAGAAAACGACGCATCGCGCCGGAGACCCGCCAGAGCCGCGGGTCGATGGGGGCGCGCGTGTTCTCTGTCAGGACCGGCGCCTCGACAATCCGATGGAAGCCGGTATGCCGTCGGCGCTGATCCGCTTGCGGAACACCCAGTAAGACCATGCCTGGTAACCGATCACCAGAGGGAGCAGGGCCAGCGACGCCCAGGTCATGATGCGCAACGTGTACGGGGTCGACGAGCCGTTCTCGATGGTGACGTTCCAGTCGGGGTTCAGCGTCGAGGGCAACAGGTTCGGGTACATCGAGCCGAAGATCAGCACCGCCACCGCGGCGATGACGAGCACCATCGACGCGAAGGCCCAGCCTTCCCTGGTGCCGCGCCACACCAGGGCCACCGACGCCAGCAACGCCAGCACCGCGACCCCCAGCGCCAGCCACGTCCACGACTTGCCGTAGTCGAGCTGGGTCCACAGCCCGAACGCGCCGGCGAGCACGATCGCCGGGATGGACAACCCGCGGCCGAATCGCAAGGCATCGTCGCGAAGGACACCGGAGGTCTTCAACGCGATGAACACCGATCCGTAGAACGCGAACAACGAGGCGGTGGCGAGTCCACCGAGCAGCGTGTACGGGCTGAGCACGTCACCGACACCGGCGAGGGACTGTCCGTCGGCGTCGATGGGAAGGCCGCGCAACAGGATCGCGAACGCGACCCCCCACAGGATGGCGGGCAGCCACGAACCCAGTGCGATGCCGATGTCAGCCCACCGCCGCCACTGCGGATCGTTGATCTTGCCCCGCCACTCGATTCCGACGATCCGCAGGATCATGCCGAAAAGGATTGCCAGCAATGGAAGATACAGCGCCGAGAACAGCGTGGCGTACCAGTTGGGGAACGCTGCGAACATCGCGGCGCCGGCGGTGATCAGCCACACTTCGTTGGCGTCCCAGACGGGTCCGATGGTGTTGAGTATCGCGCGCCGGCGGTCGTCGGGATCACCTTCACCGCTCGAACCCAGGGGTGCCATCAACATGCCCACCCCGAAGTCGAACCCCTCGAGCACCAGGAAGCCGAGGAACATCACGGCGATCAGATAGAACCACAGTTCGTGAAGTGGCATCGATCTCTCCTAGTAGGCGAACGACAACGGCGCGACGTCGTCCTTGTCGGGCGGTGTCGGCGGGGCGGGCTCTGAGTCGTGTTCCTGCGGACCTTCGGTGACGTATCGACGCATCAGGTAGAACCACACCACCGCCAGCGCGCCGTAGAGCAGCGTGAAGACCCCGAGCGAGAACAGCACTGTCCCGGCGGCGTTGTTGGACACGCCTTCCTGCACCGTCATTCGCACCATCTGGTCACCTGTCGGGTTGGGCACCACCACCCACGGCTGACGGCCCATCTCGGTGAAGATCCAGCCCGCGGAGCTCGCGAGGAACGGTGTCGGGATGGTGAGGATGCCCAACGTGCCGTACCACCGCTGGTCGGGTATCCGGCCCCGCCGGGTGAGCCACAGCGTCAACAGCGCGAATGCCACGGGAACCAGCAGTAGTCCGATCATCGCCCGGAACGCCCAGTAGGTGACGAACAGGTTGGGCCGGTAGTTCCCCGGTCCGAATTGCTGCTCTGCCTGCTGCTGGAGGTCCTCGACTCCTTCCAGGGTGACCCCAGAGAATTTGCTCTCGGCCAAGAACGGCAGTACGTAGGGCACCTCGATGACTCGGGTGATGCTGTCACAGTTGTTGTGCGTGCCCACGGTCAGGATCGAGAAATCGGGGTCGGTTTCTGTGTGGCACAACGATTCCGCGGACGCCATCTTCATCGGCTGCTGAACGAACATCAGTTTGCCCTGCACGTCTCCGGTGGCCAGCAGGCTGATCGCGGCGAACAACGCGACGACGCTGCCGAGGATCGCCGCAGGGCGGTACATGGTTTGCGCCTCGACCCCCTCTCCGGCCGGGGACCGGACCATCAGCCACGCGCAGACCCCCGCCACGAACGCGCCGGCGGTCAGCAGCGAAGCCCCGATCACGTGGAGGAACGCCCAGATTGCGGTGTTGTTCGTCAGCAGCGCACCGAAGTCGACGAGCTCGGCCCGACCGGACTCCGGATTGAATCTGGCGCCGACGGGATGCTGCATGAACGAGTTCGCGGCGATGATGAAGAACGCCGACGCATTCACGCCGAACGCGACGATCCAGATGCATGCCAGGTGCACCAGCCGCGGAAGCCGACTCCACCCGAAGATCCACAACCCGATGAAGGTGGACTCGAAGAAGAACGCGATCAGACCTTCGAAGGCCAGTGGCGCTCCGAAGATGTCACCGACGAACCGGGAGTACTCGCTCCAGTTCATGCCGAACTGGAACTCCTGCACGATGCCGGTGGCCACCCCGATCGCGAAGTTGATCAGGAACAGCTTCCCGAAGAACCGGGTCAACCGGTACCAGGCCGGGTTTCCGGTGGCCACCCACACCGTCTGCATGACCGCGATGAGAGGGGCCAGCCCGATCGTGAGCGGAACGAAGATGAAGTGATAGACGGTGGTGATACCGAACTGCCATCGAGACACGTCCAGTGCGTCCATGCGCCACTCCCAGGGCTCTACCGATCCATCTACTACGTCTACGACAGAGTGTAGTAGCTATTCCGGCCAGCGGCGCTAGGGGCTTTTGGCCTCTTTATTCAGGCGATGAAGCCGCAACTTCTTCTTTCGGTTCCATCGGCCCGTCCGGTCGGCCCGAACCGGTCATCTTCTTGCTCGCCGCGCGGATGCCGAAGGCCGAGACCACCTCGAACACGCCGATCACGATGAGCCAGATGCCGACGACC
This sequence comes from Mycobacterium sp., assembly GCF_049683355.1. Taxonomy (GTDB): domain Bacteria; phylum Actinomycetota; class Actinomycetes; order Mycobacteriales; family Mycobacteriaceae; genus Mycobacterium. The sequence continues at coordinate 4,087 of NZ_JBAUJB010000157.1, forward strand.
ATGGTCAGCGTCGCCAGCGACTCGAACGGCGAGGCCAGCAGGATCACCCCGGCGATCAGACTGATCACGCCGATGAAGACCTCCCACCAACGGCCGGGGAGGGTGGGATCGCTGATCGCCGACA
>NZ_JBAUJB010000158.1:0-6007 GCF_049683355.1 Mycobacterium sp.
CGCGGCGGCAAAGGCATCCTCACGATCCAGTACGACCGCAGACGTGGCACTCTGGTCGGAGCGTTGATCGTCGACGACGACACCGAGCTGTACGCCATCACCTCCACCGGAGGTGTCATCCGGACCAGGGCACGTCAGGTGCGCAAGGCCGGACGGCAAACCAAGGGCGTGCGCTTGATGAACCTCGGCGATGGCGACACACTGATTGCCGTTGCGCGCAACGCCGAAGAAGATGCCGACGATGACGCAGCGGACGAGTTGGAAGACTCGTAACGCGACGCCGACTGCGCAGGCAGCAGGCACTGAGCTAAGGAGCCTCAGGTGAGCTCACCTAACGAGCCGGGATACCCGCGTGCGGGTGAGGGGTCCGGCGGGGCCAACGGCTCCGGGTCCGGACCCTCGGCACCCGGCCATGAAGGTGGTTCGCTGGGGAACTCGGCGGCGCGCAATGCGCCGCCGTCGGGCTCCGGGCCGGCGCGCAGTGCCGATTCTGGCGACGTCCCGCCATGGCAGCGGGGCCCGGCCACCCGTCGGCAGCACCAGCAGCCCTCCGAGGGGCAGCAGTCCGGTGACAGTCCCCGGAGCAACCCGCCGGGTCTGGACGCCCGGCTGAACCGCTTCATCGCGGGTTCGCCGGCGTCCGGCAGCGCTTCGGAAGCCGACGCCGGTACGCGCAATGAGCGCACCGACGTGGTACGCGCCGAGCCGGGTCGCCCCGAGCACGGCGGCCGCGGTGAGGGCGCCCCGGCGGCCTACGCCAGCGAGATCCCGGATCTGTCGGGTCCACCCCCCCGGCCGCAGCAGCAGCGCAAGCCGGCCGAGCGGCCGTCGTCCGAGCAGTCGGCGAAGGGTCCGGACAAAGCGCAGGCACCTGGAAGGGTGCAGGTCGCCGCGCGGACGCACAAGGGGCCGGTGCGGGCGAGCATGCAGATCCGGCGCATCGATCCGTGGAGCGCGCTGAAGGTGTCGTCGGTGCTCTCGGTGGCGATGTTCTTCGTCTGGATGATCGCGGTGGCGTTCCTGTATCTGGTGCTCGGCGGCATGGGTGTGTGGAGCAAGCTCAACAGCAACGTCGGCGACCTGTTGACAAGCGCCAGCGGCAGCGCCGGCGGTGAGCTGGTGTCCAGTGGCACCGTCTTCGGTGGGGCCGCGCTGATCGGACTGGTCAACATCGTGCTGATGACCGCCGCGGCCACGATCGGGGTGTTCATCTACAACCTCACGACCGACCTGGTGGGCGGCGTCGAGGTCACTCTCGCCGACCGCGACTGAGGTGCCGCGCTTTCGGGTTTGGGTCACAGCTCACCGGTGCGGTAATCTCGTCGCTCGGCGCCCGCTCGCGGGCGTCCCCCGTTAGTGGTTCACGGGGCTATAGCTCAGGCGGTTAGAGCGCTTCGCTGATAACGAAGAGGTCGGAGGTTCGAGTCCTCCTAGCCCCACGGAAAGGTGTGCATCGATGAAGATGGTGCTCCTGTTCGCCGCTGCAGTCGCAGCGGCCGCCGCACTGGTGGTGTGGCGGGCCCAACACGGCGACGAGGTGTGGTACACCACCACCGACATGCCTTCCCGATAGGTAGGTACCCGGGGGCCTTAGCTCAGTTGGTAGAGCGCTGCCTTTGCAAGGCAGATGTCAGGAGTTCGAATCTCCTAGGCTCCACACGAAATCGCCAGAAGCTCGGCGTCAGCGCTGGCGGACTTGAACCGGAATGCTCACGGGCTTTCCGCCACCTTCGACACTGACGGTGAAGAAGACCTGGCCAGGCTTGGGACTGGCCAGGGTGATGGGCGAGACCCAGCAGCCCGCGCCCTCAGCCGGATCGTCGAACACCACGGTGTTCCGGGCGACAACCTGCCTCAGACCATCGGAATCGATGAACTCGATCGTCAGCCCGAACGGTTTCTGGTGGTCATTCGGACTGGTCCGGAACAGGCTGACGAGGTAGAAGCTTCCTGTCGGCACGTCCCCAGAACCGTATTCCAGCGGTGAGGGCACATACATGGTGCCGAGCAATCCACCGCTCACATTGAGCGCTCCGTCGGTGAAGTCGGCTTTCACGGCCAGGAATGCTTCGGTGAGAATCATGGGTGCGTTTCCTCGGTGTCGGCGTACATCGGCGCCGTCCCCTCGCCGAGACCCATACGACGCTAGTCCCCGAGAACGCCGGCAGAGGCCGATACCTCGAACTGCGAGCCCGTCAGCCCTCGAGGGTGTCGATGAACGACTGGATCTGCCCGATCCCGGGGCCCGCCGCGTCCGGCTCCTTCCAGGACTGAAGCACCATCGTCCCCGCCCCCTGAAGCAGCCGCAGATACTCGGTGACGTCTTCCGCCGACAGCGAATCGAGCCGTTGCGACACCTCGGGCACCATGGGTTTCAACGCGGTGGCGATGCTCTTGCCGCTGTCGGTCGCGGGTGCCTGTGCCAACAGGGTGACGACACGCTCGACGTCGGGCCGCGTCAGCCGGGGATAGACCGTGGCCAGATCCTCTTTCACGTCGTCCCTGGTGCTCATGTGCGCCTCTCGGTTGTCGGACCCTCCAGCAGGCATCCATACCCCCTGGGGCGGGTCGGCTACACCTGGGCGCGGATCAGCACGCCACTCAGCACTCGGCTCAGCACTCCACCACGTTGAGCGCCAACCCGCCCAACGACGTCTCCTTGTACTTGGCGGCCATGTCCGCGCCGGTCTCACGCATCGTCTTGATCGCGGTGTCCAAGCTGACGTGGTGGGTGCCGTCGCCGGCAAGGGCCATTCGCGCGGCGACGATGGCCTTCACCGACGCGACGGCGTTGCGCTCGATGCACGGGATCTGGACCAGCCCGCCGACAGGGTCACACGTCAGGCCGAGGTTGTGTTCGATGCCGATCTCGGCGGCGTTCTCCACCTGGGCGGGGGTGCCACCCAGCACCGCGGCCAGGCCGGCCGCGGCCATCGAGCACGCCGAGCCGACCTCCCCCTGGCAACCGACCTCGGCCCCGGAGATCGAGGCGTTGGCCTTGAACAGCTGTCCGATCGCGGCGGCGGTCAACAGGAACTCGACTACGCGGTCCTCCGTCGCGCCCGGGACGAACCGCCAGTAGTAGTGCAGGACCGCGGGAATGATCCCGGCGGCACCGTTGGTCGGTGCGGTCACCACCCGGCCACCGGCGGCGTTCTCCTCGTTGACGGCGAGGGCGTACACCGTCACCCAGTCCATCGCGTAGAGCGGATCGGACGGGTCGGACTCGAGCGCGTCGGCCAGTGCGTGGGCCCGGCGGCGTACCCGCAGGCCACCGGGCAGCGTCCCGCCGGTCTGCAACCCGCGATCCACGCACTCTCGCATCGCCGCCCAGATCCGCAGGAGTCCGTCGCGCAGGCGCGCCCCGTTGCCGAGGGCTTCTTCGTTGCGGGAGACGAGATCGGCGATGCTGCAGCGGTTTTCGTCAGCCAACGCGACGAGTTCGGTGCCCGTGCGGAACGGGAAGGGCAGTTCTGTGTCGTCGCGGGTGCCCGTCGCGGCCTCGTCCTCGTCGACCACGAACCCGCCACCCACCGAGTAGTACACCCGCCGCGCCAGCGTGGACCCATCGCCGTGCAGGGCGGTGAACACCATGCCGTTGCTGTGAAAATCCATGGCCTGCAACGACAGAACGATGTCGTCCGCGGGGTCGAACTCGATGGCGTGCCCGCCGGGCAGAAGCAATCGACGTTCGGATCCGACCGCCTCGACGCGGGTGCGTGCGGAGGTGGGATCGACGGTTTCAGGGTCGAACCCCTCCAGCCCGAGGACGACAGCACCGGGGGTGCCGTGCCCGGCGCCCGTCGCGCCCAGTGAGCCGAAAAGCTCGACCCGCAACCGGGACACGTCGCCGAGCAAGTCGTCGGCTGCCAGAGCTGCGACAAACCGCCCCGCGGCCCGCATCGGGCCGACGGTGTGCGAACTCGACGGACCGATGCCGATAGAGAACAGATCGAATACCGAGACCGCCATGATCAGGAGGTGTGCGCTACGGGCGGGGGGCGACTTCGACGCTCGGCGGCAGCGGCGACGGCTCCGGCTGCGTCGAGCGGCGGATGATCGTGAACGCGGCCGCTCCCCCGGCCAGCACCGCGAGGCCGATGCCCGCCAGCAGGACCGGGCGGCGTCGGCCGCGGGACCGTCGCGCTTTGTCCAGCGCGTCGGGAAGGCCGGCGACGACTTCCTGGGCGGCCGAGATCTCCGCGGAGATGGAGTCCTGCGCCGTGGCCAGATCGGCCTTCAACTGGCGGGCGACCCGTCCGCGTTGATAGCGGTTGCCCACCCATGCGGCCGAGGAGCGCACCGAGTCCAGCCCGACACCCACCGCTCCCCTGGTGACGTCCACCGGGCCGGCCACCGAATTCTTCAGGCCCCGGCCGAGCCGCTGGCTCGGGGTCAATCGGACCACGGTCTTGGAGCTCATAACCCACCTCTTCCGGACGGACGGACGTCGGTTCTCCAGCCTGCCACCTCGGCGAGCGCAAGGTGCCCGGATGGACGGCAGACGGGGCGTGGCACACTGGCTTCCCGTGACGAGCTCCATTCAGACAGCGACCGCGACCCTGCACACCAATCGCGGCGACATCAAGGTTGCCCTCTTCGGAAACCACGCCCCCAAGACGGTGGCGAACTTCGTCGGTTTGGCGCAGGGCACCAAGGACTACAGCACCGAGAACGCCTCAGGCGGATCCTCGGGCCCGTTCTACGACGGCACGGTGTTCCACCGGGTCATCGACGGCTTCATGATCCAGGGCGGGGATCCGACGGGAACCGGCCGCGGCGGACCCGGCTACCAGTTCGCCGACGAGTTCCACCCGGAGCTGCAGTTCGACAAGCCGTACCTGCTGGCGATGGCCAATGCCGGCCCCGGCACCAACGGTTCGCAGTTCTTCATCACGGTGGGCAAGACGCCGCACCTCAACCGCCGGCACACCATCTTCGGCGAGGTCGTCGACCCTGAGTCGCAGAAGGTCGTCGACGCCATCGCCACCACCGCGACCGACCGCAGCGACCGGCCGACGGAGGCCGTCGTGATCGAGTCGATCACCATCTCCTGACCCTCGCCGGAACGGTATTCCAGCAGCAGAAGTTCGAAAAAAGCGCTGCTGGAATACAGTTCCGCGGCTAAGTGCCGGGGGCGAAACCTGCCTCGGTGAGTACATCGAGCACCCGGAGCGGGTCGGTGCCGAGGTCCCAGCGGCTCAGCACCAGAAGCCGGTCGTCGGTGGTGTCGATCTCCAACAGGCGCACCTTGCGGCCGATCCGGCGGAATTCCGTGATGCGGATCAGCCGGATGTCGTCGTGCCCGAGCTGACGGGTCCGCCACCACCCGCGGTAGACCAGAGAACCGTCGGCGATTGCCAGCTTTGGACGTGCGCGCCACGACATGACTGCAAACACCAGTAATCCGACTGCGGCAAGGCCCACAAGAAGCCGCCCCGGCGGGTCTGTGACCAGCGTCACAGCGCCGACGCCCAAGATCAGGCCGCCGATGGCCGCGCCGACGACCCCCGCCGTCGGTGGACCCCACTGTGTTTGCTGTGTGGACAATTCACACCCCTCTACCGCGCCGAACGCAGTTATCCACAAGTGCTATCCCCAATGGGGATGAATCACATCCATGTGATCCGGTGACCGCCAGGTTGCGCGCAGGAGAACGCCACGCAGACGAAATGAATTCATCCCATGGCGGGTTGGGGGTCACCGCCAGCGCATCGTGAGCAAGAGCCCGGTGATCATGAAGGCAAAGGCGATCGCGTAGTTCCACACGTTGAGGTCGGCCATCCACTGCAGGATGCTGGGCACCTCGGGACCGCTGCCGGCGAGCTGGAACACGATCAACCACACCAGCCCGATCAGCATCAGGCTGATGAAGAACACCACGAACCAGATGCTCGACGGGCCCGCCTTCACCTTGACCGGAGTCCGGCTCACCGGGTTGATGGTGAAGTCGTTCTTCTTGCGGACTTTGGACTTGGGCATGCGTACCTTCGGACGATCGGCGTCG
>NZ_JBAUJB010000159.1:0-11956 GCF_049683355.1 Mycobacterium sp.
GTCGGGATCCTCCACGGCTGCCTGCGTCACCACACCAAATACGACGAACACACCGCGTGGTCGCACCGCCAGAACATCGCCGGCGCCGACGCCGCTTGACAACTTACGCACCTGGGATGTCTAGCTCGTGACCCGACAACCGAGCAGTTTCGGGGACGCGCGGTACCGAACTCATGAAGCTGCCGTGCTCAGCGCAACTCGCGTTGCTGGACAGCCACTTTGAGTGTTCTCTGAGTGATGTCGGACGGCCGACCCGGATTATGCATTGCACGCGCCATCGACCCCACGTACCCCTGGGTAGATCCCCTAAACGGGCCGCGCGCCCAAGAGGATTCCCATGGCTGGCCGGGCGGTGCCGATCTGTAACAAATCGATAACAGTGCCGGAGTGGCGGCATAGGCGGCCGATCGGTGGGCAAGCGCTACCGAACGGTCCCGTGGGCCGGGACCGTCAATCCCGGCGAAGCGAAAGGGTGATCGATGCGAGATGTCAACCGGACCCACCGTGCGCGTGTGCTGTCGGCCGCGTTCGCCGCGCCGCTCTTGGTATTGACCGGCGCTGTCGCCTGCGGTGACGAGGCCGAGGAACCGACGGTCGAGGAAATCACCGATGTGAATTACTTCGGCGATACCGACGAGTTCGTCGGCGATACGGTGACGCTCGAAGCCGAGGTGACCGAGGTGCTGTCACCCCAGTCGTTCGAACTCGGCGGCCAGGATTGGGGCGACGAGTCGCTGCTTGTGACCAGCGCCGAACCGGTCGATGTCCAACAGGGCAACATGGTTGAGGTGACCGGCACGGTCGGCGAAGCGTTCATCTACGCCGACTACGTGACGGAATACGACCTGGTCGATCCTGCGGTCTACACCGTGTTCGAGAACGAGAAGTTCCTCGTCGCGACCAACGTCGACACCGATCCGCAACAGTAGCGCAACGACACCGAATCGCCACGGGAACCCAACTGAGAACGGCGGCAACATCATTCCTCGAGACGACAAACCGGCGGACGGTGACCTGCACTGCGAAAACCGCACGCGTTCTGCCGGTCGGCACCGGCCGGCCGGCTCTGATGTGCGGCACCGGACCAGCGCCTACATCCTCGTCGGATCCGGCGCGCTGTTCCTGATTCTGCTGGCACTGGTCGTCGTCGGCTGGCACCCACTGCAGAAAGCGGACGAGTCAGCCATCGACGCCCTCAACTCGGCGGTATCCACTACGCCGGGGGCGGCCAGCGTCCTCACGGTAATCACCAACCTCGGCGGTACCGCCTTCGCTTGGACCGTGTTGACGGTGGCCGTCGGGTGGCTGACCATTCGGCGGGAGTGGGCACTTGCCGTCTACGTCGCACTGACCGGGTTGGGCGCCAACGCCCTGACCGCCGGTGTGAAGGAGTTGGTGGATCGGACCCGGCCGATTGTGCAAGATCCGGTTGCGGCAGCGCCGGGGTTGAGCTTCCCGAGCGGCCACTCGCTGGGTTCGGCCGTCACCTATGGCGTGCTGGCGCTGGTGTTCCTGCCTGTCGTTCCGGTCAGGTTCCGGCGCGCGGTGATCATCGCCGCGGTGACATTGGTGGTCGCGGTCGGCGTCAGCCGGGTGGCGCTGGGCGTGCACTTCCCCTCGGATGTGCTTGGCGGGTGGCTGCTCGGCTTGTGGTGGATAACCCTCACCGCCATCGCTTTTCGGCGCTGGCACAGTGCGGTCGGTCGAGGCAGTCCAGCACTCACCGAGGGCCTCGAACCCGAGGAGCGGGAGAACCTTCAGCCTGCCCCCGAGCACGACCCGCCACTGCCCGCCGGCTGGTACAGCGTCGTCAACCTTCTCGTCGGCGCGGTGCTGATCTGGGGAGCGGTGGTGGCGGTGGGGTTTCTGGTCACGTCGCTGGGAGCGGTGCGGTCGATCGACTCGGCGGCCGCGCAGTGGTTTGCCGACATTCGGTCGGACGCCCTGACCGAGGTCTTCTTCACGATCAGCCGACTCGGTGACACCTCATCGGTTATCGCCGTGCTGCTGGTGACGGCCGCAATGGTCTTCGCGTTGACAGACCGGTGGCGTCCGTCGCTGTTCCTCCTTGTGGCGGTGTTCGGTGAAGTGGTGCTGTTCCTGGTGAGTTCGCAGGTGGTCGGCCGTCCCCGGCCCGAGGTCGAGCATCTGACGCCGGGTCTTCCGCCGACGTCGTCCTTCCCGTCCGGGCACGTCGCCGCCACCATGGCGCTGTACGGGTCGATTGCTCTGCTGATCGTGCTGTGGTCGCGTTCGCCGTTGCGCTTCGTCGCGGTAGCGCTGGCCTTCCTGCTGGGCGCGGCCATGGTCGCGGCGCGCTTGTACATCGGCGTGCACTTCATCAGCGACGGCATAGTAAGCATCCTGTTCGTCATCGCTTGGCTGGCGGTTTGCTGGTGGGCGCTACGTCCTGGACCGGAGCCGGAATCCGTTGCGGTGCAGGAAGGCAGTGCTGCGGAAGATCGATCGTGACGCACAACTTCGCCGGATGCCGTCCGCTAGGAGTGCGCTGAATAATCGGCGCGCCTCCCCGGAATATCCCTCTGAACTGGGAAAATAGGCCCATGCAGGGTGTGGAGCGGGTGGATCGGGAACTGCTGGACGCAGAGGCATTGGTCGGTCATCTGGTGCCTGAGGGCAGCATGTTCGCGTTCTTGGCCGCACATCGCCAGGACGTGTTCGGCGATGAGGAGTTCGAGGACCTGTTCCCCTCGGGGCGGGGACGACCCTCGATCCCGGCGTCGGTGATGGCCTCGATCCTGGTACTGCAGACCCTGCATGACCTGTCGGACCGGGAAACCGCAGACGCGGCCCGCTGTGACCTGCGCTGGAAGGTCGCGACCGGAATGGCGTTGGACCACAACGGATTCGACTCGACCACACTGGTGTACTGGCGTAAGCGGCTGGCGAAATCGAAGCGGCCGCAACGGATCAACGAGGCGGTGCGGCAGGTCGTCGCGGAGACCGGCATCCTGCGTGGCCGCCGCAAACGCGCGGTGGATTCCACCATCCTGGCCGACGCGGTCGCCACCCAGGACACCATCACCCAGCTGATCTCGGCGATCCGGCGGGTCGGAAGGATCGTGCCCGGCGCCACCGAGGCGATCGCGACGGTGTGCACCGGGCACGACTACAGCCGCCCCGGCAAGCCGGCGATCGATTGGGACGAGCCCGGCGCCAAGGACATGCTGGTCTCGGCCCTGGTCAACGACGCGAACGCGCTGCTGGAGGCGCTCACCGGGATCGATGAGGACAAGCTCGGGGAGCCGGTGGCCGCGGCGCTGGCGTTGCTGGCGCTGGTCGCCGGGCAGGACGTCGAACCCGCCGAAGGATCCGACGGCACCGACGGCCGGTGGCGCATCGCCGCAAGGTCGCCCCCGACCGGGTGATATCCACGGTGGACCAGGATGCGCGGCACACCCGCAAGTCGCCGGAGGCCCGCCGCGACGGGTATCGGGCGCACGTGGCGGCGGAGCCGGAAACCGGGATCATCACCGACGAGGCGCTCACCAAGGCGGCCGGGATGGAGAACTCCGATCCGGGGGTGGCGGAGAAGTTCCTGGCCGCCGATCAGGGCGACGCGGAAGGCGAGAAGGACGACGCAGGTGAGCAGGCCACACGCGAGTGGTACGGCGATTCTGCTTATGGCACAGGGGATCTGCGTGGTGCTATCGACGACGCCGGGCAGGAGGCGGTGATCAAGCCCAAGCCGCTGGCCGTGCCTGTCGAGGGTGGGTTCACTGTCGACGACTTCACCGTCGACGAACAAGCGGGCACGGTGGGTTGCCCGGCCGGTAACACCCGCCCGCTGAGCCGGACCCGGGTGGCCAGCTTCGGTGCGCTGTGCCGCAGATGCCCGCTCCTCGAGCAATGCACGAACTCCAAGAGTGGCCGCAAAATCGTTCTGCACCAACGAGACGACCTGCTCCGACAAGCCCGCCGTGACTGGGCAGACAAGCCTGAACTGCGTGAGAAGTACCGGATGTTCCGGCCCAACGTGGAACGGATCATCTCCCAAATCGCCAGCCGCGGCGGCCGTCGCCTCAAACTTCGCTACCGCGGTACCGAGAAGAACAACGCGTGGCTCACCCGCCGCACCGCCGGGCTCAATCTACGTAATCTCGTCGGCCAAGGACTCACTCGCACGGCAGGAGTCTGGGTTCTGCAAGCTCAAACCGCCTGACAACGCCACCGCCGGCCCCGATCGGCGGCGATGTCGGGCCGAATCGAGCCTGCGCCGGGGCCGCCGAGGCGCCCTCCACGGCCCGGATGACTCTTCCGCGTCCCCGATCCACCAAGCGTGCGGTCGGCTGCCGATTCTCACACCCCAGCTCATCCAGAGGTCACCCCCCCCGGATCGCCGTAATTCAGCGCACTCCTAGCGGTCGGCGGCCCGCAGCCCGAGGGCCAGCACCAGGCGCTCGTCGGCGTCTTCCAGCGACGTGCCGAGCAGTTTCTCGATCCGGCGGATGCGGTAGCGCACCGTGTTGGGGTGGACGTGCAATTGCCGTGCCACCGCGGCGACGTCGCCGAATCCGTCGAGGTAGGCCCGCAGGGTGTCGGCGAGCATGGCGTCCCGGGCGCACAGGTCGCGGATCCGCGGATCGACCAGCCGCGGTTCGGCCGCCACGTGCGAGACGACCTCATCGAGCAGCACCGTGGTGCGCGCCTCGTCCAGCGAGGTCACCCGGCTGATGGCGGCGGGATGGCGTTGGGCGCTGTCGAAGACCCGGTCGACCTCGTGGCGCGCAGTCGGGGCGGCGATCAGCCCGGACAGTGGTGCGGCCGTCACCGCGCGGGCATCGAGGCCGAGTTCGCGGCGCAGCGCGGCCACGACCCCGCGTGCCCATGACGTGACCGACGCCACCGCGCCGATCTTCGGCAGCAGCACATAGACCCGGTCGCCGGTCGAGGCGACTTGCGCATCGGGACGAAATGCGCTGGCGCTCAATGCGATGACATCCGCGGGCACGGCCCCGCCGAGCCCGCGGAAACCGACGAGCGCGGCGCGGGAGTCGCCGGGGATCCCGAGCTCGCGGGCGAGCAGCGCCACATCGTCGGTCTCACTGCCCGCCAGACCGAGCAGCTGCTGCACCCGCGCGGCATGCTGCGACGGCGCCGCCGCCAGCCGCGACATGATCCGCGCCGCGAGCACCGCGCCGCCCCGCAGGATCTCCTCGGTGTCGTCGGCCAGCGGTGTCGACCCCTGCTGCAGCCAGATCGTCCCGGCGAAGCCGGGGGGCAGGCCGGCGTCGGCAGGGGGCAGGTGCACGCCCACCGCCAGGCGGGGACGAAGCCCGAGTTCGGGCCGCTCGTCGACCCGCACCACGTCCGCGCCGGACCGCAGCGCGTCGAAGATGCCCCACTGCCCAATCCACTCCAGATGCTCGGGCGGGCCGGCACGGCCCAGGATCGTCAGCCGGCGCAGCTCGTCGACTTCGTCGCTGGAGGCCGAGTAGGCCAGCATGTGGCTGTCGGCATCCTCGATGCAGACCATGCCGCGGGTCCGGTCGGCGATCGACTGCGCCAGCCCGAACAGATCGGTGCCCGAGTCGCGCTGCGGGTCATGACGATCCCCGTGATGCTCGAAGGCGTGGTTGACCAGGCGGTACAGGTGTTCCCACCGGGCTCGGGGGTCGACGGCGACGACCGCGGTGCCCAGCCTGACCGCGCGTGCCACCGCTGCCGGGGTGGGCTCCTTGACGAAGATGGCAGCGGGACGGTCCGCGTGCTGTTCCAGCCAGTCGACGGCGTCGGTGTCGGGCACCCCGAGCAGGAAGAACAGGTCCGAGGACCCGGGCCCGACCGCCAGGCCGAGTCGGACATCGTCGGCGTCGACGAGTGCGACGGTGCTGACCGGCATGTCCAGTCCGCGCGGTGCGTCGACGAGCGTCACCATGGTGCGGTCGAGGGCGAGCAGCAACTGGCCCAGCCCGAGCCCCGGTCCCTGTTGCGCCGCCATCACCACGCCTTGTCCGTTTGGACTATCCAGTGTGCCAGGGCTTGTCCGATCAGCCATCGGATAACGCGCTGTTAAGGGGCATCCTTTCCGCATGGACGCGATCGCTGCGATTTCTCAGGTGCCGGTACCGCAAAACGAGCCGGTTCACGAATACGCCCCCCGATCACCGGAGCGCGCCAGACTCGCCGAGGCGTTGCAGAGCTTTTCCGGCGCCGCGATCGACCTGCCGCACGTCATCGGCGGCCGACACCGGATGGGGGCCGGCGAGCGCGTCGACGTGGTCCAACCGCACCGGCACTCCGCCCGGCTGGGCACCTTCACCAACGCCGACCACGCCGACGCCGCCGCTGCGGTCGACGCGGCGACGGCGGCCAAAGCCGAGTGGGAGGCCACCCCGTTCGACGAGCGCGCGGCGGTGTTCCTGCGGGCCGCCGATCTGATGGCCGGGCCATGGCGGGAGAAGATCGCGGCCGCGACGATGCTGGGCCAGTCCAAGACCGCATACCAGGCCGAGATCGACTCGCCCTGCGAGCTCATCGACTTCTGGCGGTTCAACGTCGCCTTCGCGCGCCAGATCCTCGAGCAGCAACCGGTCAGCTCGCGCGGCGTGTGGAACCGCACCGACTACCGCCCGCTCGAAGGCTTCGTCTACGCGATCACCCCCTTCAACTTCACGGCCATCGCCGGCAATCTGCCCACCGCCCCCGCCCTGATGGGCAACACGGTGGTGTGGAAGCCCGCACCCACCCAGACCTTCGCCGCGTACCTGATCATGCAGGTGCTGGAGGCCGCCGGGCTGCCCGCCGGCGTGATCAACCTGCTGGCCGGCGACGGCCGGGCGGTGTCGGACGTGGTGCTCGCAGACCGACGGCTTGCCGGCATCCACTTCACCGGGTCGACCGCGACTTTCCAGCACCTGTGGCGTGAGGTCGGCACACACATCGACCGGTACGACACCTACCCGCGGCTGGTGGGGGAGACCGGCGGCAAGGATTTTGTGGTCGCTCACCCCTCGGCACGGCCGGAGGTGCTGCGCACCGCGTTGATCCGGGGCGCGTTCGACTACCAGGGACAGAAATGTTCGGCCGCGTCGCGGGCGTTCGTCCCGCGGTCGGTGTGGCAGCAGATGGGCGACGACTTTCTGGGCGCCACCGAGGCGCTGCGCTTCGGCGACATCACCGACCTCACCAACTTCGGCGGAGCGCTGATCGACGATCGGGCATTCGCGAAGAACGTCAAAGCCATCGAGCGGGCGAAGAGCGCGGCCAACGTGACGATCGCGGTCGGTGGAGAGTACGACGACAGCGAAGGCTATTTCGTCCGGCCGACGGTACTGCTGTCCGACGATCCGTCAGATGAGGCGTTCTCCACCGAGTACTTCGGACCGATCCTGGCGGTGCACGTCTACCCCGACCAGGACTATGCACGCATCCTGGACGTCGTCGACGGCGGTGCCCGGTACGCACTGACCGGTGCGGTGATCGCCGACGACCGCGCGGCGGTGCTGCAGGCCGAGCGTCGGCTGCGCCACGCGGCGGGCAACTTCTACGTCAACGACAAGCCCACCGGCGCCGTGGTGGGCCAGCAGCCGTTCGGCGGTTCCCGGGCGTCGGGCACCAACGACAAGGCCGGCTCCGCGATGAACCTGCTGCGCTGGACGTCGGCCCGGTCGATCAAGGAGACGTTCGTGCCGCCCACCGACCACCTTTACCCCCATATGGAGCAGTGACCCATGGGTGTGTTCCGCAGCGTCGCCCGGCCTGTGATCCTGGCCGCCGGCAGGCAGGACGGCCTGCGACGGGCCGCAGAACGGCTGCCGGTGACCCGCGAGGTGGTGCACCGGTTCGTCCCCGGGGAGAGTGTCGCCGACGTGATGGATTCGGTGGAGCAGCTCCGGAATTCCCACCGTCTGGTGTCGATCGACTACCTCGGTGAGGACGTCACCGACAGGGAGACGGCCGAGGCCACTGTCACGGCCTATCTGCAGCTGATCGAGGCTTTCTCGACGCGAGGCGGGGCCGCGGCCGGGGTGCGGCCGCTGGAGGTGTCGATCAAGCTCTCGGCGCTGGGGCAGGCGCTACCCCGGGACGGGGAGACGATCGCGCTGGAGAACGCCCGTGCGATCTGCGAACCCGCCCAGCGTGCAGGTGTGTGGGTGACCGTGGACGCCGAGGACCACACGACCACCGACTCCACGTTGTCGGTGGTGCGTGAGCTGCGTGTCGACTTCGACTGGGTCGGCACGGTGCTGCAGGCTTACCTCAAACGCACGCATACCGACTGCCAGGATTTCGCCGCCCCGCCGGGCGCCGCTTCAGGCCAGGGTGCACGGATCCGGTTGTGCAAGGGCGCCTATGAGGAACCCGCCTCGGTCGCCTACCGGGACAGCGCCGCGATCACCGACTCCTACCTGCGGTGTCTGACCGTGCTGATGGCGGGCAGCAGCTATCCGATGGTGGCCTCCCACGATCCGCAGATCATCTCCGCTGTCCCGGCGCTTGCCCGGGAGAACGGCTGCGGAGTCGACGATTTCGAGTATCAGATGCTCTACGGAATCCGGGACGGCGAGCAGCGCCGGCTGGCTGACGAGGGCAACAACGTGCGGGTGTACGTGCCGTTCGGCACCCAGTGGTACGGCTACTTCGTCCGTCGGTTGGCCGAGCGGCCGGCGAACCTGACCTTCTTCCTGCGGGCGCTGGCCGAACGCCGCCGGTGACCCGTGGGCGTTGAGGCTGCGCTCACGGCGTGGTCCTCTCGAACATCGGCGCCGTGGTTGCAGTCTCAAACGGTGCGACGTCACTCGCGGCTGCGTCTGGAGAATCTGCCCTCGGTGACCTCGTCCCACTTCTGATACACCTGGTCGACCTGCGGGTTGCCCCGGCCCTTGATCCAGTCGCAGGTCGACACGTAGGTCGACGGGTTGGTGACGATGATGGTGTGCAACTCTGGGCGTTTCTGCGCCAGGGCCTCGAGCTCGTCGGGCGGGGTCGACGGATCCGCGGCGCGCAACGCGTCCAGCGGGTCCGGCAACGCACCTCGTGGCGCGTCGTGTGCCGCCAGGTCGCCTACTTCGGCGTCGTCGTCAGTTCTGTTGTTCAGCAACAGGTTCAGCACGATCGCGGTGATCGCTCCCGCCGAGATGCCGGAGTGGAAGATCGTCTGGAACCAGTCGGGGAACTGGTGGTACAGGTCCAGCGCGACGTTCACCGGTGAGTCCGACAGCGACCTGTCAGTGTAGTAGAGCTTGGCCTCGGTCAACATCGCCACCCCGACCGAGATCGCCACGACCAGGATGTTGGTGTTGTCGAACTTCACCTTGGTCAGCGTCCGGATCCCGCTGGCCGCGACCATGCCGAACAGTGCGACGCCGGCGCCGCCGAGCACCGGCAGCGGGATTCCCTCGACCACGGCGGCCATCTTCGGCAGCAGACCGAGCGCCACCAGGATGATGCCGGCGACGGTCGCGACGTGGCGGGTGCGCACCCCGGTGATCGCCACCAGGCCCACGTTCTGGGCGAACGCGGTGTAGGGGAAGGTGTTGAAGATCCCGCCGATCACGGTGCCCAGTCCGTCGGCGCGCAGGCCGTCGGCGAGCTTGCGCGGGGTGATCTTCTCGTCGACGATCTCACCGACCGCCACGATGTCGCCGGTCGTCTCGGTCATGATCACGATCCCGACGATCAGCAGCGCGATGATCGAGCTGATCTCGAACGTCGGCACCCCGAACTGGAACGGGGTGACGATGCCGACCCAGCTGTAATCGCCCATGTGGTCCCAGTCGGTCATGCCGAACGGCACCGCGACGACCGTGCCGATGACGAGCCCGAGCAGGATCGACACCCGCCGCAGGCTCTCGGGGGCGAACCGCTCGATGACGACGATCGTCGCGAGGGTGAAAAAGCCCATCCCGATGGCGGCGGGGGCGCCGAAGTCCGTCCCGGCGGCGCTGCCGCCTCCGAACCAGCCGGCCGCCACCCGCATCAGCGACACCCCGATGATCAAGATGATCGTGCCGGTCACCAGCGGCGGGAAGAACCGGATCAGCTTGCCGAAGACGGGGGCGAGCAACATCATGAACAGCCCGCAGGCGATCACCGAGCCGTAGATCGTGGTGACGCCGTGGTTCAGGCCGATGGTGATCATCGGGCCGACGGCGGCGAACGTCACCCCCTGCATCAGCGGGAGCCTGACCCCGAACCGCCAGAAGCCGACGGCCTGGATGATGGTCGCGATCCCGGCCACGAACAGGTCGGCCATGATCAGGTGCACGATGTCGGACTGTTCGAGCTGCCCGGCGCCCACCATCGCGCCGCCGACGATCAGCGGCACCGCGACCGCGCCGGCGTACATCGCCAGCACGTGCTGGACCCCGAGGGGCAACAACCGCCTCAGCGGCGGCACTTCGTCCACAGGTCGCATGCCGGCATTGCCCTGGTTCAGGATTTTCGCCAGTGTGGCCATCAACGCTCTGCTCCCGCCTGCATGCGGTGCCCTTCCGCAGTGCGACCGGGCCGGTGGACCCATCTTTGGAGCCGTCGGTTTCGGGAGTTTTCCCTGTGCGTGACCGCGGGGTTACGTCGGATACGCCGCAACGGGCATGACCACGGTGCCCTTGCAGATCCCTTCCAGGATCTCGGTGCGCCACGTGCCGAACATCGACCCCTCCGGCGTGGGTGCGTAGAACACCAGCGACCGCGCCGCAGCGTACTCGCGGGGCACGTCGCCGCCCCGGAAGCACTCCCACTGCCAGTTGTAGTTGAAGACCCACTGCTGGCCGTCCCAGGTGTAGCGGCTCGGCTGCGGGACGGTGGGGTTGCTGGGCGCCGGACCGTCGGACGCGGTGGCCACGCAGGTGCCGGCGCAGGACGTCGAGAACGTGTACTGACCGCTGAAATCGGGTTCCGGCTGGCGGGCGGCGATGCTGGTGCCGACCTTCTGGGATGCGAAGGTCACCACGGTGTAGCGACCACTCCAGTCCGGCCGCGCTGCCGCAGCCGTGGTCGCGGTGCAAACGCCCGCCACCGCAACCAGTGTCGCGGATGCAAGTGCGATGCAGGCCCGTCGGGCAGACATGGTTCCCTCACCGTGGTTTCTCGAAAATGTGCCATCTGTGGCATCTGCAACCTAGTCGGCTCGACTGTCAACGTGGCACCCCGACACGGCACGTCGGGGCACGGTTGTGTCACGGGTTGGTATCGGAGCGCACCGACGAATGATGTTCGCGCGTAACAAAGCTCACTGTCGGCGCTCGGCGAGCAGCATCAGCGTCCACGCGGCGATCGACTGGGCGTCGGTGATCACGCCGTCGCCCATCATCTGCTCGACCTCGACACGGGTGAACCACGCGCTGCGCATGTCCTGTTCCTCGTGCTCGCGGTCGTGGTCTCCCTCGGTGATCCCGGTGGCCAGGAACACCCGGCCGCGTTGGCTGCTCATGCCGGGAGCGACGTCGAGAAGGCCGAGCTCCGTCATCGACTCGGCGCGCAGCCCGGTCTCCTCCCGCAGCTCACGGGCGGCGAGCTCGGTGCCGTCCAGATCCGCCCTGTCCGGCGCCGTGCCCTGCGGGAACTCCCAGCGCCGCAGTCCCAGCGGATAGCGGAACTGTTCGACGAGGTGGAAGCGGTCACCGCCGGGGCCCTGGTCGCGGGGGATCACCAGCGCATAGGTCGGTTTGTCGACCACCGCGTAGATCCCGCTGCTGCCGTCGGGTCTGCGGATGTCGTCTTCACGCATCGTGAGCCAGTTGTTCCGGTACACCTCGCGCGACGCCTCGGTCCGGATCGAATCCACCGCGTCAGTATGAGGAGTAGCCTCGAACCCCGTGCTGCTGGCCTCCTTGAACCCCGCGGCGGTCGCCGCCGACGCCGACATCGCCGACGCGGTTCGCATCGACGGGACGACACTGAGCCGCAGTGATCTGGTCGGTGCGGCGACCTCGGTCGCGGAGCGGGTGGCGGCCGCCGGCCGGGTCGCCGTGCTGGCCACCCCCACCCC
>NZ_JBAUJB010000160.1:0-24431 GCF_049683355.1 Mycobacterium sp.
CGCAGCATTCGAACACCAAGCTGCGCCTGTTGGCGACACAGATCGTCGCCGAACTCGGGACCCTCAGCTTCGATCCGCAGGTTCTCCGCGGGCAGTTCGACCACCTGCTGCTCACCGCTCACGAGCGGATTCCCGGCCGCGGTGGCGGCGTGGACACCGAGGAATGAAGGGGTGTGTGCAGGACACTGATCGGGTAACCCGCCGCGAGTGACGGTGACAAGAGGATGCGCACGTGGGATTGGACGTACGGCAGGAGGTTTCTGATGCGGCGGTGGTGGTGTCTGCCGGTGGCCACATCGATTCGATGACCGTCGACGCATTCCAGTCCTCGCTGCGGCCCTACCCGTCGGTCGACGCCGCGATCGGCGGTGGCTGACGTGGATGCGGAAAGCGCCTCCTCGTCTGCGCTGTTCGCTGCGGGCGGCGACGTCGGCCGCGACCACGCGCGGGTCGACTGGGCCGCCACTGCGCTCGGTCCGACCCAGGGCTGGCCGCAGAGTCTGCAGACGGCTGTGAGCATCCTGCTCTCCTCCAGGTTTCCGATGTGGATGGCGTGGGGCCCCGACCTGACGTTCTTCTGCAACGACGCATACCGCCGCGACACCCTGGGCCAGAAGTACCCCTGGGCGCTCGGCCGTCCCGCCCGGGACGTGTGGGCGGAGATATGGAAGGACATCGGCCCGCGCATCGATCAGGTGCTCTCCACCGGAGAAGCCACCTGGGACACGTCCCTGCTGCTGTTCCTGCAGCGCGCAGGATATCCCGAAGAGACCTATCACACCTTCTCCTACAGCCCGCTGCGAGACGACCACGATCATGTCGTCGGCATGCTCTGCGTGGTCAGCGAAGACACCCAGCAGGTGATCGGGGAACGGCGGATGGCCACGCTGCGGGACCTGGGGTCCGACCCGAGCGTCGTGCGCAACGAGAGCGAGATCCTCAGCTTCGCCGACCGCCAGCTGAGCCAGAACCTGCGGGACCTGCCCTTCACGCTGACCTACCTGTTCGACGACGTCGGCGACGCGGTCCTTGCCGGTGCCACCGGGATCGCCCACGGGCATCCGGCCGCGCCGCGGACCCAGTCCGCGGCCGGTGACGCGGTGTGGCCGATGCAGGCCCTGGCGCGTGGGGAGTCCGTGCTGGTGGACCTCGATGCGCCGGAGTACGCCGAGGTGCCTGCGGGGGACTGGCCCGATGCGCCGATGCAGGCACTGGTGGTGCCGCTGCTGCAGCAGGGCGGCTCCCCCAGCGGATTCCTGGTGGCCGCGCTGAACCGGTACCGCCCCCTCGACGACGCCTACCGCGGCTTCGTCACCCTGGTCGCCGGTCACATCGCGGCCGGCCTCGGTCTGGCGCGCAGTTACCGGGTTCAACAGCGGCGGGCCGACGAACTCGCCGAGCTGGACCGGGCCAAGACGGCGTTCTTCTCCAACATCAGCCACGAGTTCCGCACTCCGCTGACGCTGATCCTCGACCCGGTAGCCGAACTGCGGCAGGCCGACGATGTCAGCGACCGGACCCGCCAGGAACTCGATGTGGTGTGGCGCAACGGACTTCGTCTCACCAAGCTCGTCAACACGCTGCTCGAGTTCTCTCGTATCGAAGCGGGGCGCACGCAGGCGCGCTACGAGCCCGTCGACGTCGCCGCCACCACCGCCGAACTGGCCGGCGTGTTCCGCTCCGCCGTGGACCGGGCCGGGCTGACGTTGGCGGTGGACTGCCCGTCACTGGACGAACCGGTGTACCTGGACCGCGACATGTGGGAGAAGGTGGTGTTCAACCTTCTGTCCAACGCGCTGAAGTTCACCTTCGAGGGCGCAATCTCGATCGGGGTGCGATGCGAGGCGGACCAGGCGGTGATCACGTTCGCCGACACCGGGATCGGCGTGCCCGCCGCGGAGATACCCCGGCTCTTCGAGCGGTTCCACCGCATCGAGAACGTGCGGGCCCGGTCCAACGAGGGAAGTGGCATCGGGCTGGCGCTGGTCGACGAACTGGTGGCCCTGCACGGCGGCACCATCGAGGCCGACAGCGCCGAGGGGGTGGGCACCACGTTCACCGTCCGGCTGCCGTTCGGCGCCGCGCACCTGCCCCCGGATGCGGTCGTCTCGACCCGGGCGGTGCGCACGGCCGACACCACCGCCGAGACGTATGTGCAGGAGGCGCTGCGCTGGATGCCCGACGGCCCCGGCGGCGGGGTCACGGCTGAAAACACGCCCCCGACGATGGCATCTCAGGCAGCAGGTGCCGACGAGCCTGCGGTGCGGGTGCTGATCGCCGACGACAACACCGACATGCGTGACTATCTGGCTCGGCTGCTCCGCGGAGACGGATATGCGGTCGAAGCCGTCGGTGACGGCAGGCAGGCGTTGGATGCGATCCGCGTCAGTCTGCCCGACATCGTGATCAGCGATGTGATGATGCCGCGGCTGGACGGCCTGGAGTTGGTCGCCGCCCTGCGCGCCGACAGCCGCACCTCCGCCGTGCCGGTGCTGTTGCTGTCCGCGCGGGCCGGGCAGGAGGCCTCCATCGGCGGTCTGCAGGCCGGCGCCGACGACTACCTCGTCAAACCGTTCGCCGCGGCGGAACTGCTCGCCCGGGTGCGCGCCAACGTCGAGCTCGCGCGGCTGCGCAATCACCAATCAGGTTGGCGGGCTGCACTGGTCGATTCGCTGCAGGAGGGCTTCTTCGTCTGCGACGAGCACGGCGCCGTCATCGAGATCAACGCGGCGTTCACCGAGATACTCGGTTTCGGCTCCGACGGACTGCCCTACGAACCGCCCTTTCCGTGGTGGCCTTCGTCAGACAGCGATTCCGCCGCCCATCGGCAGGCAGTGGAAGCGCTGGACCTGCTGCTCGAGCAACCGAACGGAAATCTGCCGGAGATCCCCGTCACCCACCGTGACGGTCATCGCCGCTGGGTCAGCGCGAACTTCAGCCACGCCGCCGACCCCGACACCGGCCGCCGTGTCATGGTTGGGACCATGCGCGACGTCACCGCCGAGAGGTACGCCGTGCAGCGCGAGACCGCGCTGGCCGCACTCAACGAGCGGCTCGTTGAGGCCGCCACCGTCGACGACGCGGTGTGGGGGGCGGCCGAGGCATTCCTCGGCGTGTGGGACGCCGAGAGGGTGCAGGTCGCGGTGTTTCCCACCCACGCCGTCCCCGGCGCACCCGTCCCCCAGCTCGGCTGCGCCGGCGCAGAGTCGGCCGGCTGGGAAGCGCTGCCCTCAGGCACCCGGCAGGCGATCACCGCGTTGTGCGCCGGTGAGCTGCTGGTGCCCGAAAGCAGGGTTCCGGGTGCGACGGGTATCGCGCTACAGCACCCCCAGGGGGTGCTGGTCGTGTATCTGGAGCTCAGAGAGCCACGGCCCTTCACCGCCGAGGACCACACTCTGCTCACCGTGCTCGCCGGGCGCCTCGGCCAGGGCCTGCAGCGGGTGCATCAGGTCGACCAGCAGCGGGAGACGGCCCTGGCCCTGCAGCACGCGATCCTCGGGCCGGCGGTGCCCGGCGGGTTCGCGGTGCGCTACCAGCCCGCGACGCGCCCGCTCCAGGTCGGCGGCGACTGGTATGACGTGATCGATCTGGACGACGGCCGGATCGGCCTGATCGTCGGAGACTGCGTGGGCCACGGTCTGGCAGCCGCGACGGTGATGGGTCAACTCCGCAGCGCCTTCCGCGCGCTTCTGCTGGAGAACCCGACCCCGGCGGCGACACTGTCGGCCGTGGACCGGTTCGCCAGACGGCTGCCCGGAGCGCGGTGCACCACGGCCTTCTGCGCGGTGCTCCGCCCCGACACGGGGGAGCTGGTGTATTCCAGCGCCGGCCATCCGCCGCCGATCCTGGTCCAGCCCGACCACGACCCCGTGCTGCTCGACGGCGCGACCGCCACCCCGCTGGGACTGGCTGACCGGGACCGGCCGGAAGCCCCGATGACGATGCCTCCGCGGGCCACGTTGCTGCTCTACACCGACGGCCTGGTCGAGCGACGGCGCGAGGGGATCGATGACGGCATCGCGAGGGCAGCCGAAGTGATGGAACACGCGGACGCCGCCACTCTCGATGACCTGGCGAAACTGGTCATGGCGCGCCTGGCGCCCGGTGGTGGGTACCAGGACGACGTGGCCCTGCTGCTGTACCGCCAGCCGGCACCTCTGGAACTCGACCTCGCTGCCGACGTCGGCGAACTGGCAGGCAGCCGTGCCGCCCTGCGCGGGTGGCTGACCCGGGCAGGTGTCAACGCCGAGCAGACGCTCGACGTGCTGATCGCCACCGGCGAGGCGCTCGCCAACGCCATCGAGCACGGCCACCGTCACCTCGACCGGGGCACGGTGACCCTGCGCGCCACCGCGGTGGCGGACCGGTTGCACGTCACCGTTGTCGACAGCGGCTCGTGGAAAACCCCGGTGGCCGCTTTGCACCGCGGCCGGGGCATCGCACTGATGAAGGGGTTGATGCATGATGTCACGATCGAACCGGATGTCGGCGGCACCACCGTTCACATGCACGCGAGGATTGTGTGATGGTCACACCGCTGAGCCTGACCACCGACAGCAGTGACGACGGCTCGCTGGTGGTCAGAGCGATCGGTGAAGTCGACCTGAGCAATGTGGCAGAGTTCTCCGCAGCCGTGGCCGAGGCGCGCAGGGCCGGGCCGCAGCGTCAGCTCGGTGTTGATCTCAGCGGTGTCGACTACCTGGACAGCGGTGCCATCGGGGTGCTGTTCGACCACGCCGACGGCATCTACATCGTCGTCAACCCGATCCTGCTGCCGGTCCTGACCATCAGTGGGCTCACCGAGGTGGCGACCGTGAAGCCGGCGTCGTCGTGACCGTCGTCCTGGCCGTCCGCTGCGCCAACGGGATCGTGATGGCGTCGGATTCGCAGATCACCGATCCGGGCAGGGGTCTTTCCTATCCCGCGCAGAAGCTGCACTCCTTGGGTGAGCACGCGGCGTGGGGCGGCAGCGGGTCGCGGGCGGTGCTCTACGACATCGAACAGATCTTCAACGACGAAGCCGATGCAGTCATCGAGGCCAAGAACATCGGGCACGCCCTTCAGTCCAGGGCGGTGCCCGTGTTCAAGTACCACTACGAGAACTTCATCGCCACGGTGCCGGGGCAGGAAACCGCGGGCACGCCGGCCACCTATCTGCTGGCCGCCGGCTATTCCGGGGACGTGCCGTTCATCATCGACCTCGATCCGAACGGGCTGATCGGTCACCACGAGGAGACCGGATTCCAGGCAGTCGGCAGCGGCGCCCCGATGGCCCAGCAGGCCCACGCACTGCTCGCGCATTTCAACATGAGCGAGCGGGACATCGATTACGGGGTGGTCGTCGCGCTGCGCGTACTCGACGCACTGGACGCGTCCTCACCCAGTGTGGGCGGCCCGATGGACATCTGCCGGATCACCCCCGACGGAGCCGACCATCTCAGCCCCTCCGAGGTCGAGGACGTGCGGCGACAGGTCGGTCGATGGGTCGAACTCGAACACCGAGCGCTTGATCAGCTTTTCGACTAGACGATCAGGCCCCAGGCCGCGAAGTAGTGGCACAGGGCCGCTGCCGCGGTGAACGCATGGAATAGCTCGTGGTGACCGAACGTTCGCGGCCACGGATTGGGCCAGCGCAGGCCGTAGAAGACGGCGCCGATGTTGTACAGCACGCCGCCCAGTACCAGCAGCGCGACCACACCCCAGCCTGCACCGTCGACCAGGGTTCCGGCGAACCAGATCGCGGAATAGCCGAGCAGCAGGTAGAGCGGCAATCCCACCCAGCGCGGGGCCGAGGGCCAGCCAATCTTGAGCACGACGCCGGCAGCCGCGCCGGTCCACACCAACGTCAGCGCTTCGGCGCCGGTGTGCGGTGGCATCGCCAGCACCGCGAAGGGGGTGTAGCTGGCGGCGATGAACACGAAGATCACCGAATGGTCGATCCGCATCATCCATTTCATCGCCGCCGCGGAGCGCCACTGCACCCGGTGGTAGGCCGCGCTGATACCGAACATCGCCACGATGCCGACGGCGTAGATCAGGGTGGCCCAGCCGGCCTTGGGGGACACGGTGATCCATGCCACGGGCACCAGTGCAAGCCCCGCCACGATCGCGGTGGCGGCCGAATAGAAGTGGATCCAGCCTCGGGCACGGGGGGTGTCCAGCAGATCGGTGATGGTGTCGGCGACGACCTGAGGCATGTCGTCGTCGACGACCGTCTCGACCGGTCCGGTGATGGCGGCGTCGTCAGCGTGGCTGAGCGCCCACACCGGCGTCGTCGCATCGGCCGGCCGGTACGTCACGCGACAACCATCAACGATGAACGGATACTCAGAACGCCTCCATTGTCGATGCCGAGGACCAGCATAGAGGCACAGGTGCGGCTTTCCGGTAACGCCACGGAGACAAGCCGGCAAACCAGCCCGCAAATCTCCGCCCGCGGCCTACGGTTCCATTCGTGCACCCGAGCGCGCCGGACCCCGGCGGCCCGCCTACGGCGATCACCGAAGCCGCGCCCTCCACCCCGTCGGGCACCCCCGCGGTCCCGCAGGTCGACGACCAGGAGAAGCCCGGGCGCATCCTGCACGGCTGGACCGACCGGCTGGTCGCCGTCGCCGCCTTCGCTGTTGCGGTGCTCACCATCGGGCAGGTCTTCCGACCGCTGTCGCAGGGCAGCCAGTTCTACCTGATCGTGTTCCTGGCCGGGTCGCTTCCGCTGGTCTACCTGGTCTACCGGTCCGGGTTGCGCGGGTTCGACCCGGAAGACCGGCCCGGTGCGCTCGACTGGGTGCTGGCCACCGTCACCCTGGGGGTCTGCCTCTACCCGGTGCTCGCCATCCCCATCGCCTCCGGAGGTGGCGGCTACAACGCGTTCCTGGATCGGCAGGGGCTCCTCGAACCGGTCGACGTGGCGATGGGAGCGCTGCTGCTGGTATTCGTCCTGGAGGCGTGCCGGCGCACCACCGGGTGGGCGCTTGCCGGTGGTGTGCGCCCTGTTCCTCGGCTACGGCTACTACGGCGGCCTGCTGCCCCAGAGCTGGACGATCGCCCACGCCGGCCTGGACTTCGACCAGATCATCGACGCGCTGTACAACTCGGGCAGCGGCATCTTCGGGACCCCGCTCGACGTGGCCGCCACCTACATCGTGCTGTTCACCATCTACGGCGCGGTGCTGGACCTCTCCGGGGGCGCCCGGTTCTTCGTGAACCTCTCGGTGGCTGCCTTCCGGCGCTCGCGCAGCGCCGCCGGCCGCACCACCGTCGCCTCCGGCTTCCTGCTGGGCACGGTCTCCGGCTCGGGCACCGCGACGGCCGTCAGCGTCGGCGCGGTCACGTGGCCGATCATGCGTCAGGCGGGCTACACCCCCGAGCGCGCGGGCGGGGTACTGGCGGCGGCGGGTGTCGGCGCGCTGCTGTCGCCGCCCACCTTGGGGCGGCGGCGTTCATCGTCGCCGAGCACCTCGAGGTCCCGTATCTGACCGTGCTCGGCTGGGCGATGATCCCGACGTGTACGCCACGATCCTGGCCGTCCTGCTGTCCTTCCTCGACCGGCCGAGCGCGCTGACACCCCGCAGGTTGTTCGAGGCGCTCAGCGCCGGTGTCCGAGGTGTGTTGCCGGTGGTCGCGGTGTGCGCCGCCGCCGGGGTGATCACGGCGATGACGACGAAGACCGGCCTGGGCGCCCAGTTCTCCTCGGTGCTGGTCGGCGGCGTCGACGCGATCACCGACAACCGCACGCTCATGCTGGCGTTGACCGCGGTGTTCGCCGCGATCGCGTTGGCCATGCTCGGTTTGGCGATCCCGGTGACGGCGTCGTTCGTTCATCGGCTGGATGATCATCGGCCCGGCATTGCTCGCCCTCGACGTGCCCGCCCTCGACGTGCCCGCCCCCGAGGCCGCGATGTTCGTCTTCTACTACCCGGTGCTCTCGGAGGTCACCCCGCCGACGGCGCTGGCGGCCGTCGGCGCGTCCGCCGTCACCGGTGGCCGGGCCATCCCGACGATGTGGCAGACGCTGCGCTACGCCGCACCCGCATTCCTGGTTCCGATCGCGTTCGTGGTGACCGAACCGGGGGAGTACCTGCTGGGACGGGGACCGGTCATCGGTGTGGTGTGGGCTTCCGCGGCCGCGTTCGCGGGCATCGTGGCGTTGTCGTTCGCGGCCGGTGGCTGGGTGCTCGGTGTCGGGGCGATGCGGCCACCGGCCCGGATCCTGACCGCGGTCGCGGCCGTGCTTCTGCTGTTCCTCGATCCCGCCACCATCGCGGTGGGACTGGCGTGTCTGCTCGGTGCAGTCGCGCTGACCATGATCACCGACAAGAGACGCTGGACGAGAGGATGACGGACATGTTGTGTGGGACCCGGATTTCTGCGGTGTTCACCACGCTAGCGCTGACGGCGGGCGCGGCGACCGGATGCGGTGGCACGCAGGACGCACCCTCCACCGACACAGGCGGTGAGGTCACCCGCGAGGTGGGCGCCGACACCCGGGTGAGCATCGCCACCGGCAATGCCACCGGCGTCTACTTTTCGCTCGGAAACGGCTACGCCGAACAGGTCTCGGCCGCCACCGACGGGACCGTGAAGGCGACAGCCGCCGAGACCGGGGCCTCGGTGCAGAACATCCAGCAACTGGTCCGGGGCAGCTACCAGGTGGCGTTCTCGCTGGCGGACACCGCTGCCGACGCGGTCGAGGGAAAGGGCGGCTTTGAAGGCGAACAGCAACCCGTACAGGAGCTTTCGCGGATATACCCCAACTACACTCAGGTGATCGCCAGGGCGGACAGCAACATCACCTCCGTCGCCGACATGCGGGGCAAACGCGTGTCCACCGGTTCACCCGGTTCCGGCACCGAGGTCATCGCCAACCGGTTGCTCGAAACCGCGGGCCTGGACCCGCAATCCGACGTCGCGGCGCAACGGCTGGACCTCACCAAGACGGTCGACGGGATGAAGGACGGTTCCATCGACGCGCTGTTCTGGTCCGGTGGCCTGCCGACACCGGGGATCACCGACCTGATGACCTCGGCCCGCGACGACGTCGTCTTCCTCGACATCACGCCGCAACTGGCCGCGATGCAGGAGGTGAGTACTGCCTACGAGGAGGGCGTCATCCCGGCCGCTGCCTACGGGCTGCCGGGGGACGTCGAGACCATCGTCGTGCCCAACATGCTGCTGGTGCGCGATGACGTCGACGACGCCAACCTGGCCTGCGTGCTGACCAGGACGCTCTTCGAGCGGCAGCCTGAGCTGGCGCAGGTGGTGGGCGCGGCCCGGGGAATCGATCTCGACAGCGCCCGCGACACCGCTCTCGACGAGCTGAACGCCCCGAGGTAGGTCAGCGGATCTGCCAGACCTCGCGGGGAAAGCCTGTACGTGGAATGCCGAAAGTCCTTGGAGCGACCGGGCTCACCCGGTGGGTTTGCCGGACAGCGCGCCGATCCCGGTTGCGTCCAGCTGGCACAGCAGGTCGCCCGCATCCTCGAAAACCGCCGAGGCGCCGGCCTCGAGCAACTCCGCGCGCGACGTTCCGCCGCTGAGCAGACCGATCGACGGAACCCTCACCCGGGCGGCCGCTTCGCAGTCCCATACCGCATCGCCGACGAACACCGCGTTGTCGGCGCTCACCGAGGCGCGGTCCAGCGCCACCTGGACGATGTCGGGCTTGGGTTTGGCGGTCTCCACATCCTGCGACGACGTCACCGCGGCGACGACGTCGTCACAATCGAGCACCTTGCGCAGCATGGCCAGCTCGTCCTCCGGCGCCGAGGTGGCCAGCACCACCTGAAGTCCTCGGTCGGCCACCGCACGCAGCAGGTCTCTGGCGCCGGGAAGAGGGGCCAACAGGGGTGCGCTCTGTTCGTAGAACTCGCTGTGCCCCTTCTTGAGGCGGTCGAGCACTCCCTGGCCGGCATCGCCGGAGAGCGTGCGCACCAGCGTGGTGCCGTCCATGCCGATGCAGCGGTGGATGCGCCACGCGTCGACAGAGAGCCCTTCGGCGTCGAACGCGCGCAGCCACGCCCAGACGTGCAGGTAGTTCGAATCGACGAGGGTGCCGTCCACGTCGAACAGCACGGCCGGTGTCGAGGTGGGCATGAGTCGTCCTATCGCTGATCGGGTCCCCGGCAGGTACCCGAGCGGTAGGGGGTCGAAACGCCGGAACTCCCGCGCGCCCGCGCCGGCGTGCTGCGGGTAATCTCCGATGCCATGACCGCAGAACCGATCACGGTGACTCCGTGAGCGCAGGGTTGTTCGCGCTCCTCGATGATGTCGCGGTGTTGGCGCGGCTGGCCGCGGCCTCGGTGGACGATATCGGCGCGGCCGCCGGGCGTGCGACGGCGAAGGCCGCCGGAGTCGTCATCGACGACACCGCCGTCACACCGCAGTACGTCCACGGACTCGCCGCCGAACGTGAGCTGCCGATCGTCAAGCGCATCGCGATCGGTTCGCTGCGCAACAAGATCGTCTTCATCCTGCCTGCGGCGTTGCTGCTCAGCCAGTTCGTGCCTTGGCTGCTCACCCCGATCCTGATGCTCGGGGCCACCTATCTCTGCTACGAGGGCGCCGAGAAAGTCTGGGGCAAGATCCGCGGCCATGACGCGCACGGCGCGCCCGTCGCCACCGTCGGGCCGGATGCCGAGCGCCTCATGGTCACCGGCGCGATCCGCACCGACTTCATCCTGTCGGCCGAGATCATGGTGATCGCCCTCAACGAGGTGGCGGACCAGTCGTTTGTGCCGCGCCTGATCATCCTGCTCGTGGTCGCCGTGGTGATCACGCTGGTGGTGTACGGCGTCGTCGGCGGCATCGTGAAGATGGACGACATCGGGCTGCGGCTCACCCAGCAGTCCTCCGGTTTCGCCAAGAAGATCGGCCGCGGGCTGGTCGCGGGCATGCCCAAACTGCTGGCCGCGCTGTCGGTGATCGGGACGGTGGCGATGCTGTGGGTCGGCGGGCACATCCTGCTCGTCGGGACCGATGAACTCGGGTGGCACTCGCCCTACGGACTGGTGCACCACCTCGAGGGATACGTCCACGACGTCGCGGGCGTCGGTGGTGCGCTGGCCTGGATGGTCAACACGGCGGCATCGGCGGTCATCGGGCTTGTTGTCGGCCTGCTGGTCGTGGCGGTCATGCATGTGCTGCCGTTCGGTCGCAAAGACAAGCACGCCGCCGAGGCCGACGCGTAACCGCGCAGCTACTCGTCGCTGCCGTCGCGGTCGCCCACATATCCGAGCAACCGCGGGTCGTCGGTGGTGAACCGGCCCATCTCCTCGCCGCCGTCACAGGTCAGCAGCATCACCGTCAGCGTGCCCGAGGTTCGGGAGAGCACCCGCCAGAGGGCTCCGGCATCCTCCCAGCGCTGTAGTTCGGCGACCCGATCGACGTCCACCGCTCCACGATGTCACCGTAGGATCGCGTCCGTGCACCCTGCCTCCGCTGTGGCCTCCGCGGCCGTGCTGATCTGGCTGGGGATGGTCCTGGCGATCTCGTTTCTCGAAGCCCCGCTGAAGTTCCGGGCCCCCAACGTGACGCTGCAGATCGGTCTCGGGATCGGGCGACTGGTATTTCGCGCGCTCAACGGATGCGAACTGGTGCTGGCGGCCGCGATCGCTGTCGCGTTTCTGGTGGAACCCCCGGCCCCCGGCACTGTCGTCGCGGCGGTGACCGCAGGGGCGGCGCTGTTCGTTCAATTGATCGCCGTGCGGCCGGCGCTGAGCAGGCGCTCTGATGCCGTGCTGGCCGGGGACCAGGGACCGCGGTCGCACGCCCACCTGTGGTACGTGGGCCTGGAGGTGGTCAAGGTCGCCGCACTCGTCACCGCGGGTGTGCTGTTGCTGACGCGGTGACCGGGGGATGAAGGTAATCCTGCCCTAATCTTGTCCGGTAGGCTGCTCGGTCAAATGACCGACATCGACGAGGCCCTCAAACCTGTCCTGCCGCGCGAGCTCACCTCGGTACCGGACCACGTGCGGATGGTGCCGGCGCCGCCGACACCGCCGGTCGACGAACCGTACGGGTTGCGGGTTGCCGATCCCGTCTCCGACGCGGAGTTGGTGTCGGAGTGGATGAATCGTCCGCACCTGGTCGAAGCCTGGGAGTATCCCTGG
Source organism: Mycobacterium sp. (assembly GCF_049683355.1). Lineage (GTDB taxonomy): Bacteria > Actinomycetota > Actinomycetes > Mycobacteriales > Mycobacteriaceae > Mycobacterium. Next base: position 12,108 of record NZ_JBAUJB010000160.1, read on the forward strand.
CCGCCACAGCGCTGGCGGCGCTACTCGCAGGCCCAGGTCGACGGCGAGTACTCGCGGCCGTTCATCGGCAGTTTCCGGGGCCGGGAGGTGGCCTACATCGAGATCTATCGGGCAGCAAAGGATTCCATCGCCACCCGCTACCACGCCGACCCGCACGACCTGGGCCTGCACGCGGCGGTCGCCGACCTCAAGCTGGTGAACCGCGGCCTGGTGCCGTTGTTGTTCCCCAAGCTGGTGGCCAGCCTGTTCGAGATCGAACCCCGCTGTCGTCGTGTGATGTTCGACCCGGACCATCGCAACACCAGCGCGCGCCGGGTGTGCGAATTCGCCAAGCGCGCGTTTCTCGGTGAGCACGACATGGCCAACCGGAGGATGGCGCTCTACGCGCTGCCCCGAACCCCCGACGACATCCCGGCCACGCGGTAGCCGCCCCTTCGCCCGTCGCGTTTCCCGCGGAATAGTATTCCTGGTTGCGGTCGAGTCCGAAATCACAGCCAGGAATGCTATTCCGCGGCGAAGGTCTGCGAGCCGATCGTCTCGGCGTAACCGTCGAAGTCGGGTTTCATCGCCGCGGCCACCAACTCCCACAGCACCTCGTCGGTGCCGCCGCCCACCCGGGCCAGCACGTCGTCGGCACCGCGATCACCAGGACGTTTCCGTGCCTGCTGGCGGGGTCACCGTCCACACCCCGGGCGACTACCATGATGTGGTCGGCGATCGGCGACAGCGAGACAAATTTCTTGATCCCACGGACCTCGAAACCGTCACGGGCGGAGCGGACTTCGGTCTCGACGATCTGCAGGTCCGAACCCCCCGACTCCTCGGAGGCTCCGATGCAGAGCACGGTCTCGCCGTCGACGGCCTGCTCGCAGATGGTCTTGAGGTGATCGGATCTGCCGAACCGGCGCAGGATCGCGATCGCCGAATCGTGCAAGCTGACCCCGACGCCGATGCCGGCGGAGCCGAGACGGCCGAGCCGGAAGGCCAGTTCGTTCAGCTTGGCGACGTCGGGGTGCTGATCACCGGCGGGCCCCCACTTGCCACGAACACCCCGCTGCTGCCCAGATGCTCGATCAGCTTGCGGGGGAAGCGCTCTGAGGCCTCGGCCTCTGCAGTCCACGTGACGATCCTCTCGTCGAAGACGTCGTCGAGCAGCTCGCGGTAGTCATCGATGCCGGCACCGATCGACGCGGTCATGCGCGCACCGCATGCAAATTCTGGCTGACTTCGAGCCGGCGGAGCTTGCCCGATGACGTGCGTGGTAGCGACCCGGGCGTGAGGAACACCACCTCTGCAGGTACCACGCCGCACTGAGACGCGACCCGCTGCACCAGATCGGCTCGCGCACCGGCCTCGTCGGGTCCGCGGAACTCTGCGGCGATGACCAACCCCTGGCGCGCCGAGTCGCCTTCGGTGCCCACTGCGACGACGGCGCCCTCACGGACGCCGCGCACCTGGCGGCGACGCGTTCGATCTCGCTGGGAAACAGGTTGCGTCCCGCCACGGTGATCAGTTCCTTGATCCGTCCGCACACCACCAACCCGGCGTCGGTCAGATAGCCCAGGTCCCCGGTGGGGAACCACTCGCCGGGCACCAGCGGCGGCTGGCCGAGATAGCCCGACATCCGAGATAGCCCGACATCATCGAGGTGCCCCGGATCTCGACCTCACCGATCTCGGCACCGCCCTGGGAGTGCTCGGTCGGGGTGATTCGCAACTCCATCCCGGGGATGGCGGTGCCCAGGACAGCGTGCCGGCTGACCGAATCGGTTGCCGGATCCAGGATCTCGTCGACTTCCCGCCCCGTCCCCGGACGGGGGGGAGGTGACGGCGCAGGTGGATTCGGCCAGTCCGTAGGAGGGCGCGGCGGCGTGCGGATCGAGGCCGAAGCGGGCCATCTCGGTCAGGAACAGCTCCAACCCCGCACAGTCGATGGGTTCGCCACCGTTGATGACGAATCGCAGGCTGCCGACGTCGACGTCGGGCACCCGCCGGGCGTACTTGCCGAGTACCGAGTACGCGAAATTGGGTGCAGCGGTGACGGTTGCGCGGCTCTGCGACAGCCAGCTGAGCCATCGGAACGGGGAGGCGGCGAAGGCCGCCGTGGGTGCCAACCACATCTCGGCGCCGCTGATGGCGCCGGTGAGCAGGAACGTCAAACCCATGTCGTGGTACAGCGGCAACCAGGTACACCCGACGTCGCGACCGGCGGACACCCCGGTGTGCGTGCGCAGTCCGATGACGTTGTCCATGACCGCCTCGGGCGACAGCACGGCGGTTCGCGGAGTTCCGGTGGAACCTGCGGTGCCCTGCAGGACCGCCGGGGTGCCCTCGGGCGTCGCCTGCTGCCCGAAAGTCGGGGAGTGCTGCTGGTGGCCGACGGCGACGACGTCGTGGACGGTCAGGCGGGTCCCGTTGGCGCGCAGGGGGTCCAGGTGCGGATGGAGACTGAACACCTGGGTGACCCCGATGCCGTCGAATCTCTCGGCAGTGGTGCGGGCCCACTGTTGGGCATCGGCGCCACGGATGGGCCGGGAAGCACCGACAGCGAACGGCCGGCCAGCCATGCACCCTGGATTGCCGCGACGAACTCCACGTTGGGCTCACCGACGAGGCCGACGGCGCCGGCGGGTCCGTCGAGGATCCGGTCGGCGATGTTCTCGGCCCGGGCGTGGGCCTCCTGCCACGGGTGCGGAGTCCACTGTCCGCTGGCGCGGTCGAGCACCACGAGATTGTTCGTGGATGTCGTCATCGCCTGCGACAGTGCGGTCGCGAGCGCGCTCACCGGCCGGCCGGCACCTTCGCCAGGATTGCCTCCTCGAGGTCGCCGACCGTATCGCAGGTCAGCAGATCCTCTTCGGACAACGCCACGCCGATCTTGTCTTCGATGGCCACCATGCCGACCGCGAATGCCACCGAATCCAGGCCGACGTCGTCGATCAGCCGCGACTCCCGGGTCACCCGACCGGTGTCGACATTCAGGTCGTCGCGCAGGATCTCCTCGAGGGCCGCGCTGACGGCTTCCGGGGTTGACGTTTCCATGCGGTGGGACGTTACACCCCGAAGTAAAGGTAGGCTACGCTTACCCCGCCTGGCTCTCAGTAGTCGTAGCTGGCCAGCTCGATGGTGCCTGGTGGACTGTTCTCGTCGATCGAGGCTCGCGCCGGCACCATCTCACTGGTCACCAAGCCGTGCTGCTGCGTCATCTCGTCGACGACCTCGAAACTTCGAGAAATGCTGGCCGGGTTGTCCACCACGATCGTCGTCACCGGCACGCGCCGGCCGAGTTGCAGGAACCGGTCCCCATGGGGCGGGTCACCTCCGTGGAAGCCCCATATGCCGCGCAATGCTGTTGCGCCACTGGCGCCCTGGGTTGCACGCAACCGTCGGATCAGCGCGCGATGGACGGGTACCCCGTCGTAGAGCGAGTCCTCCGAGGTGTACACCATCAGCTTCTGGTGCAAGGCCCGGCCTTGGCCGTCGGTGCCGGGCAGATGGTCCGGCCGGGACAAGAGACTGCCATCGCGCTTGCACACTCGAACGCGTTCGATCGTCATCAGCGGCCGGCTCAACAGGCCGTCGAGTTCAGATACTGCGCCGCCGACGCTGTCCGCGCTGCCCACTGCGATGATCATCACCGGTACGTCGACGTTTCGGCCGAAAAAGCCGGCGCGGTGGCGGTCGCCGTAGGCGGTGCCGTCCACCCCCAGGAAGGTGGACGCTCCATGGAGTCCGTGCCGGAACAGCAGGTCGCAGACGGCGAGGTAGGCCGCCCGACGCTGCACGCGTTCCTGTCGACCGACGTAGATCGTCAGTTTGACGCCATCGTGGAGTGCCGAGGGCATCGTGACGCCGCGACCCTCGTGTTCGCCGCCGATCAGGCGCGCTCGTTGCACCGTCACGAGCCCACGCGGCGTGAGACCGACGACCGCATCGACCAGGCCCGAGATCTTGACGTCGGTGTCGACGGCCGCCACGGCCACCGGCGGGTCTTCGGACAGGCTCAGGGAACTGTCCGTGCGCAGTAGATGACGCGGCCCGAAACCGGCTGAGCCGCGCAGCATGATGCTGGTGGCCACGCGCTCACGGTCGTACAGGTCGAGCAGCGCCTCGGCGAGAAAGCGCCCGTCGGTGCGCCGGCGCTCGCCGAAGTACGTCGTCAGTTTCAGACAGTTCTCGTTCACGATCAGTTCCCGTTCACAGCCATCCCCAGCCACATTCCGGCGGCCGCCGCCATCAGGCCCAGGGAGACGCTGACGAAGATGTTGGCCGCCGCGTGCCTGGCCTGACGTTCCTCGCCGAGGCGTTGCGTCTCCAGCATCCAGGTCGAGAACGTGGTGTAGGAGCCGATCAGAGCGGTTCCGGCCAGCAGGGCGACCTGATGGGGCAGCGCCAGACCGGTGAGGAAGCCGAGCACCAGCGCGCCGCTGAGGTTTACCACCAGGGTGCCGAACGGGAACGAGCCCGCGGTGCGGCGCGCCACGCTGCGGTCCACCAGGAAACGTGCCACCGCGCCGAGGCCCCCGAGGACCAGCACGCCGCTCCAGACCAGGACGTTCACCGCAGCACCCGAACCCGTCGAACCAGCATCGTCGCGAGATACACCGCGACCAGGCCGGCCGAGATGCTTCCGGCGGTGTAGCCGACCGCCAACGCATAGTGACCGTGCTCGATCATCGAAATGGTCTCCACCTGCATCGTCGAGAAGGTCGTCAGGCCACCGCACAACCCGGTGCCCAACAGGGGGCGCCGGTAGCTGGACAGCGGCAGCCGCTCCAACAGTCGCGTGGTGAAGTAGCCGAGTAGGAACGCGCCGACGATGTTGACGACGAACGTCGGCCACGGCCATCGTCCGGGGTCCGGGGCCGCCAACGTCTCGAACGCGGCACGGGAGAACGCGCCCAAGGCGCCGCCGACGAACACCGCGGAGAGTTCCCGCCGGTCGTAGGCCATGTCCGAGAAGTATGCCTGCTCGGTCGTGCTCCAGTGTTCTTTACCCGAGGCAGACGTAGCACAATCAAGACCATGGCGAATCCGCGTGCCGGCCAGTTGGCGCAACCCGAGGACCTCATCGATGTGGCTGCGGTGGTGACGGCGTACTACACCGTCGACCCCGACCCGGACGACGTCGATCAGCAGGTGGCGTTCGGCACCTCGGGACACCGTGGATCCAGTCTGGACGCAGCGTTCAACGAGGCGCACATCCTGGCCACCACCCAGGCCATCGTCGAGTACCGAGCCGCGCAGGGCACCACGGGTCCGTTGTTCATCGGGCGTGACACCCACGCACTGTCGGAGCCGGCGTGGGTTTCTGCGCTGGAGGTGCTGGCCGCCAACGACGTTGTCGCGATGGTGGATTCGGCAGACCGCTACACCCCGACACCGGCGGTCAGCCATGCGATCCTGGCGTTCAACCGGGGCCGCGACACCGGTCTGGCTGATGGCATCGTCGTCACGCCGTCGCACAACCCGCCCCGTGACGGCGGCTTCAAGTACAACCCTCCCAACGGCGGGCCGGCCGACAGCGACGCCACCGGCGTCATCGCCAAGCGCGCCAACGAGATCCTGCGCGACGGCCTCAAAGCGGTCAAGCGGGTGCCGTTGGCCAGGGCGCTGGGCACCGCCCAGCGCCACGACTACCTCGACGCCTACGTGGCCGATCTGTCCAACGTCGTGGACATGCACGCGATCAGCGCGCAGGGCATCCGCATCGGTGCCGATCCGCTCGGCGGAGCCAGCGTCGACTACTGGGGGGCCATTGCCGAGCGGCACAACCTGGAGCTGACGGTCGTCAACCCGCTCGTCGACGCCACGTGGCGGTTCATGACGCTGGACACCGACGGCAAGATCCGGATGGACTGCAGTTCGCCCAACGCCATGGCGTCTCTTGTTCAAAAAGTGGTCGGCGGCGCTGACTCCTATCAGATCGCCACCGGCAACGACGCCGACTCCGACCGGCACGGCATCGTCACCCCCGACTGCGGTCTGATGAACCCGAACCACTACCTCGCAGTGGCGATCGACTACCTGTACTCCAACCGTCCGGACTGGCCCGCCTCGATCGCGGTCGGCAAGACGGCGGTCAGCTCATCGATCATCGACCGGGTGGTGGCCGGTCTGGGCCGCGACCTGGTGGAGGTGCCGGTCGGGTTCAAGTGGTTCGTCGACGGCCTGCTCGGCGGCACCATCGGCTTCGGTGGCGAGGAGAGTGCCGGAGCATCCTTCCTGCGCCGCGACGGGTCGGTGTGGACCACCGACAAGGACGGCATCATCCTGGCGCTGTTGGCAGCGGAGATGCTTGCCGTGACCGGTTCGACGCCGTCGCAGCGGTACGCCACGCTAGCCGAGAAGTACGGCGCCCCCACGTATGCCCGGGTCGACGCTCCGGCCGATCGTGAGCAGAAGGCACGGCTGGCCAAGCTGTCGGCCGAGCAGGTCACCGCCACCGAGCTGGCGGGGGAACCGATCACCGCCAAGCTGACGGCGGCGCCCGGCAACGGCGCCCCCTTGGGCGGGCTCAAGGTGACGACCGAGAACGCGTGGTTCGCCGCGCGGCCGTCGGGAACCGAGGACGTGTACAAGATCTACGCCGAATCGTTCCGCGGGCCCGAGCATCTCGCCGAGGTGCAGGACGCCGCGCGCGAGGTGGTCAACAAGGTCATTTCGTGAACAAGGTCAAGGCTTGAGTTCGCGCCCGGAGGGCGAGTGTCAGGACAAGACCAAACGCCGACTTCCCCGTGAAGTCTGGGTCCTGGTATTCGCCAACGTTGTCGTGGCGCTCGGCTACGGCGTCGTCGCGCCGGTGCTGCCGCAGTACGCACGTCACTTCGGAGTCAGCATCAGCCTCGCGACCTTCGTCATCACCGCCTTCGCCGTCATGCGACTGGTCGGCGCGCCGCCGGCGGGCTGGATGGTCCAGCGCCTGGGGGAGCGGAAGGTCTACATCAGCGGACTCGTCATCGTCGCCCTGTCGACCGCGGCGTGCGCTTTCGCCGAAACATACTGGCAACTCCTGTTCTTCCGCTCCCTGGGCGGAGTCGGGTCGGCGATGTTCACGGTGTCGTCGCTGGGGTTGATGATCCGGATCTCCCCGCCCGATGCGCGGGGCCGCGTCGCCGGGCTGTTCTCGTCGGGGTTCATGTTCGGCTCGGTGGGCGGGCCGATCCTGGGGAGCCTGACCGTCGGGTTCGGGCTGTCGGCACCGTTCCTGATCTACGGCGCTGCGCTGTTGGTCGCCGCGACCGTCGTTTTTGTCAGCCTGCGCAATTCCGCCGTTGTCGCCCAAGCGGACGAAGAGGTGGCTCCGCCGGTGCCGTTCCGCACGGTGTTCCGGCACCGGGCCTATCGGGCGGCGCTGTTCTCCAACTTCGCCACCGGGTGGGCGTCATTCGGTCTGCGGATTGCGTTGGTGCCGTTGTTCGTGGTGGAGGTGCTCGGCGGTGGGCCGGGCGCGGCCGGTCTTGCGTTGACTGCCTTCGCGGTGGGAAACATCTCGGTGGTCATCCCCAGTGGATATCTGTCGGACCGCCTGGGGCGCCGCAAGCTGTTGATCTTCGGGTTGGCGCTGGCCGCAGTGTCGACTGCGCTGGTGGGCTTCACCACCTCGCTGCCGGTGTTCCTGGTCGCTGCCGTCATCGCCGGTGCGGCGACCGGCATCTTCATCTCACCGCAGCAGGCCGCCGTCGCCGACGTGCTGGGCAACAAGTCGCGGGGCGGGTCGGCGGTCGCCACCTTCCAGATGATGGCGGATTTCGGTTCGATCGGCGGATCGCTGCTGGTGGGCCTAATCGCCCAGTACACCTCCTTCGGGTGGGCTTTCCTGGTCAGCGGGCTGATCCTCGGCATCGCGGCGGTGGGCTGGATCTTCGCCCCGGAAACCCGGCCGCGGACTGACGCCGAGCACACGCAGGTCCGTCCGCTGGGCCCCGAAGCCGGCGGGGAAGTACCGTGACCTGCGATTTTGAACGGCCACCGCGGGTGGTGTAACTTCGATGAGCACAACATCTAGGGGCTATGGCGCAGTTGGTAGCGCACCACACTGGCAGTGTGGGGGTCAGGGGTTCGAATCCCCTTAGCTCCACCAGGGAACAGCATTCAACGAAAGCCATCATGTCCGAGGACCAGATCTCCGACGTTCCACCCAATCACCTCTCCATTGATCCGAGAAGCCCTGGCTATGACGAAGAGGTGCTCAGCCGGGACGTGGGTATTCGCTTCAACGGCGTCGAGAAAACCAATGTTGTCGAATACAACGTGGCTGAGGGTTGGGTGCGTGTTGAGGTTCCCACCGCCAAGGATCGTCGCGGAAATCCTATGGTCGTCAAGCTCAGCGGCACGGTCGAACCCTATTTTCGCCCCGAAGAATAGCGCGCGACGCACCGTATCCGTTGCTAGCAGCGGACGGAGCGATCAGCCGCTCGAGGGTTTCCAGCGCCTCGGCGTGGCCTTCTTCCCAAGCGGCTTTCCGGTGTACTGCGGGTGACAATCCTCTGGTAGTCGGGTTTCCATGCGGCGGGACGCGTCACTAGCAGGGAAGATGAGTCTCGTGCGCCCGCACCCCTCGTCGCTGTCACACGTTGCCCGTGCCGTCATCGTGACCGCATCGGTAGCGGGCTTCATCGGAGGGTGTGACAGCGAGCCGGAACCGACACCGGCATCGGCAGAGCCGGTCGGGTCGCTGGAGTTGCTCACCGACCCCTTCCTGCAACAACCGGCCGAGGACTCCGTCGAAGTGGCATGGTTCACCGGATTTGCCGGCGATACACATCACGTCCTCGTCGGGGACCGTGTCGGTGCGATGACGGAAGCCGAGTTGCGGGACGCGGTCACAGGAGGTGACGTAGCCGGGGTCACGGTGTCTCCGGCGGAATCCCTCCGGCTGTCGCGGGTTGCCGAGGACGGCGCGTCGGAACTGCCCGCCGATGAGAAGCCCTCCTCCGGCATCGCTGCGCGGGAAGTCTTCCGGCACCACGCCATCGTCGCCGTCCCGGGGCCCGGCCGCCATCCGTACCGCGTCGTCAGCACCCGGGGCGACGACCTGATCGGATCGGGCACCTTCAGTCTCCGCGGAGCGCTCAGGTCCGGTGAGCCGGCGGTGATCATGCTGACATCGGATCACCAGGCGAAGGTCAATACGCCGGCCAACCTCGAGTTGGCGACCGCGACGATCACCGCGGAGCTCGGTCGAATCGACGCCGTCCTCTTGCCTGGTGACCTGGTGAACACTCCTGATCGCGCGTCGGAGTGGTTCGACGATCGTCGTGGGTCGGCCTTTTTCCCTGCACTGCAGGGCAACGGTGGGCGCGAGGCCACCGACGGCAAGGTCTACCGCGGCGGTGAGGTGATCCAGCACGCCCCCATCTACCCGGCTATCGGCAACCACGAGGTGCAGGGCCGCAGGTCAGCACACACCTCTCTCGACGATTCCTTCAACAACCCAGTGCCCCGTGCCGTGGCCGAAGCCGAGTACGGCAAGGTCTCCGATGTCGTCAACCCCACGGACGATCCGTTGGTCAAAGCCCAATGGATTGCTGACAATTCGTTCTCGACCGCCACCTATGAGGAGATCTTCTCGCTTCCGACGTCGAACACCGGAGGCGAGCGGTACTACGCCACCACCGTCGGGGACGTGCGTCTGGTCTCCCTGTTCGCGACCCGCACCTGGCGCTCCACCGAAGCCGGCCCCGACCCGAGCGCCCGCACCGCCACCAGCCGCTACCAGGAGGCTCCAGCCGACCTGGCCGTCCCCCTGGCCCAGGGCTACGGCGAGTTCGTCTTCGAAGACCTCGCCGTCGGCTCGCTGCAGCATGACTGGCTGGTCCGGGAACTGAATTCGGCGGCATTCCGCGACGCCAAGTACACGGTGGTGATGATGCACGAAGGTCCGCAGGGCCTCGGCGACAACGCGACACCCCCATTCACCCACCCCGAACGCATCGAAGAGCCGGGCGACAGAAGGGCGCCCGGCGGCGCCCGCTACGAGTACCCGGCGGCGGAGGACATCCTGTTGCGCGACGTGCAGCCGCTCTTCGAGCAGGCCGGGGTCAACCTGGTGTACAGCGGACACAGCCACCTGTGGAACAGGTTCACCTCCGCGAACGGGGTCAACTATCTGGAGGCGTCCAACACCGGCAACAGCTACGGTGCCTTCCACGCCCTCTCGGGTGAGAGCCGCGAAATTCCGCCCGAGCCCTGGAATGCCGAAAACTACCTCGCGCAGGGCAATCCCGGCGGTCTCGAACCGGTGGTGCCCACCATCGCGCCGCTTCGAAGCGCCGGCGGCAGGGCGTTGCCGTTCATCGCCGACAACAACATGGTGGTATTCCAGGCGCTCGACACCGGCACCGGCACAGTGACGAGCTGGTATGTGGACATGCGGGAAACGCAGAACGGGGCGGTCAAGTTCGACGAATTCAGCCTGCGCCGCCAGTGACGAACGGCCCCCTCGCCTCGGCGAGGGGGCCGCGCGTTTGATCGATCCTGGTTAGTCGTCGCTGCCCGACTTGCTGGTGTCGGACTTGCTGTCGGACTTGCTGTCCGACTTGGAGTCCGACTTGCTGTCCGACTTGCTGTCCGACTTGCTGTCGTCGGACTTGCCGCCGTCCCGCTTCTTCTCGCTCCTATCGGCATCCGCATCGGTGTCGGCGTCGGTCGAGTCGGTCGCGCTGTCGTCGTCGGCCTCGTCCTCGGTGGCATCGTCGGCGTCGGCACCCTCTTCGGTGCTTTCGTCCGTCTCCGTCACCGTGTCGGTCTCCTCTTCGGTAGCCTCCTCGGTCTCTTCCTCGGAGGTCTCCTCGGTCGTTTCCTCGTCGGTGGCCATCGGCACCTCGTCGCCGGCCGACTCGGTCGGTTCGCCCTCCGTGGCATCGGCCTCGGCGGTGCCCTCCGCGGCGGTTTCGGCGCTGACGTTCAGCGTCACCAGGTCGGAGTCGGCGACGAGTTCGGCCGATGAGACGTCGGTGCCCTCATCGGTCGTCTCGGTCTCCGAGTCCTCCTCCTCCGACGCAGCAGCGAGTGCCGCCGCGATCGTCTTGGGAAGTTGGACGAAGAAGGCATCGATCGGGCCACCTTCGGTGAACAGGCCCGGGAATGTTTCCCATTCGGGGGAGATGCTGGCCTGGTAGCCGTTGAGGAACGCGTTGAGCACCTTGGCCGGGGCGTTGATCACCTCGCTGACCGCGGTGACCAAGTCGCCCTCGTACAGCGACCCGGAGATGACGTTCATGATGTCGGTCAGCTGGTACATCGCGGTGAGCGGCGGGCCGAGCAGCGAGTACGCGTAGCCGGTCGTCGTGGTGTCGCCGACGAACAGCGCGTCCAGGACCACCCCGACGGTCGGCGCGCCGAAGTCGCGGGCGATCTGGCCGGGGATCTCGAAGGCGGGCGCCAGCGGCCACGCCGAATAGCCCAGACCCAAGATGCCCCAGCTCACTACCTTCGCGAACGCCTGGGTGAACTGACCTTGCAGCGCGAAGTCCCACGCCTCTTCCAACGCAACCGACAGCTCGGCGAAATGGTCGGTCAGGCCCGCGTTCGCTTCCTCGAGGCCTGCGCCGATGGTGGCGGCGTAGGTCGGCAGGTTGGTGAAGAACTGCTCCAACCCGGGGAACGGGTTGAAGACCGCTTCGGCGATCTCGGTGTACAGCGACGAGTTGGAGATGATCTCCCACGCCGCGGGCAGGCCTTCGCTGAAGACTTCGTTGCCTCGGGTGCCGACGTTCTCGACGGTGGTGGTGATCGTGTCTCCCACCACGCCGATCGGGTCGATCCACGCCGAGAGCTCAACGGCGCGATCCTGCACGGCAGGCAGGGTGGGCGCCACCGGGTTGATGGCGATGACCGAGGCGCCCGCGATCGCGACACCGGCCAGCAGCAATCTCTTGTCGCGGGGATTGGATGGCGACGGCGCAGACCAGAAACTGCGGTCCGAGTCGGCACGAAGGGCTAATTGCACGCCGGAACTCCTGAATAGTCACCACGGGACGGATAGCCACTACGGGCCAGACGGGAGGTTAGCCGAGGCTTACCTCATCTACAAGAGCTACCTATCCAGCCTGCCTAACCTTGTTTCACTCCGTCGGCCGCTCCCTCGGCCCTGTGGCAGCCCCGCTGCTTCAGCGTCTGCCACTTGTTAGCCTGACACCGCAGCAGCGGATCAGGGGGCGTGGGGTCGCATGCCGTTGACGGGGGAGCATGTGCCGAAATGGATTGTGGTGAAGACACGATGCGGGGCGCCGGATCGATGACGCCCGGCCACGATCAGCGCAGCGCCGAAGCGGATTACCGCCGGTTGCTGGACCGCAGCCCCGCGCCGGTGTGTGTGCAT
>NZ_JBAUJB010000161.1:0-3728 GCF_049683355.1 Mycobacterium sp.
GACGTGGCCACCACCAACGGTGCCACTCGCGAGCAGGTGCTCGATTTGGCGGCGGCCCTGGAATCGCGCAGCGAGCACCCGCTGGCCGCGGCGATCCTCGCCGCAACTGATGACGTCATCCCTGCCACCGATGTCGAAGCCGTCACCGGCGCCGGGCTCACCGGCCACCGCGGCGGACACACGCTTCGCCTCGGCCGCCCCGGCTGGCTAGACCCCGGCCCACTCGCCGGTGATGTCACCCGGATGCAGCAAGCCGGGGCCACCGCGGTCCTCGTCGAACACAACGGCCAGGTCATCGGTGCCATCGCCGTGCGCGACGAGCTGCGCCCCGAGGCCGCCGAGGTGGTCGCCCAGTTGCGCCGCGACGGCTATCACGTGGCGATGCTCACCGGCGACAACCAGGCCACCGCCGCCGCGCTAGCCGCTGATGTCGGGATCGAGGCCGTGCACGCCGAGCTGCGCCCCGAAGACAAAGCGCGACTGATCGAACAGCTCCGGGCCCAACGCCCCACCGCGATGGTCGGCGACGGCGTCAACGACGCTCCCGCGCTGGCCACCGCCGACGTGGGAATCGCGATGGGCGCGATGGGCACCGACGTGGCCATCGAAACCGCCGACGTGGCGTTGATGGGCGAAGACCTGCGCCACCTGCCCCAAGCATTCAGCCACGCACGCCGGGCACGACGGATCATGCTGCAAAACGTCGGCCTGTCCCTCGGATTGATCATCGCGTTGGTGCCGCTAGCACTGTTCGGGGTGCTCGGGCTGGCCGCCGTGGTGCTGGTCCACGAACTCGCCGAGATCGTGGTCATCGCCAACGGTGTGCGAGCCGGGCGCACCACACCGCTGGCCGCCACGCCGGTCGACCCGGCAGCCAGCCACACCCGCGCCGCTGCGGTGGGCGCATCGTCGTGACCGCCAGCCACACCGGCGTTATGGCTCATCGGCGGGCAAGCAACACCGCAGACACCGGGGCAGGCGCATGATCCTGTCCTCGGTGCTGCCCGCCATCGGCCTGTTCATCGTCACCAACATCGACGACATCATCGTGCTCTCGCTGTTCTTCGCTCGCGGCGCCGGACAACGCGGGACAACGGCCCGGATCACCGCAGGCCAATACCTGGGATTCGCAGGGATCCTGGGCGCGGCTGTGCTCGTGACGCTGGGTGCCGGAGCGTTCCTTCCCCCAGACGTCATCCCGTACTTCGGGCTCATACCCCTGGCCCTGGGACTGTGGGCGGCATGGAAAGCCTGGCGCGGCAACGACGACGATGACGATGATGACGACGATGGCAAGGTTGCCGGCAAGAACGTCGGTGTCTTAACCGTCGCAGCAGTCACCTTCGCCAACGGCGGGGACAACATCGGCGTCTACGTTCCGGTCTTCTTGAGCGTGGGACCTGCGGCCGTGGTGGCCTACTGCATCGTCTTCCTCGCGCTCGTCGCGGTCCTCGTCATCGCCGCCCGATACGTCGCCACCCGCCGGCCGATCGCCGAAGTCCTCGAACGCTGGGAACACGTCCTGTTCCCGATCGTCCTGATCGCCCTGGGCATCTTCATCCTGGTCAGCGGCCTCGCCTTCGAGAACTAAGCAGCCACGAACACCGGCGGCGGAATCGGCGTCAACGTGATCGTCGAGAGGAATCCTCATACCTAGCCTCAGGCGAATAGCCGCGGTCGTGGCAGCCCTTGTCGCCGCGACAGCCTCGGTCACCGGCTGCACCACCGGCGAGGACGCCGTCGCCCAAGGCGGCACCTTCGACTTCGTATCCCCCGGCGGGCAGACCGCGATCTTCTACGACCCTCCCTCGGCACGGGGCACGATCGGCGATCTGAACGGACCCGATCTGTTCACCGACGAACCGATCCGGCTGTCGGACTTCACCGGGAAGGTGGTCCTGATCAACGTGTGGGGCTCCTGGTGCGCGCCCTGCCGCACCGAAACACCGGAGCTGGAGACCGTGTTCGGCGAATACCGCGCCCGCGGTGTGCAGTTCCTCGGCATCGACGTCCGCGACAACCGGGACACCGCACGCGATTTCGTCACCGACCGCAACGTGCAATACCCCTCCATCTTCGACCCAGCAATGCGCAGCCTCATCACCCTGGGACGCACCTATCCGACCAGCGTGGTGCCCACCACCATGGTCCTCGACCGCCAACACCGGGTCGCCGCGGTATACCTCATGGCACTACTAGCCGAAGACCTACGGCCACTACTCGACCGGCTGACCACCGAGCACTGACACTTCGCCGGGCGGCAGCCTCTGCCAAGCGCCAAGAATCGCTCGATACAGGACGCGCGAATATCGCGAATACAAAGCCCAGGTTCGCAAGCCGTCACTCAGCCGATTGCAGCCGGCGCCGCAACGCCTCGGTCAGCTGGGTGACCGTCGGCAACCCCATCAGACCCGCATCGGTCTGGTATATCCGACACGCCAACTCCGTCACCGGCAGCGCATCGTCAAAAGCGTCTGTGCCGTCGACGAGAATGGTTGGAGAGCCCGCGAACGGCAAGGCCGCCGCCTCATCGTCGGTAGTGACCCGCCGATACGTGATCTCGACGTCAACTAGTCCTGCTGCTGCCGCGTCCACACGGGCACCGACTTCCCGCCAATTCGGGCACCCGTCGAAGTAAAGAATCTCCACTCTCATATGCCAATTGTGGACGTCATCGCCAAGGGTTCACCTTCGAGTAGGGACATCTCCACCATCTCCGACCCTGAATCTCATTTCTAAAGAAACGAGATACGACTCAGGGCACCATTCCCCCACCGGGTCGGCCCAGGTCGCCGTGTCTTGTTTCTCATCTCACTCGGCTTGACTCACATCATCTCTGGCGGCAGCAGGGCGTCCTCGAATGGGGACGGCGGCGCGGCGGTTGCCGGGACGCTCTGAGCGCCCGCGTGCGGTGTGCCTGCTGCGGGCCGCGACCCTGCGTTGGACGGCACCGGGGCCAGTGCTGGAGGCGCGGCAGGGGCCTGCGGTAGATCCGGCAGCCCGGCGGTCGTGCCGCTCGGGCGGAAGACGCCCTCGAAGCCGTTCTGGTCTTTGAACACCGCGTCGAGGGTGTGGGTCACACCGGGCTCGCTCGGGTCGGCCACCAGGTGCGGGCCGACTGCCACCATGGTCTTGTCCTGCCACTTCAGCACGTCTCCGGGCTGCATGTCCGAGGGGTCGACCTTGGCTCCCAGGTTCTTACCTCCGTCTCCCGGCAGGTCCAGTCCGGTTGGGCCGTAGGCCTTCTGGGCGGCATCACCACCGGGTGAGGCGTTGTCCAGGGCGTTCTGCGCCGCCGTGGCGGCCTGTGCGTTAGGCGCCTCGATGACCGTGCCGTCCGGCAACGTCACCGTCGCCCTGGCGGCGGTGGGCTGCCCCGGGAGCGCCGGTTGTCCCTGCTCGGTGGCGCCTGCTGCCTCCGCCGGCGCTGCGGCTGTCGGCGGCGGGTTCTGCGGACCGGGGTTCAGCGGCGCGATCGGGGCCTTCTCGTCGTCGTCCCCGGCATCGGCCTCATCGTCGGTGAGTGCGCTGACGGGCTGGACCGCATTCGACGCCAGCGGCTTCCCCCCGACGCCCATCGCGCTCCCCTGCCCACCCGGCGGAGTGAGCCCACCCAGACCTCCCAGTGGAGTGCCACCGATCGGGAGGCCGCCCGCACCGAACGGTGACCCGCCGCCGAGCGTGGACAGCAGTCCCTCCAGGCCGCCGGCGGTGTCGGAGTTCGGCGC
>NZ_JBAUJB010000162.1:0-29053 GCF_049683355.1 Mycobacterium sp.
CAGCCGACCCGGGCATCGGCGAGGTCGGCCAGCAGCGCCGCCCGCGCCGGCCCGTCGCCGTCCTGCTCGGCGATCTCGTGCACCCGCACCGCGGATACCGGTCCGCTCGCGGCGATCTGATCGGACCACCCGCCCGCCACCTCGGCACCGGCCGGGCCGAAGGCGATGATGCTCCACTGCCGACCGGACAGGTCTGCGTCCGGCCGGGTGACGGCGGTGGTCCAGGCGGGCACGCTGGTGAGCTCGAGGGCGGGTCCCATGAAACCTCCGGTGTACACCTGTAGTTGACTCGGTTGCCCTTCAGGAAACCAGGCTCGCGTTTCGCGGATGTGACCTGGCTGTCTCGTCTGTTTGACGTGTGCCCGAACCGGTCGCCGCCGACGGATACAGTCGGCGGATGCCCGCCCACATCACGGTGATCGGCGCCGGTATCGCCGGGTTGGCCACTGCCGTCGCGCTGCGCCGTGCCGGACACGACGTCACGGTGATCGAGCAACGCACCGACACGACGACCGGCGCGGGCATCAGCATCTGGCCCAACGCGCTGGCCGCCCTCGACGAGATCGGGCTGGGTGATGCCGTGCGGCGCGCAGGTGGCCGGGTAACCGGCGGCGCGATCCGCTGGCGGGACGGCACCTCGCTGCGCCGCCCGTCAGCGCAGCGAATCGTGGACGCCCTCGGCGAACCACTCGTGGTGGTGCGGCGCAGCGTGATGACCGACATCCTGCGCGGCGCGTTGCCCGCCCAGGCGGTGCGGACCGGGGTCAGCGCGACCGGGCTGACCATCGGCGAAGACTCGGTTCGGCTGACGCTGTCGGATTCGCGGAACTGCGAGGTGGACGCGGTGATCGGCGCCGACGGTGTCAACTCGATGGTGGCGCGCGTCCTCAACGGACCGCTGTCCAGCCGCTACGTGGGCTACACCGCTTGGCGTGGCGTGGCCGCCCATCGACTGGACCCGGCGCTGGCCGGCGAGACCATGGGGGCCGGGGCCGAGGTCGGGCATGTGCCGCTGGGGCCCGACCACACCTACTGGTTCGCCACCGAGAGGCTGCCCGAGGGTTTCTCCGCCCCCGGCGGTGACCACGCCTATCTCGCGCAGAAGCTGGCCTCCTGGGCCGACCCGATACCGCTGTTGATCGCCTCGACGGATGCCGCGGATCTGCTGCGCAACGATCTGTTCGATCGGGCCCAGCCCGAACGCTGGTCGCAAGGCGCTGCGGTGCTCGTCGGTGACGCCGCCCATCCGATGCGTCCCCACCTCGGGCAGGGTGGGTGCCAGGCACTCGAGGATGCGGCGATCCTCGCCCGGTTCATCACCCTGACCGACGACCTACCCACCGCGTTCGACCGGTTCTGCCGCTTCCGCAGGCGGCGGGTCCGTCCGCTGGTGCGGGAGTCGGCGACGATCGGCAGGATCGTGAACCTGCGTCCGTCGTTCCTCAGCGGCGCGGCCAGTCGGGCCACGGCGCTGATCCCCGAAAGGATGGTGACCGCCCACCTGGCCTCGATCGCGGCCCGGGCGGCGTATGTGCCGCCCACCGAGGCGGACGTCTCGGACTGAACGCAGTCGGCTCTCAGCGCGCCGAGCGCGGCGTCGTCAACGCGGTGCACATCTTGCGCAGGTCGAGCAGGCCACCGAAGACCGAGGTCGGCATGCCCGCGCACGCGTTCGCCTTCACGGGGACGGTGCGAGGGGCCGGAGAGGCAGGGGCGGTGGGCGCGTTGCCCCACACCTGAGCCGCCATTCCCTTGGCGCCGCACTTCGGCCAGGCCTTGATCCCCTGGGTCCGCAGGACGTTCTCGGCGACGCGGATCTGCTCGGACCGGGGCGCGGTCGCAGGGTTGCCCACACCGCCGTTGGAGGACCAGGTCGCCGGCTTGAACTGCAGCCCGCCGTAGTGGCCGTTGCCGGTGTTGATCGACCAGTTCCCGCCGGACTCGCACTGCGCGATCGCGTCCCAGTTGACGGAGTCGGCGTGCGCGGTAGCCGTGGAGCCGTCGAGTGTCATCGGGATGACAGCGAGCGCTCCGGAGATCGCGGTGGCCATCAGGCCTTTGGTGACAACCTTACGAATGTTCATCTCTGCGGTCCTTCCCCGACCGTTGTGACTCAAGGCCCGCAAGTGAAGTGGTGGCGCGTTCTCACGCTGCGGTTATCCGGTCTGTCGGGTGATGCACATCACCTGTTACGCAGGAGACGAAAGTTTTAGTAGTTGCTTATCTGACTTAAGAGACCCCTGAGAAGAAAGGGGCGGCGCCGGCGTCTGCCGGCACCGCCCCTTTCAGGTGCGTACGGGGGTCAGCCGCGTCCACCGCAGGTCGGCCATGCGCCGATGCCCTGCGTCTGCAGCACGTTCTCCGCCACCCGGATCTGCTCTTCACGGCTGGCGTGGTGGGGCGAACCTGAGCCACCGTTGGACTTCCAGGTGCCCATCGCGAACTGCAGGCCGCCGTAGTAGCCGTTACCGGTGTTGATCGACCAGTTGCCGCCCGACTCACATGCCGCCACGGCATCCCAGTTGACGCTGTCCGCATTGGCGGTACCGGTCGCCAGGACCATCGGCGCCACACTGAGCGCTCCGGCGATGGTGGCCAGACCAAACGTCTTGCGGATGTTCTTCAACTTCGATCCTTTCGCCAAGCGCGCGCCATCACCGCCCGCACAAGGGCGGGCACGGTGCCTGGAAGTCAGGCGGGGTTGTCGGGTCGCGCCGTCTCGGTCGGGCACGACAGGGGGGTGGCAGTCACCTCGCCGGAGTCTCGGACTCGGCGACCGGCGGAGGCTGATCGCCTCCCGCAGGCCCCACGCACGCAGGTTCGTGGTTTTGAATTATTTGCTCCGTAGAAGCTGTTTGGGACCGTACAAACCGTTTTGCGCAAAGTCATATCGACTGACGACGTGTCGCAGCCAGATAACGGAACGATCACAACCTCATTCTTCGGTTGTTCGTGCAGGTCAACTCGGGGTTTGTCGCCGGCGTAGAAACCGGCCCGATCCTGCGCGCACGTGAGTCAGATCACCAGCGTTTTGTGAGCTGGGACACCGTTTGGCTGCCGCGGATCGCGGTCACCTCAGTAGTGCTGACACAGAAGGACATCGCCCACGCGCCGGCGACGGATTTTCGGTTCGCTGTGCCGGGTGGCCGATGCGGCGGCCACCAGCGCGTTTCATTGCGCTGTGCCACAACCGATTCGGACCGGCAGCGGCCGGGGTTCATGCCCGGAACACCGACCGCTCCGAGCAGTGTTCCACTTGAGCGACAACATGATTCGCTGTACCACGGTGCCGAGCGCCCACCCCGGCGTCGGCAGGTGAGCCACTCCCTTTCGGTGGCGAGCAGACTTTCGGGTCGCCCGACGCCGGATTCGGTTCCCCCGATTCGTTTTCGTCGATTTCACCGATCAACACCGTTGCGGCACAAGTCGTTTTGGCGGCCTAGGTGCAGCAGTCACCGTAAACCGATTGACATCGGCCATTCGTCTATCACGAGAATAAAACGTGCGAATTCGGTGACGTCAATTCGAGAAGTTCGTGTGCAAATTCGATATCGCTTCCCACCGAATTTGCTAGACCAATCGCGGGGGCGTCACGGCGTCCAGATCGGCCATCGTGTTGACGTTCGTCAGGGCGGGCTGTTCGGGCATCACGATCCGTTGGGTGTCGACGGAGACCACAAGCGCGCGCATGCTTCGCTCCCCCGCGCCGACGAGTGCCTCGATGGTGGTGAACAGGGCGGTGCGATAGATACCGGCCAGGTAGTGGTCGCGGCCGTCCCACGGCAGCACCACATCGGCGCCCAGCCGTTCGGCCGGACCGGCCAGGGTGTTGATCAGCTCGGTGTTCAACTCGGGCATGTCCACCGCACAGACGAAGGCGTGCTCGAAACCGGCCTCCGCTGCGGCACGCAATCCCCGGCCGGCGGCCAGCAGCGGCCCCACCCCACGTACCTCGTCGCGAAGCAGGAGTGCGGGGAGTTCGGGCAACGCCTGACCGGGGGCGGCGATGACGTAGACCGGGGCACACCGCATGGCCACGATCGAGACCACCCGTTCGAGCAGCGTGGTCGGGCCGGCGGCTCCTTCGAACGGCAACGTGGCCTTGTCCCGACCCATCCGCCGGGAGGCACCACCTGCCAGCACCACGGCGGCCAACGGCAGCGACGACGTCACATCGGTGACGTTAGCGCACTGTGCCGACCGTCAGTCAGTCAACGGTCCAGGTGTCTTTGCCGCGCAGGAGCGACTGCAGCGCGGCCGTGTCGTGGGCCTTGGCGTCACGCGCCGCGGTCAGCTGCTGCCGGGCCGCGTCGTCGTAGGTCGGCTTGCTCACCTGACGGAAGACGCCCATCACCATGTGGTCGAGGTTCTGCTCGGACAGCCGCGACAATGCGAACGCATATGCCGGATCCTCGAGCTGTGCGTCGTGGACCACGATCTGGTCGGCGGACACATCAGCGGTCTTGGCGACCTCGAGACCGTAGCCCGACTTCACCACGCAGTACTCGCCGTCGGCCCCGAAGGTGATCGGCTCGCCGTGGCTGATGTTGATCAGCCGCTCCTCGGCGCCTTCCTTGCGCAGCGCGTCGAACGAGCCGTCGTTGAAGATCGGGCAGTCCTGCATGATCTCGACCAGCGCCGCGCCGCGGTGGGCGGCGGCACCGCGCAGCACCTCGGACAGCCCCTTGCGGTCGGAGTCCATGGCGCGGCCGACGAACGTCGCCTCGGCGCCCAGGGCCAGCGACACCGGGTTGAACGGGTAGTCCAGCGAGCCCATCGGGGTGGACTTGGTGACCTTGCCGACCTCGGAGGTGGGCGAGTACTGGCCCTTGGTCAACCCGTAGATCCGGTTGTTGAACAACAGGATCGTGATGTTGATGTTGCGTCGCAGCGCATGGATGAGGTGGTTGCCACCGATCGAGAGGGCATCGCCGTCACCGGTGACCACCCAGACCGACAGGTCTTCGCGGGCCAGCGCGAGTCCGGTCGCGATGGTCGGCGCCCGGCCGTGGATCGAGTGGAAACCATAGGTTTCCAGGTAGTAGGGAAAGCGACTCGAGCAGCCGATCCCGCTGACGAACGCGATGTTCTCGCGACGCAGACCCAGCTCGGGCAGGAAGTTGCGGATGGTGTTGAGGATGACGTAGTCACCGCAACCCGGGCACCAACGGACCTCCTGGTCGCTGGTGAAATCCTTGGACTTCTGCGGTTGGTCCGTCGTCGGCACCAGGCTGGTCTTGGACAGACCGCCGGTCGTCAATCCCAGATCGCTTCCTACCAGGTCAGTCATGCGTTCGCTCCCACACCAGTTGCGTCGTCGGCCACTGCGGCCGGGTCCTCGATGGTGGCCGCCGCCAGCCTGGCGAACTTCGCCTTCTCGAGTTCTTTCTCGCCCAGGGTTCCGTCGAGCGCGGCCTCGATGATGCCCTCGACCTCGTCGGCGAGAAACGCCATGCCCTCGACCTTGGTCACCGACTGGATGTCCACCAGATACTTGCCGCGCAGCAGCAGCGCCAGCTGCCCCAGGTTCATCTCCGGCAACACCACGGTGGAGTACTTCGCCAGCACGTCACCGACATTGGCCGGGAACGGGTTGAGGTTGCGCAGATGTGCCTGGGCGACGTTGATGCCCTTGCGCCGGGCGCGCCGGCAGGCCTCGCCGATGGGCCCGTAGCTGCTGCCCCAGCCGAGCATGAGCAGCTCGGCCTCGCCGCTGGGGTCATCGACCTCGAGGTCGGGGACCTTGATGCCAGCCACCTTCTCCTGACGCAGCCGGACCATCAGGTCGTGGTTCTTCGGCTCGTAGGAGATGTTGCCCGAACCGTTGGCCGCCTCGAGGCCACCGATTCGATGCTCCAGACCGGGTGTGCCGGGAACCGCGAACTGCCGGGCCAGGGTTTCAGGGTCCCGCGCGTAGGGCGCGAACGGCTCACCGGTCTTGGCGAAGGTGTGCACGATCGGCTCGTAGCTGGTCACATCGGGGATCCGCCACGGTTCGGAACCGTTGGCGATGGCGCCGTCCGACAGGATCATCACCGGGGTGTGATAGTGCACCGCGATGCGGGCGGCCTCCATGGCGACGTCGAAGCAATCCGACGGTGACCGCGGCGCCAGCACGGCCACCGGTGATTCACCGTTGCGTCCGAACAGCGCCTGGAGCAGGTCGGCCTGCTCGGTCTTGGTGGGCAGACCGGTCGACGGTCCGCCGCGCTGCACATCGATGACGATCAGGGGCAGCTCGGTCATCACGGCCAGCCCGATCGCCTCGGACTTCAGCGAGATGCCCGGCCCCGAGGTGCTGGTGACACCGAGCGCACCGCCGTAGGAGGCGCCGATGGCCGCACCGATACCGGCGATCTCGTCCTCGGCCTGGAACGTCAGGACGTTGAAGTTCTTGTGCTTGGACAGCTCGTGGAGGATGTCGGACGCCGGGGTGATCGGATAGGTGCCCAGCACCACCTGGATGTCGCTGAGATGGCCCGCGGCCACCAGCCCGTAGGCCAGCGCGGTGTTTCCCGAGATCTGCCGGTACTCGCCGGTCTTGAGCTTGGCCGGCGACACCTCGTAGGTGGTCGCGAAGGCTTCCGTGGTCTCACCGAAGTACCAGCCGGCCTTCAGCGCCAGCACGTTGGCCTCGGCGATGTCGGGCTTGCGGGCGAACTTCTCCCGGATGAACGACTCGCTGTGTTCGAGTTCGCGTCCGTACATCCACGACAGCAGGCCGAGCGCGAACATGTTCTTGGCGCGCTGGCCGTCCTTCTTGGTGGCGCCGATGGACTCCACCGCGCCCAGCGTCAGCGTGGTCATCGGGACGGCCTGCACCACGTAGTCGGACAGCTCGTCGGTCTCCAACGGATTGGCGCTATACCCGACCTTGGCCAGGTTGCGCTTGGTGAACTCGTCGGAGTTGGCGATGATCAGACCGCCATGGGGCAGGTCGGAGACGTTGGCCTTCAGCGCGGCCGGGTTCATCGCGACCAGGACGTCGGGGCGGTCCCCAGCGGTCAGGATGTCGTAATCGGCGATCTGGATCTGGAACGAGGAGACACCGGGCAGAGTGCCCTGGGGCGCACGGATCTCGGCCGGGTAATTCGGTTGCGTCGCAAGGTCGTTACCGAACAACGCAGCTTCCGACGTGAACCGGTCACCGGTGAGCTGCATGCCGTCGCCGGAGTCACCGGCGAAGCGGATGACGACCTTCTCGAGCTTCTGCCGCGGGGCGGGATTTGTCGCGGCGCCGTCGCCGTTGACTGTGCCGTTCTGACCCACGACCCTGCCTTTCGAAATCTAGTCAGGTTGCGCCGCTGCAAGTCGCAGAGCGGGCTGCGAACTCATGACGCACCGTCGAACACGTTGTACCCAAATGTTTCTGTCACCGGGAGTACCGATTATTGCACTTCTCTTAGGCTGGCCTGAACAGGGCACACCGGTTACCGGCACGTAAAGAAGCGTCGAAGTGCCAGTTCAGGCGCGTGAAGTCCGGTGACATGCGACAAGTTTGTGGTTTTCGTCACGTTTTCGAGAACGTCGTTCTCTAAGATTGTGGTTACTCGTCAGTAGCTGCCGGCTAGCAGCGTCGGGGTGCCGGAACGGCCTCAGCCGCGTCGAAGGACCCGACCTGACGCCGCTTCTCGAGCTCGCCGGCGACGAGGTCGCTCGCCAGTTCGGCCGCCCGGCGCGGATCCGATCCCGCTGCGCGGTTGGCCACGTAGCAGGCGGTGAACATGTCGCCGGCCCCCGTGGTCTGCACATCCAGCACCCGCCACGCAGCGGGAACGCGCGTGACGTCGCCGTCGGTGTAGATGTGGCAGCCCTCGGAGCCGTAGGTCACCACGATCTCGGGCACCCCGAGCCGCCTGGCCACCTCCGCATCGAAGGGACCGTCCGCGACGACGACGGCTTCGTCCTCCGCGAGCTTGAGGACGTCGAGGTGGTCCAGCAGGCCCGCGGGAAAGTGCCGGTCCTCTACCAGCGGTCCCAGTCGGTCGGCACGCACCAGCCCCTGTCCGTCGTAGGCGACCCTGTGGCCGCGGTCGGAGAGCAGCTTCAGGGTTTCTGCCGGGAAATCGGTGCGCAGCAGCGGGGCCAGGTGAACCCAGGTGGTATCGGGATTGGCGGCCTCGACCTCGGCCTCACCCCAGATCGGACCGATCGCGTCGACCGACATGTGGCGATGGTCGACGTCGTCGTAGTCCAGCCGGAAGGCGCTCGTCCGGTCAGAAGGCAGGACCCGGATCAGGCCACCGAACCGTTCGAGGAGCGCATCGAAGAGGGAATGGTCCTGCTCGGCGCCCATCGCGACGATCCGACCGGGCACGCCCGACGCCTCGAGGGCCACACCGGCAAAGGACGCGCAGCCACCGGGACTCCTGGGCGCACCGTTGATGACATCGATGGCCAGATTGCCCAGCACGGTCACACCGTTGATGAACTCTTGCGGCACCGATCGATTCCCTGATCTACGTCGTCGGCGCGTTTTCGACACCGTGGGGCGAGATGTTATCGGGGAATGCCCTGTTTCGGCGATTCTGCGGTCAGGCCGGCAGGTTGTGGGGGGTGATGACCTGGATGGGGACCGGCCGTGCCGACTCCGTCGGCAGAGCGCCGCGCTCCTGCAGGATCAGCCTCAGCGCGAACCTGGCATCGGCCCGCAGATCGTTGTGCAGCACCGCGGAGATGTGGCCGTCCCGCAGCAGTCGCCGGTTGTCGGCGTCGAGGTCGTGGGCGACGAACACCCGGCAGGGCCGGCCGATCCTCTCGAACGCCGCGACCGTCGCGACGTTTCCCCCGCCGACGGAGTACACAGCCTCCACCGCCGGGTGGCTCTCGAGCGCCTCGAGCACCAGACGCTCGTTGGTCGCGTCGATGCCGTCGCTGTCGCTGACCTCGACTATTCCCCGGCCGGAACCACGCAGCCCCGACCGGAACCCGACTTCGCGCTCGCCCTCGCCGCGGAACACCGTCTGGCTCAACGTGATGAGGACATCGGCCGGAGCCGGTCCCAGCCACTGGTTCACCAGGTACGCGGCGGTCAGCCCGGCGCCGTGGTTGTCGATGCCGACGTAGCCGCACCGCCAGCTCGCGGGCACGTCGGTCGCATAGGTCACCACCGGCACCCCGGCGTCCACCAGTCGGTCGATCGCCTCGGCCACCTCGGGTTGGTCCTGGGCCTTCAGCACCACCCCGTGACTGCCGCGCAGCCGCCGCAACGCGTCGACCATCTGTGCGGTCGAACCCGACTCCCACAGATGGAACCGGGCCCGCAGCATCGCCGGCGCGAACGCGGGCAGTTCGGCTTCCACCGCCGCGCGGAACGCATCGGAGAATCGCCGTGGGGTCTGCATGACGATGTCGATGAGGTACCGGCGCCCGTTGAGGCGCAGCTGCGCGCGCTGTTTGTCCAGGTCGGCGATGGCCTGGTGGACCTCTGCGACGGTGTTCTCGCGGACCCCGGGGCGGTTGTGCAGCACCCGGTCCACAGTCGCATCACTCAGACCGGCCTGTTGGGCGATCTCGCGGACCTTGTAGCGGTGCGACATTCCCTAACCCTCCTCCGCGAGCCCTTCCTCCGCGAGCAGACACAAACTCGTGGGTTTTTGCGCCGAATAGTGCGACTTTGTGTCTGCTCGCCCGAAATGTGTGAGGTGTTTTTGATGGATTTATGCGGTTGAATGCGGTGCCGATCACAGCAAGACTAGCTGCCATGGGAGCACCAGTGCGCACGACGCCGGCACCGTGGCTGAACGAGTCCGATTTCGGCCTGGACGCGTTCCGCGCCGAAGTAAACCGCGACACCGAGCTCGGCGACTATCCGCTCGCCGACGGGGTCCGCAGCAACGTCCTCGTCTACACGGCACAGTCCGTGGCGCGCAGCGACCGGCGGGCGCTGCAGTCCGAACTGATCCGGGCGCTCGCCGACGGCCCCGGGGTGGTCGTCTTCACCGGGGCGTTCGATGCCGCTGTCGTCGATCGCGCCAACGAAGCGTTCTTCGCCCTCATCGAGGCGCAACGCGTGGAGGGGGTGACCGCCGGCGATCACTTCGGCAAGCCGGGCGCCAACGACCGAATCTGGAACGCGGCCCAGAAGCTGGCGCTGCACAGCCCCGCGGTGTTCGCCGACTACTACGCCAACGACCTGCTCGCCGTGGTGTGCCAGGCGTGGCTGGGTCCGCGCTATCAGGTCACCTCGCAGGTCAACGTCGTCAACCCCGGCGGCGCAGCACAGGTGCCACACCGCGATTACCACCTCGGCTTCGTTCCCGAGGACCACCTCGCCGCCTACCCCGCGCATGTGCACCGCGCCTCACCGATGCTGACGCTGCAGGGCGCGGTCGCCCACTGCGACATGCCCTTGGACAGCGGGCCGACGATGCTGCTGCCACACTCCCAGCGGTTCGCCGGGGGGTACATCGCGTTCAACCGGCCTGAATTCGTCGACTTATTCGCCCTCCGCCACGTTCAACTCCCGCTGCAGAAGGGTGACGCGGTGTTCTTCAACCCGGCGCTCTATCACGGTGCGGGCAGCAACATCTCACCCGGAATCCGGCGCATCGCGAACCTGCTGCAGATCTCGTCGCCGTTCGGCCGGGCGATGGAGGCGCTGGACCGCGCCGCGATGGTGCGTGCCGTCTACCCGGCGCTGCGCGCAATGCAGACCGCTGGCCGGCCCTACCGCGAGGTGGAGAACGCCGTGGTCGCCACTGCGGAGGGTTACGCCTTCCCCACCAACCTGGACAGCGATCCACCGATCGGAAGCCTGGCACCTGCGAGTCAGGTGGACACCGTGCTGGGCGCGCTGGCCGACGACCTCACCCCGGAAGATCTCGCCCTCGCACTCGGCGACCAGAATGAACGGAGAATCCAATGACCACTCTCGGCCTCATCGGGCTCGGGCGGATCGGTGCGTTCCACGCCGAGACACTGACCAACCTGCCGGAAGTGTCCGGCCTTGTCATCACCGACGAACGGCTCGACGTCGTCAAGGAGGTGGCGGCGAAATACGGTGCCACCCCGGTCAACTCGGTCGAAGAGCTGCTGTCGTCGGGAATCGACGGCGTGGTCGTCGCAGCGGCCACGCCGGCGCACGCGGAGTTGACGCTGGCCGCCGTCGAACGCGGCCTGCCGACGTTCTGTGAGAAGCCGATCGCAGCCAGTGCCGCAGAGAGCGCCCGGGTGGCCGAGGTGATCGCCCGCTCGGGTGTGCCGGTTCAGGTGGGCTACCAGCGTCGGTTCGACACCGCGTTCGCCGCCGTCAAACGTGCGGTCGACGACGGCACGCTGGGCGCGCTGCACACCGTGCGCAGCACCACGATGGACCCCGCTCCCCCACCGATGGACTACATCAAGGGCTCCGGCGGCATCTTCCGCGACTGCGCGGTCCACGATTTCGACGTGGTGCGCTGGGTCACCGGGCAGAACGCCGTCGAGGTGTACGCCACCGGCAGTGTGCAGGGAGATCCGTTGTTCACCGAGTACGGCGACGTGGACACCGCCGCCATAGTGGTGCGTTTCGACGGCGGCGCGCTCGGAGTGGTGTCTGCGGCGCGGTACAACGGCCGCGGGTACGACTGCCGCCTCGAGGTCCACGGATTCGACGACACGGTGGTCGCAGGTTGGGATCAGGGCGCTCCGGTGCGCAACGGTGACCCGCGCTTCTCCTCCCCCGGCGACTTCCCGGCCGGGCCGCCGCACCACTTCTTCATGGACCGGTTCACCGAGGCGTTCCGCGCCGAGCTGAGCGGATTCGTCGAAGTCGTTCGCGGAGGGCCGAATCCGGGGGCCACGGTAGCCGATGCGGTCGAGGTGGCGTGGATCGCCGAGGCCGCCACGGAGTCGCTGCGCCGGGGTGTCCCGGTGCGCACCGAGGAGGTCAAAAAGTGAAAATCGCAGGTGCACCGATCTCATGGGGTGTGTGCGAGGTCCCCGGCTGGGGCCATCAGCTGACACCGGAGCGGGTGCTCACCGAGATGCGGGAGGTCGGCCTGTCGGCGACCGAGACGGGCCCCCAGGGCTTCCTGCCGTCACAGCCCGCGGAGTTGACGACGTTGCTGGGCGCCTACGGGCTCAGCTGTGTCGGATCGTTTGTCCCGGTGGTGCTGCACGACGCGGCACACGACCCGGCGACCGACATCGCCGGGCCGCTCGACTCGTTGGTGGCCTCTGACGCCGATGTCCTCGTGCTCGCCGCGGCGACGGGGTCGGACGGGTACGACTCGCGCCCGACGCTCGACGAGGCGCAGTGGTCCACGCTGTTGGGCAATCTGGACCGGTTGGCCGAAGCCGTCGCGGCGCGTGGCCTGACCGCGGTGCTGCATCCGCATATCGGCACGATGGTGGAGAACCGCGCCGAAGTACAACGCGTACTGGACGGTTCAGCGATCCAGCTGTGCCTGGACACCGGGCATCTGCTGATCGGCGGGACAGACCCGGTGCAGTTGGCGCGAGACGCGCCCGGCAGGATCTCACACGCCCACCTCAAGGACGTGAACGCAGCGATGGCCGCGCGGGTGCAAGCCGGTGAAATGACCTACACCGACGCCGTACGCGACGGCATCTACACCGCTTTGGGCAGCGGCGACGTCGACATCGCCGGACTTGTCACAGCGCTGCGCGCCAACGGCTACGACGGCTGGTTCGTCATGGAACAGGACACCATCCTCGCCGGGGAACCCACCGGAGAGGGCCCGATCGGCGACGTGCGAGCGAGTGTGGCCTATCTACAGGACGTGTGCCGCGCGGTGGAGGTGTGAGCGACGGCCCGGCAGCACGCCGACGCACCGGTGGCCTGCGGATCGGGGTGCTCGGTGCATCCCGGATCGCCGAGTCGGCTATCGTCGGGCCCGCCCGGGAACTCGGCCATCGGCTGGTCGCGGTCGCGTCGCGGGACCCGTTGCGAGCCAAGGTATTCGCTGATTCACACGGGGTGGAGCGGGTGCTGCCGTCGTATCAGGACGTGGTCGACGACCCCGAGGTCGACATCATCTACAACCCGTTGGCCAACGCCTTGCACGCACCCTGGAACCTGGCCTCGGTGGTGGCCGGAAAGCCGGTACTGACCGAGAAGCCGTTCGCCCGGAACCGCGAGCAGGCGCAGCGGGTGGCGGCGGCAGCCGAGGCGGCCGGGGTGCCGGTGCTGGAGGGCTTTCACTACCTGTTCCATCCGCTCACACGTCGCGTCTTCGACCTCGCCGACGACGGTTCGCTCGGTGAGCTCACCCGCGTCGAGGTCCGGATGGGGATGCCGGCGCCGCCACCCGAGGATCCGCGGTGGTCGCTGGAGCTTGCCGGTGGCGCCCTGATGGATCTCGGGTGTTACGGCCTGCACGTCATGCGCCGGTTCGGCACACCGACGGTTGTCGGCGCCACGGCAGGGCACTGCGGCCACGGCGGCCCCGATGTCGACGCATGGTGTGACGTGGAACTCGCACTGCCCGGTGGTGCCACCGGGCTGTCGGCCAACTCGATGCTGGCCGAAGAATACTCGTTCACCCTGCGGATCGTCGGGACTCGCGGGGATGTGCTGGCGCACAACTTCATCAAGCCGCAGGACGACGACAGGCTCACGATCACCACCCAGGCCGGGACGACCGTCGAGCACCTCGGCAGCCGAGCGACCTACACCTATCAGCTCGAAGCGTTCGCCGCCCACGTCGAGCACGGTGCCCCGTTACCGATCGACACCGCCGACGCCGTGGCCAACATGGCGCTCATAGACGACGCCTACCGGGCCGCGGGCCTGAGTCCGCGCTGAGCTTCAGGGCGGCGGCAGCAGCATCGTCTGCCACGTCCGGTCCCCCGACGCGCCGGGGGCCAGGTCCGCCTGGGTGTAGGTGCGGCCGTCGGGCCCAACGTAACTGCCGGTCGCGGGGTCGTATTCAACAGCGGCCAACGCCGGTTCCAGGCCGCCTCCCGGCGGAAGCTGCGGGACCGGCTGACCCGAGGTCGTCGCGTTCGGATCGCCCTTCCAGTTGAATCCGTCATTGAGCGGTACGTAGAATTCGTCGCTCTCACACATGGCGGCCGTCGGAGCACGCTTGGCGGGTTTAGTCACGCACGGGATATCGTGTGCGCCGCGAACATTGAGCGGTGAATCCTGTGGAACCCGGCAGTACGAATCGCCCGGTGGGCGCTCGGGCGCATCCTCGAAGACCGCCGAACGTTGCTGCTGGGCAGGCAGGAAGCCGGGGGTGCAGGGCGGCGGCAGGTTGATGTTCAGGTACTGACCCTTGTAGTCCTGCTTGGTGCCGAGGTTGGCCACCAGTCCCGCCTGCTCCGCCGACACGACCGCAGGGAACAGGACCAGGAGCTGTTCGATGTTCGCGTGGTGAGCGCTTCGAATCCCACCGTCGCCAACTGGTTGTATCCCTGCACCGCCACCAGGGCGCCCGTCGTCATGGTCAGGAAGCCCACGATCGCCACGGTGCCTCCGACCACGACGAGCGCTCCGCTACCGAGGCCCATCTGGGCGATCAACCGCAGCAGCTCGGTCCGGTAGTGCAGGACCGCGTCCGGAATCGCCGCCAGCGTCTCGGCGTAGAAGCGCATCTGGCCACCGATCCGGTTCCACCCCGTGGCGAAGTCGTCGACGGCGCTGTGCAGTCGTCCGTATGGCTTGCTCGGTGTGCTGGTGCTCATCCGGTCACCTCACGAGACCGTGAACTGGCTACCGACCGCGGTCACGATCACGTTGATGGCGAACAGCACCATGAAGGTGAAGACCACGGTCTCGTTGACGGCGTTGCCCACGCCGGCGGGGCCGCCCCCGACGTACACCCCCTTGTAACAGGCGATCCGACCGGCGGCCAGTCCGAAAAGGGATGCCTTGATCAGGGATACGATGACGTCTCCCGCACCAGTGAGCAGTGTCAAGCCCGAGATGAACGCTCCCGCAGACACATTCTGGATGTATACGCTGAAGAAGAACGCCCCGGCGAGTCCGACGATGATCACCGATGCGGACAGCGCGAGGGCCACGGTGGTGGCCGCCAGCACGCGCGGTACCACCAGTGCCTGGATCGGATTGATCCCCATCACCCGCAGCGCGTCGAGCTCGTCACGGATGGTGCGCGCCCCAGGTCAGCGCACATCGCCGTCGCACCCGCGTCGGAGACCACGAGCACGGTCACGATCGGCCCGATCTGGTTGACTGTCCCGATCGCGGCGCCGGTGCCGGAGAAGTCCGACGCGCCAAACTCATTGAGCAGGATGTTGAACGTGAAAACGAGAAGTACCGAATAGGGCATCGTCAGCATCAGTGCCGGTAGTACGGAGACTCTCGCCACGAACCAGGTCTGGATGACGTACTCGCGCCACGAGAACGGCCGTTGAAATATCAGCGTGAAGGTGTCCAGCGACATCGCGAAGAAGCCGCCGAGCGCGCGGAGGGGTTTGGTGGCTGGCAGCACGCGAAGGCCTCGATCGCCATAGACAGCATGACCTGAACGCTATCGATGCCGGGGACCCCGCACTGCTTCCAGAAGGACGTATATGGTCTCCCGTACGGGGCCATACAGGCGCGATCCGCTAACCCCGGGACGGGGGTTGGTGGGGTTCCGGGACCCCCTCGCCGTCCTACACGCGGCGGGTACGGCGCTCGTGCCAGCGTAGGCGCAGCATCAACAGGTTGCGGTGCGCACGCCAGCCCACCGACAGCGGGTCACGCCATACCGGAACGGCCGGCGACTCGAGATCCCGATCCATGCCCTCCATTGTGCCGCGACCGGCCGGGGTTGGCCTTTCGACGCTTCATACGTTGCCGTGTCGAGACCGTGAACGTTGGTCGGCGGTGCTATGAAGCGTGCAGGTCGTAGCGGCTCGCCAGCGAGGCCAGGGTGGATTCGATGCCCTCGGCGTTCTTCTTCTGCATGCCGAGCAACTCGATGACGAAGGGTAGCTTGGCGGTGGAGTAATCGAACGTCTCGGTCACCTTTGTGGTCGCGGGACTTACCTCGGCCAGCTCCCAGCGCCACCGGTGGCCGAGCGGATGTTGCCACTCGACGACCCGGTTCTCCTGCACCGCGGTGGCCATCGAGGTGATCTTGTACGGCAGGCCGTACTGCGTCATACCGACGGTGAACTTGTCACCTTCGGTGAGCCGGTCGGGACCCTTGACCTCGATGTCGCGCACTGTGCCGGACCCGTCGATCTCGGGATGGCGGTGGGGATCGACGATCATCGCGAAGATCTCCGCGATCGGCGCGCCGACCTGCACGCTGCGGCTGACGGACTTCGGCCCTGCGTCTTCAGTCTTCAGTGTTGAAGGGGTCATCACAGCGCTGTACCCGAAGGCCCTGCCGGCCAATCGCGACAGGGCCACTCGGAGAACCAACCCGCCTAGTTCTTGGCGCCCCGCAGCTCGTGGGACAGCGCCTCGAGCTCGTCACCGCCGGCCATCTGCTGCGTGAGGTGTTCGAGCGTGATCTCGTCGTAGGTGCAGTCGAGCTTCTGCCGGCCGCGGTTGAGCAGGACGAAGTGATCACCCACCAGGTGCGCATGGTGCGGGTTGTGGGTGATGAAGACCACGCCGAAGCCGGCTTCCTTGGCCGCGGTGATGTACTTCAGCACCACACCGGACTGCTTGACGCCCAACGCGGCCGTCGGCTCGTCGAGGATCAGCACCCGTGCCCCGAAGAACACGGCGCGTGCGATCGCCACACACTGCTTCTGACCGCCCGACAGTGAACCGATCGGCACGTCGACGTCGGGCAGGTCGATGCCCATCTTCGACAGTTCGGCCAGCGTCGTCGCCCGCATCGCATCGGCGTCCAACGAGAACGGGAACGACTTCTTGCGCAGCTCCTGGCCGAGGAAGAAGTTGCGCCACACCGGCATCAACGGTACGACGGCCAGGTTCTGGTACACCGTAGCGATGCCCTTCTCCAGCGCGTCCGCCGGTGAGCCGAACTTGATCGGTTCCCCGTCGACGAGCAGTTCACCGTCGGTCTGCTGATGCAGCCCTGAGATGATCTTGATCAGCGTGGACTTTCCCGCGCCGTTGTCACCGAGGATGCCGGTGACCTCGCCGGCGTGCACCCGCAGGCAGATGTCCTTGAGCGCGGTGATGTTGCCGTAGGACTTGCCGACGTCCTTCAGTTCGACGAGCGGCACCTTGCCGCCCGAAGGTGCGTCGCTGCTCGGCTTTTCGACTGTGGTGGTCATCAGGTCACCTCTTCGCTGCGTAGTTGCGGAAGGCATTGTTGGCGATCACCGCGAACAGCAGCATCGCGCCCAGGAAGAACTTGAACCAGTCGGGGTCCCAGCCCGCGTAGACGATGCCCTGGTTCGTCATCCCGAAGATGAACGCACCGATGGCGGCGCCGATCGCGGTGCCGTAGCCGCCGGTGAGCAGGCATCCACCGATGACCGCGGCGATGATGTAGAAGAACTCGTTGCCGATGCCCTGGCCGGACTGCACTGTGTTGAACGAGAACAGCAGGTGCATGCCGACGAACCAGGCACAGAACCCGACGAACATGAACAGCCCGATCTTGACCGCGGTGACCGGGACGCCAACGGCGCGTGCGCTTTCCTTGTCCCCCCCGACGGCGAAGATCCAGTTGCCGATCTTGGTCTTGAACAGCACCCAGGTGGCCACCGCGGTGAAGACCAGCCACCACACCACGGTGATGCGGATGCTCACCCCGAACACCGTGAACGACGAGGCGAACACCGCCCGTGCCGAATCCCAGCCCTGCATGTCGCTGACACTCTGGGTGGCCACCTGACCGGCGACCAACTTGGTGACGGCGAGGTTGATGCCCGCGAGCATGAAGAAGGTGCTCAATGTGATCAGGAAGCTCGGGATCTTGGTCTTCATCACCAGGAAGCCATTGAAGAAGCCGACCGCCAGCGCCAGGACCAGCGCCAATGCGGCGCCGGCCCAGAGGTTCAGGTGCAGGTTGTAGGCCAGCATCGACGCCGCCAGAGAGCTGAACGTCACGGCGACGCCGGTCGACAGGTCGAACTCGCCCCCGATCATCAGCACGGCGACACCGCAGGCCATGATGCCGATGGTGGAACTGGCGTACAGCACGGTGGCCAGCGAGGAGGCCTCGCGGAACGGCTCTGCCACGATCACGAAGAGCACGAAGATGCCGATCGCACCGATCGCTGCACCCACCTCGGGGCGGATCAGCAGGCGCTGCGCCCGGTTTCGTTCCTTGACACGTTCGTCTCTGGCCACCTTCTGAGGGGCCACGTCCATCTCTGACTGAGTGGTCATCAGCGCGTTCCGTTCTTCGCGTACTCGGCCACCGCGTCGATGTTGGTCTGATCGATGAACGCCGGGCCGGTCAGGGTGGGCTGGCCGCCACCGAGCACGTTGCCGTTGCTCAGGTACAGCCACAGGGAGTCCACGGCGAGATAGCCCTGCAGGTAAGGCTGCTGATCCACGGCCCACTGCACGTCGCCGGACTCGATGGCCCCGACCAACGCGGCGTTGGTGTCGAAGGTGCCGATCTTCGTTTCGCTGCCGGCCCTGGCGGCCGACTGCACCGCGGTGAGGGCGAACGGGGCACCAAGGGTGACGACGTAGTCGACGCTGGGGTCCTGTTGCAGCTTGGCGGTGATGGTCGATTCCACCGACGGCATGTCCTTGCCGTTGACGTTGAGGATCTCGGTCGCCGGGAAGGTGTCGCGCACCCCGGCGCAGCGGGCTTCGAGGTCCACGTGCCCCTGCTCTTGGATGACACACAGCGCCTTGGTCGCGCCCTCGGCGCGCAGTCGGTCACCGACCCCCTGGCCGGCGATGAAGCCGTCCTGACCGAAGTACTCCTTGACGCCCATCTCCTTCCAGGAGTCCATACCGGCGTTGAACGCCACGACCGGAATGCCCTTCTCCGCGGCAGCATTGACCGCTGCCTGCATGGCGTCGGGCTTGGCGAGTGTCACCGCGATGCCGTCGACCCCGCTGTCGATCGCGCTCTGGACCAGGTTGGCCTGGTTGGGCGCCTCTGGATCGTTGGAGTAGCGCAATTCGACATTGTCTTTCTGGGCGGCCGTCTCTGCGCCCTTGCGGACCAGGTCCCAGAACGAGTCACCGGGCACCTCGTGGGTGATCATAACGATGGTCATTCGGGGGGTGTCGACGGTGCCGCCACCAGAGCCGTTTCCGTCCCCCTCGGGTGCTCCTCCAGTGGACGAGCACGACACAATCCCCAGTGCCAGGGCGCCTGCCCCGGCGAATGCCGCGAGTCGCTTGAACGTCATTGCTTCTCCTTGTCTTCGAGACCGCCGCGACGCCCTCATCGACCCCCGCGGGCCTGTGCCGGGCGACACGCCTCCTAAATGATGTAATACGTCTCACACCTGAAAGTCAAGACTTTGTCCTGACATTAGGACTGCAAGTCATATGCGCTTCGGGTTTGTGCTGTTCAGAGACGCGGGATGGTTGAGCCACGTATCACCAGGGCCGGTTCGCATACGACGTCGACGACGTCCGCCGCATCGAGAGCGCCCTCCAGGCGCCCCACCAGCCTCTGCACCCCCGCGCCGGCCAGAGCGACACAGTCCTGGCGGATCGTCGTGAGGCTGATGTGGGTCAGCCCGGCCAACGGGCTGTCGTCGAAACCCATCACCGAGATCTGTTGCGGTACCGACACTCCCGACCGGATCAACACATCCATCACGCCGAGCGCGCAGCGGTCGTTGAAGGCGAAGACCGCCTCCGGGAGCTCGGCGGCCGCGAGCAGTGACGATGCCGCGTCGGCCCCCTCCTGCTCCGTCAGGCCGCCCGTCGCGATCAGTTCGGGCAGGCCCGCGGCCCGGACCGCTCGCCGGTAGCCGCGCAGTCGCTCGGCGGCGCCGGGCGCCCGCCCCCCGTCCAGGTAGACGATCCGGCGATGCCCCAGGCCCACCAGATGGTCCACCCCGAGGACGGCGCCGGCGACGTCGTCGCTGCGCACAGCGTCGACTCCGCGCATTCGGCGCGCCACGACCACCACCGGGATCTGCGCCGCGAGATCGGCGAGTTGGCGCGGCGAGATCTGCGGACCGATCACCACCAGGCCTTCGCATCGATCGTCGACCAGCGTCCGAACCGCCCGTGCTTCGTCGTGGTGCGGCGTGACGGCGCTGAGCACCACGTCGTATCCGAGCGCTTCGGTGGCGACGTAGAGGCTGTCGACGACATCGGCGTGGAATTCCTGCCCCGCGGCGAATGTCACCCCGATCAGCTTGGAGCGATGCCGACGCAACCGCTGGGCATGCGGGTCCGGGCGGTAGCCGATCTCGTCGGCCGCCTGTTTCACGCGCTCGCGGGTGCGCTCACTCGCGCCGACCGCGTCGCGCATCACTATCGACACCAATGCCCTTGAACACCCGGCACGTTGGGCCACGTCCTCGAGCGTCGGTCTGCGCGTCACGCGTCCAGCCTAGATCGTTCCAAAGTCGGCGTTGACGAATTCCGCCTTTAGCATCTACGTTACTAGAACGTTCTAGTTCAGTTCGTGCCAGATTCGGAGACGCTCATGTCCTCACCGTTGTCCTTCGGGCTCGTCGGTGCCGGGTGGATCGGCAGTTTTCACGCCGAGACGCTCGCCCAGCGGCTGCCCAACGCCCGCCTGGTGGCCGTTGCCGATCCGGTACCCGGCGCAGCAGAACGGCTTTCGCCCCCACGCAGCTACCAAGATCCGCTGGAGCTGCTCGCGGATCCGTCGATTGACGCAATCGTCATCTCGTCCCCCGCCGCCAGCCACGCCGACCTCGTCGTCGCCGCGGCACGCGCGGGCAAACACGTGTTCTGTGAGAAGCCGATGGCCCTCACGCTCGACGATGCCGACCGGGCCATCGAAGCCGTGAAGGCCGCCGGGGTGGCCTTGCAGGTCGGGTTCAACCGCCGCTTCGCGACCGACTTCGCAGCCGCCCACACTCGCATCGTGGACGGTGAGATCGGCACGCCCCAGATGCTGCGGTCTCTGACCCGCGATCCCGGCATCTCCGCCGAGGTGGCCGCGCGCGTCAAGCCGTGGACGATCTTCAACGAAACCCTGATCCACGATTTCGACACACTCTGCTGGCTGAACCCGGGCGCCCGCGTCACCGAGGTGTACGCCCAGGCCGCCGCGCTCATCCATCCGCAGTACGCCGACCAGGGTTTTCTCGACACCTCGGTGGTCCACATCAGGTTCGACAACGGCGCATTCGCGTTGGCAGAGGCCAGCTTCCAAGCCGTGTACGGCTACGACGTCCGCGGTGAGGTCTTCGGCTCCGACGGCGTTCTGCTGGCGGGGCGTGCACCCGAGCAGGCGGGTAGGGCAAATATCGAGCTGTTCCACGAGGCCTATGTGGCGCAGTTCGTCCACTTCGTCGACTGCGTCCAGGCGGGTATCGAACCGTCGGTCACCGGGGCCGATGCCCGTGTCGCCCTCGAAATCGCCTTGGCTGCAAGGGAATCAGTGGAGCGGCAGGCGCCGGTGCTGCTCAACGGAGTGCTGCGGTGAGCTTCCAGCTCGCCGTGTCGTCGGAGATGGTGTTCACCGATCTGCCGATCCTCGACCGCATCCGGCGTATCGACGAACTCGGCTTCGCCGTCGAGATCTGGAGTTGGCACGACAAAGACCTGCAGACGCTGGCCGCCACCGGTGCCACGTTCACGTCGATGACCGGTTACCTGCACGGCGATCTCGTCGACCCCGCCAGCGCCGATGAGGTGGTGCGCACCGCCGAACTGAGCATCAAGGCCGCCGAGACGCTCGGGGTGACACGGCTGAACCTGCACACCGCCGAGCTCGTCGACGGCCAGGCCGCCCGCCCCCGTCACCGCGCGACCGGTCAGATGTGGCTCACCGCGACACGCACGCTGCAGCGCATCGGCGACCTCGGCGCCGCGGCCGGCGTGACCTTCTGCGTGGAGAACCTCAACACCATCGTCGACCACCCCGGCGTGCCACTGGCCCGTGCCAAGGACACCCTCGCCCTCGTCGAGGGTGTCGCTCACCCGAACGTGAAGATGATGCTGGACCTTTACCACGCCCAGATCGGCGAGGGAAACCTGATCGAGTTGGTGCGCCGCTGCGGGGACGCCATCGGTGAGATCCAGGTGGCCGACGTCCCGGGACGTTGTGAGCCCGGCACCGGCGAGATCAACTACCCGGCGATCGCCGAGGCGCTGCGTTCCATGGGCTACACGGGCACCGTTGGACTGGAGGCGTGGGCGTCAGGCGACAGCGAGGCAGCACTGCAGTCCTTCCGCGCCGCCTTCTCCTGACCCGCCGGAACTGTATTCCAGCAGCAGATTTCCGCAAGAAAGGCGCCTGGAATACCGTTCCGGCGAAGGGGGCTAGCGGTCGACGAGCGTGGTGTCGAAGTAGTAGCGCGACGCCCGGTAGCAGTGATTGCCGAACTCGACCGCGGCTCCGGAGTCGTCGAACGCGGTGCGCGCCGTCGTCAACAGCGGCGCATTGAACTTTTCGTCGAGAAGCTGCGCCTCGGCACGGGTGGCACCGCGCGCCCCGATCCGCTGACTCGCCAACCGGATGTGTACGCCGCGGGCCCGCATCGACTGGTACAGCCCGTTGCTCTCGAGCTCTTCCGCATCGGGCGCGATCTCCACCGGCAGGTGATTGATCATCACGGCCAACGGTTCGCCGTTGGCGCAGCGCAGGCGCTGGATGCAGACCACCTCACGGTCCGCGGCGAGGTTGAGCTCCCGGGCAACCTCCTCGTCGGGCGGACCCACCCGGTACTCGAGCAATCGGGTGGTGGGCTCCTGGCCGGCGCGTGCCAGATCCTCGAAAAGGCTTGTCAGCTCCACCCGGCGGTGCACCGGGTTCTGGACGACCTGCGTGCCGACACCGCGCTTGCGCACCAGCATGCCCTTGTCAACGAGCTCCTGGATCGCCCGCCGCGTTGTCGGGCGTGACAGTGCCAACCGCTTCGCGAGGGCCAGCTCGTTTTCGAAGCGATCGCCCGGGGCGAGTTCGCCCTCGCGAATAGCGGTCTCGATCGCCTGGGCGAGCTGATAGTAGAGGGGAACAGGGCTTGACCTGTCGATCTCCACTGTCAGGGGCACGTCGGGCTCCGATCTCGAGTTATCCGTCAGGGTAGCTGCATCCTAACAGTCCATGATTGCAAGTAAGAATGTCAGGACAAACTATTGACACAGCACCGTGATGCGAGGCACAGTCATATCCAGCCACCCACCTACTCGTCGGAGTGACTTTGATGACCAATCAGCCATTTGACGTCCTCGCCATCGGGCGATCCGGCGTCGACGTGTATCCACTCCAGGTCGGTGTCGGCCTGGAGGACGTCGAGACGTTCGGAAAGTTCCTCGGCGGAAGCGCCGCCAACGTCGCGGTCGCCGCTTCGCGGCTCGGCAATCGTGCTGCCCTGATCTCCGGCGTCGGTGACGATCCGTTCGGCCGGTTCGTCCGCGCGGAACTCGCCCGTCTCGGTGTAGACAACCGCTACGTGGCCACCCACGGCGAGTTCCCGACGCCGGTGACGTTCTGCGAGATCTTCCCCCCCGACGACTTTCCGCTCTACTTCTACCGAAAGCCGAGCGCTCCGGATCTGCAGATCAACCCCGGGGACATCGACGCCGACGCGGTCCGGTCTGCGGGGCTGTTGTGGGCGACGGTCACCGGACTGTCCGAGGAGCCAAGTCGGAGCGCGCACTTCGAAGCGTGGGAAGCTCGCGGCGGGAATACCGAAAGCCGCGCGCCGCTCACGGTTCTCGATCTCGACTACCGGCCGATGTTCTGGGCTTCGCCGGCGGACGCCACCGAGCAGGTTCAGCGCGCGCTGGCTCACGTCACCGTCGCCGTCGGCAACCGGGAGGAGTGTGAGATCGCCGTCGGCGAGTCGAACCCGCACAAAGCCGCCGACGCGCTGCTCGACCTGGGTGTCGAGTTGGCGATCGTCAAACAGGGCCCCCGGGGTGTGCTCGGCAAGAGCAGGCACTCATCGGTCACAGTGGCACCCAACGAGGTTGACGTCGTCAACGGCCTCGGCGCCGGCGACTCCTTCGGTGGGAGCCTGTGCCACGGCCTGCTCAACGGATGGCCGCTGGAGAAGACGCTGCGCTACGCCAACGCCGCCGGTGCCATCGTCGCCGGCCGACTGGAGTGCTCGACCGCCATGCCGACCGCCGCAGAAGTAGCCGAGTTGGCCGAGCAGACCGCAGTAGGAGCCGTCAATGTCTGATTCACCCATGTGTGCCGACTACCCCGCGGTCACCGAGATCCGAGCCACGGACCCCGCGGCGGTCGCCCGGGCCTGGCAGCAGCGGTCGACCCGACCGACGTTGCGCGACAACGGAAAACTAATGATCGTCGCCGCTGATCACCCGGCCCGCGGCGCCCTGGCGGTCGGCGCACGCCCCACCGCGATGAACAGCCGCACCGATCTGCTGGATCGGTTGCGCGCAGCGCTCGCCGATCCGGGCGTCGACGGCGTGCTGGCCACCGCGGACATCCTCGACGACCTCGTGCTCCTGGGCGCACTCGAGGGCAAGGTCGTGTTCTCGTCGTTCAACCGGGGCGGGCTCGCGGGGTCGTCGTTCGAACTCGACGACCGGATGACCGGCGCCACCGCTGCATCGACGGCGGCCGCAAAGATGAACGGCGGAAAGATGCTGTGCCGTATCGATCTCGATGACCAGGGCACGGTGGCCACGCTGGCGTCGTGCGCACAGGCCGTCGACGAACTCGCCGCGCACGGCCTGATCGCGATGCTGGAGCCCTTCATGTCCTCTCGGGTAAACGGCAAGGTCTGCAACGACCTGAGCCCCGACGCGGTGATCAAGTCCGTACACATCAGCCAGGGCCTGGGCGCCACGTCGGCCTACACCTGGATGAAGCTCCCCGTCGTCGACGAGATGGACCGGGTGATGGAATCCACCACAATGCCCACCCTGCTGCTCGGCGGGGATCCGACCGATCCCGACGAGGCGTTCGCAAGTTGGGAGAAAGCGCTGGCGCTTCCGTCGGTGCGCGGCCTGATCGTCGGCCGCACCCTGCTCTACCCCGCCGACGACGATGTGGGCTCTGCGGTCGCCACCGCGGTGGCGTTGGTGCGGTGATCATGCACAGCAATCTGTACATCCCCGCCGACAGTGGTGCCGCACCGTTCGCCGTCGCCATCACCCCCGAGGACGCCGGATGGTCGGAATCCTCCCTTCATGTGGTCGACCTCGACGACGCGCGGGAGGTGTCGCTGCACACCGGCGACGACGAGGTGATGATCCTGCCGCTGGCCGGTGCAGGCACAGTCGAGTGCGCCGGCGAGTCCTTCGAATTATCGCCGCGCGCTTCGGTTTTTGACGGTCCCGCCGACATGGTGTACCTGGGCATCAACCAGGCCTACAGCCTCAAGGGCCGGGGCCGGATCGCCATCTGCGGTGCGCGTGCGACGAATTCGTACCCCAACCGCCGGGTCGCCGCAGCCGACGTTGCCGTTGAGCTTCGCGGCGCGGGCAACTGCAGTCGCCAGGTACACAACTTCGGCACCGCCACCACGTTCGAGGCCGACTCGTTGATCGCCTGCGAGGTCATCACCCCCGGCGGGAACTGGTCGAGTTACCCCGCGCACAAGCATGACGAGAACACCGACGTGGAGACACAACTCGAGGAGATCTACTACTTCGAGATCGCCGACAGCCCAGCCGGCACAACGGGTTTCGGATACCACCGGGTGTACGGCACCCCGGAGCGGCCCATCGAGGTGCTCGAGGAGGTCCGAACCGGCGACGCCGTGCTGGTCCCCCACGGGTATCACGGTCCCTCCATCGCCGCACCGGGCCACCACATGTACTACCTGAACGTGATGGCCGGTTCAGGTCCCGACCGCGCATGGCTCATCTGTGACGATCCCAACCACACGTGGTTACGTGGCAGCTGGGAGCACCAAGAGATCGACCCCCGCCTCCCGTTCACTGCGTTTTCCGAGACCTCCTCCGCATCCAAAGGAGAATGACCCGTGGTTTCCACCGCGCCGAAGTCGACCGACAAGCTCGCCGACACCGAACCGACCGTCCCGCTCACGGTGGCTCAAGCCACGGTGCGGTTTTTGGCCAATCAGTACGTCGAGCGTGACGGCGAACGCCACAAGTTCTTCGCCGGGTGCCTGGGCATCTTCGGCCACGGCAACGTCGCAGGCATCGGCCAGGCGCTGCTACAGGACGAGATCGAGGCAGCCGAGGCGGGGCAAGAACCCGGCCTGAAGTACGTGCTGGGCCGCAACGAGCAGGCCATGGTGCACACAGCGGTCGCCTACGCCCGGCAGCAGGATCGCCTGCAAGCCTGGGCGGTGACAGCAAGCGTCGGTCCCGGTTCGACGAACATGCTCACCGGCGCGGCACTGGCCACGATCAACCGGCTGCCGGTATTGCTCTTGGCCTCAGATACTTTCGCCACGCGCGCGAGCTCGCCGGTGCTGCAGGAGTTGGAACTGCCGTCCAGCGGCGATGTCACCGTCAACGATGCCTTCAAGCCGCTGTCACGGTACTTCGACCGGGTGTGGCGTCCCGAGCAGTTGCCTGCCGCACTGCTCGGTGCGATGCGGGTGCTGACCGACCCCGCCGAGACCGGTGCGGCGACGATCTCGCTGCCCCAGGACGTCCAGGCCGAGGCGTTCGACTGGCCACAGTCCATGTTCGCCGAACGGACGTGGCACATCGCCCGGCCGATGCCGGAGCGCTCGATGATCACCCGCGCTGCAGAGGTGATCCGCGCGGCCACCAAGCCGTTGATCGTTGCCGGTGGCGGCGTCATCTACTCCGGCGCCGACAACACGCTGGCCGAGTTCGCCGGTCAGACCGGCATCCCGGTGTGCGAGAGCCAGGCAGGCAAAGGATCGCTGCTGCACGAGCATCCACAGAGTGTCGGTGCTGTCGGCTCCACGGGCACCACGGCCGCCAACGCGCTGGCCGGCGACGCCGATGTCATCATCGGTATCGGCACCCGGTACAGCGATTTCACCTCAGCCTCGCGCACCGCGTTCAACAACCCCGACGTCCGGTTCGTCAACATCAACGTGGCGTCCCTGGATTCGGTCAAACAGGGCGGCATCAGCGTTGTCGCCGACGCGCGCGAAGCACTCCAGGCGTTGAGCGTCGCCGTCGGTGACTACACCGTCAGCGACGAATATCGCACCCGCACAGCGGAACTGATGAGCGACTGGAACGACACAGTGTCGGCGGTGTACCGCACCGACGACGGCGCCGCACTGAATCAGAATCAGGTGATCGGCCTGGTCAACACCCTTTCGGATCCTCGTGACGTCGTGGTGTGCGCGGCCGGGTCCATGCCCGGGGACCTGCACAAGCTGTGGCGGCTGCGCGACCGCAAGGGTTATCACGTCGAGTACGGGTACTCCTGCATGGGCTACGAGATCGCCGGCGGCATCGGAGTGCGGATGGCTGCCCCGGACCGGGATGTGTTCATCATGGTCGGCGACGGTTCCTACCTGATGATGGCCACCGAACTCGTGACCGCGGTGCAGGAGGGCGTCAAGGTCATCCCGGTGCTGGTACAGAACCACGGCTTCGCCTCCATCGGCGGCCTGTCAGAGTCGTTGGGCTCGCAGCGATTCGGCACGGCCTACCGGTACCGCAGCGAAGACGGCCGCCTCGACGGCAACACGCTTCCGGTGGATCTGGCGGCCAACGCCGCGAGCCTGGGCGCCGACGTGATCCGGGTGACGAC
The DNA here is from genome assembly GCF_049683355.1 of Mycobacterium sp. Classification (GTDB taxonomy): domain Bacteria; phylum Actinomycetota; class Actinomycetes; order Mycobacteriales; family Mycobacteriaceae; genus Mycobacterium. The sequence goes on from NZ_JBAUJB010000162.1 coordinate 27,645, forward strand.
GGCCGCGGAGTTCTCGGATGCGGTGAAAGTCGCCAAGGCCGGCGAACGCACCACGGTGATCTATGTCGAGACCGACCCGATGATCTTCGCCCCCGACAGCCAGTCCTGGTGGGACGTCCCGGTCAGCCAGGTGTCAACGCTGGCCTCGACACAATCCGCTTATGAACGCTATTCGGATTGGAAGAAAGTGCAACGGCCACTGATCAATCCGTCCGATCGCTGAGGCTGCGATGTCTGACAGCAATGAATTGCGGGTCGCCGTTCTCGGTGTCGGAGTGATGGGCGCCGATCACGTCACCCGCATCACGTCGCGGATCTCGGGGGCCCGGGTCACCGTCGTGAACGACTACGTCACCGAGAAAGCCGAGCAGATCGCGTCGCAGATCGACGGCTGCCGCGCGATCGTTGATCCGCTCGACGCGATCGCCGACGCTGATGTCGACGCCGTGGTGCTGGCCACGCCGGGAAGCACTCACGAAATCCAACTGCTGGCCTGCCTCGAACACGGCAAACCCGTCATGTGCGAAAAGCCGCTGACCACCGACGTCGCCACCTCGCTGGACATCGTCCGACGGGAAGCCGCGCTGGATCGTCCGCTGATCCAGGTCGGCTTCATGCGTCGCTTCGACGACGAATACATGCGCCTGAAGGTACTGCTGGACGGCGGCGAGCTGGGCCGTCCACTGGTGATGCACTGTGTGCATCGCAACGCCAGTGTGCCGTCGTACTTCGACAGCTCGTTGATCGTCAAGGACTCACTCGTCCACGAGGTCGACGTGACGCGGTTCCTGTTCGACGAGGAGATCGTGAGTGTGCAGATCGTCAAACCGTTCTCCAATCCCGCAGCGCCGGAAGGCGTCATCGATCCCCAGATCGCCATCCTGAGGACCGACTCGGGAAAGCACGTCGACGTCGAACTCTTTGTCACCACCGGCGTGGCCTACGAGGTTCGCACCGAAGTGGTCGGTGAGAAGGGCAACGCGATCATCGGCCTGGACATCGGGCTGATCCGTAAATCCGCCCCGGCCACGTGGGGCGGGCAGGTGACGCCCGGGTTCCGTGAACGCTTCGGCCGCGCTTACGACACCCAGATCCAGCGCTGGGTCGACGCCGTCCGGGCCGGCATCAACGTCGACGGACCCACCGCGTGGGACGGCTACGCAGCCGCAGCCGTCTGCGCTGCTGGCGTCGAGTCACTCAAGAGCGGCCTGCCCGTCGCCGTGCACCTCGCAGAACGCCCCTAGACCGAAACATCATCAAGGAAAGAAGAAATCGATGACAAAGACCATTTCTCATTGGGTGGACAACAAGGAGTTCTCCGGGACCGGTAGTGGTACGGCGCCGGTGACGAACCCGGCGACCGGTGCGGTCACCGGGCAGGTGGCGTTGGCGACTGTGCAGGACGCGCA
>NZ_JBAUJB010000163.1:0-2909 GCF_049683355.1 Mycobacterium sp.
CTCCTGTGATGATGGTGGCATGTCTTCGGCGGCAACTTCTCTGGCTCCCAAGGAGCGTCTTGAGGTGTTGTTCGCCGAGTTGGCGGAGCTGGCGGGGCAGCGGAATGCGATCGATGGACGGATCGTGGAGATCGTCGCCGAGATCGTCGCCGAGATCGACCGCGACGAGCTATGCGGCCTGACCGGGGCGCGTTCGGTGGCGGGGTTGGTGGCCTGGAAACTGGGCACCTCACCGACCAACGCGCACACCATCACCACCATCGCAGGGCGGCTCGCAGAGTTTCCGCGCTGCACCCGAGGGTTGCGCGACGGGCGGTTGTCGTTGGATCAGGTCGGGGTGATCGCCGGGCGGGCCGCCGCCGGCTCCGATGAGCATTACGCGCAGCTGGCCGAAAGCGCGACGGTCACCCAATTGCACACCGCCCTCAAAGCCGCACCCCGACCCAAACCCAAACCCGAACCCAAACCGCAGCCCGAGCCCGACCCGGTGTGGGAGCGGTCGGTCATCAAGACCGGCGACGACACCCACGCCACCTACCGGATCCGGCTGCCACACGCTGAGGCCGCGGTCGTCGACGCCGCGCTGGCCTCCCACCTCGACGCGCTGGTCACCGCGTGGCGACACGACCACAACACCGGTGGTCGGGTGTCGGATCAAGCGCCGCCGTTTCCGAGCACCGTGGATGCGTTCATGAGCGTGGTTGAAGCCGGCTGGGACAGCGACGTGGCGCGCCGCCCGCACGGCCAACGCACCACCGCGGTGATGCACGTCGACGTCGACCAACACGTCGCGTCACTGCATCTGGGGCCGCTGCTGTCCGACGGCGAGCGTCGTTTCCTGCTCTGTGATGCCACGTGTGAGGTGTGGTTCGAACGCCACGGCCGGGTGATCGGCGCCGGTCGGGCCACCCGGACGGTCAACCGTCGGCTGCGCCGGGCGTTGGAGCATCGGGACCGCTGCTGTGTGGTGCCCGGGTGTGGAGCGACCCGGGGCCTGCACGCTCATCATCTGCGGCACTGGGAAGACGGCGGCGCCACCGAACTCGACAACCTCGTCTTGCTCTGCCCTTACCACCACCGGCTGCACCACCTCGGCGGCATCACCCTCACCGGGCCCGCCCACCGCCTCAAAGTCACCGATGACGAAGGCCAACAACTCAGCGCGGGATCACTGGCACGACCACCCACCACACCCCCACCGGCAGTCGCCCCCTACCGCGGGCCGACCGGCGAACGCGCCCAATGGCAGTGGTACACCCCCTACCAACCACCACCACCGACGATGGACCAGGCCAGCTAAGGCCTGTGCTCTAGTCGCCCGCGCCGTAGAGGCCCAGCTTGTTGTCGGGATCTCCCGGCACCCAGGTGCAGTCGACCTGTAAGCGAGCGCCCATCGCCTTGGCCCGCTGCAGCAGCCGCTGCCCCAGTTCGAGCTGACCGGGCTCCCATGCGGCCAGCGCTTCGGCGATGTCCGCGTTCTCGGCCAGCGCGTCGTGGAGTGCCCAGGCATTGGCCGCGGCTTTCGCCGTGCCCGCCGCCGGATGAGGCCGGGCGGTGCTCGCCGCATCCCCGAGCAGCGCCACCCGGTCTCTAGCCATCCGGTGTGCCCCGACGTCGTAGACCGCCTGGAGAAACGGCTGCTCGGTGCGCAGCACTACTTCGGCGACCGCTGGTGCCAGCAGATCGGCTGCCGCCGAACGCATTCTTCGACGAACTGATCCTGCACCTGCCCGGGGTGCAGCGACACCTCTGCCGGAACACCACGTTTGTCGGTCATCAACTCGTCGAGTTCGTCACCCACGGCGACATTGCGGTACCACACGTAGTTCATGGACCGCTCTCCCACCGCGAGACCGCCCTCGGGTGACAGGATCGGGTACATGGGGACGTGGGTGCCGGGCGCGACACAATCGGTGACCGAGTCGTGGAGCAGTTCGAACGTGCCGGCGGACAACCGGCTTTCAAACACCAGCCCCCGCCAGTCCACATAACCCGCGTACTCGCGCCGGGCTTCGGGCGAGAATTGGCGCCGATTGGCCGAACCGATGCCGTCGGCGAACACCACCAGGTCGGCGCGCTCGGACCGGCCGGAGGTGAAGCGGACCTCGACACCGTCGGCGTCCTGGTCGAAGCCCGAGGCGCACTCCCCGAGGTGTAGTGATCGCGACCGAAATCCGCCAGCAGTGCCCGGTGGAACGTGCCCCATGACGTGAACCGCCATGGCGCGGGCTCCCGGTACAGGATCTTGCTGCCCTCGCCCAGATATTGCATGAATCAGGTTGACGTGCTGACGGTTTCGGGGTGCTGATCGCTGCACTCGACGAACCAGCGCAGCGTCTCGGGGGGCAGGACGGTGCCGCCGCCCCGGCCGTCGAGGTCGGTGGGTGTGCGCTCGAAGACTTCGACGTCGAAACCCAGCCTGCGCAGCAGCAACGCGGTGGTCAGGCCACCGATCGAACCGCCGACGACCACGGCCCGGTGGCCGCTCCAGTCCCGCACGAAGCAAACACTAGCGCCCGATCGCCGCTGCGCCGTGCACCCGATCGGCTAGTCGTGGACCGCGTCCAACGCGCGGAAGATCCGCTGTTCGCTGACCGGGCGCGCGGTGCCGAGTTGCTGCGCCCACAGGCTGACCCGCAGTTCCTCGATCAGCCACCCGATGTCGCGCACGTCCGCGGCCGCGGCACGGTCCGGGGATAGCGCCACGAGCAGTTCGTCGTAGGCGTCCTGCACCGCAGCCACCCGCGTCATCCGCTCGCGGTCGGCGTTGAGCGCGTGCGGCAGTCGCTCCAGCCGCCGGCTCGCCGCGGTGAGGTAGCGGGCGAGGTCACCCAGCCGGCTCACCCCGGTGGCCGCGACGAAGCCGAACGGCACCAGCCGGGCCAACTGGGCGCGGATGTCGGCAACCG
>NZ_JBAUJB010000164.1:0-4099 GCF_049683355.1 Mycobacterium sp.
GGTTACTCTTCTTCATGGTGGTCCCCTTGCTGTAGGAGTTCTTGGCGGAACGCCCGATACCTACCACACGGCAGGTTTCGAGCAGGGGACCGCCACCTCAACTTCTACGAGACTCGGGACAACCTCGTCGTGCCGGGCCGAGCACTGATCCATTAGGTCGCCGCCGGGTTGCCTTGGGCTCGCACAGGTTCCACCCATTCGACATAGGAGGTGATCGATGGTCTTCGTTGGCGACGATTGGGCCGAGGATCATCACGACATCCACGTGATGGACGAAAACGGCAAGCGGCTGGCCACACGTCGGCTGCCCGAAGGGCTACCCGGGATCCGCGGATTCCACGACATCGTGGCCACCCACGCCCAGGATCCCCACCAGGTCGTGATCGGCATCGAAACCGATCGGGGCTTGTGGGTCAACGCGCTGGTCGCGGCCGGTTACCAGGTGTATGCGGTCAACCCGCTCGCGGTCGCCCGCTACCGGACCCTCACCATGTCTCCGGAGCGAAATCCGACGCCGGGGATGCGAAACTTCTGGCCGACCTGGTGCGCACCGACCGCCACAACCATCGCCCGATCGCCGGGGACAGCTCCGACGCCGAGGCGATCAAAGTGCTGGCGCGTGGGCACCAGAACCTGATCTGGACCCGCAACCGGCAAACCAACGCGCTGCGCTCGGCGCTGCGCGAGTACTACCCGGCCGCGTTGGCCGCGTTGGCCGCGTTCGACGACCTGGCCGACCGCGACGCACTGGCCGTGCTCGGTCGTGCCGCGACACCCGCTCAGGGCGCTCGCTTGAGCCTGTCGAAGATCCGGTCAGCTCTCAAAGCCGAAACCTCGACGCCCGAGCCCTGCAGATTCAAGACATGCTGCGTCGCGAGCAACTCGCCGCCCCCGCCTCTGTCAGTGCGGCATTCGGGGCGACCGCCCGCGCCGCGGTCGGCATCATCATCGAGCTCAACCACCAGATCAGCGATCTGGAGGCCAAGCTTTCGACGCATTTTGAGACGCACCCGGACGCCGACATCTACCGCTCCCTGCCAGGACTTGGTGTCGTACTCGGCGCCCGGGTGCTCGGTGAGTCCGGGGTCGACCCCACTCGCTACACCACCGCCAAGTCTCGCAAAAACTACGCAGGAACGTCACCGCTGACCGTCGCGTCGGGCAAAAAACGCGCCGTGCTGGCCCGCCACGTCCGCAACCGACGCCTCTACGACGCCATCGACCAATGGGCGTTCTGCGCGATCACCCGCAGCCCAGGAGCCCGCGCCTACTACGACCAGCACAGAGCCGCCGGCGACCTCCACCACCAAGCCCTACGCGCCGTCGGCAACCGCCTCGTCGGCATCCTCCACGGCTGCCTACGCCACCACACAACATACGACGAGCAGAAGGCTTGGTCACACCGCCAGAACACCCCAACCGCCGACGCCGCTTGACAACTTACGCACCTGGGATGTCTAGCTAGACCGGTGTGGTCCAAGTGATGGGCAGCGATGTGTAGCCCCGGATCGGCCCGGACCGCAGCCGCCGCGCCGATTCAAGATCGACCTCCCAGTCAGGGCACCCTGTCCAACAACGCATCCAGAGCGATGCGGGCCTCCATCCGCGCCAGCGCCGCACCCAGACAGAAGTGAATGCCGCGACCGAAGGCGACCTGGTGCTCACTGGTTCGCTCGATGTCGAACACGTCCGGATCGGGGAAGGCACGCTCGTCGCGGTTGGCCGACCCGAACAACAGCAACACCTTCTCACCTTGACGCATCGTCGTGTCGTGCAGGGTGACGTCGCAGGTCAGGGTTCGTGAAAGTCCCTGTGCCGGTGAGTCGTAACGCAGCAACTCCTCGACCGCAGGCCCCAACAGTGTTCGATCGGCGGCCAGGCGTCGGCGGGTTTGCCGATGCTGGGCCAGCACGACCGCGGAGTTCCCCAGCAGATTGGTGGTGGTCTCGTAGCCCGCGACGAGCAGCAGCGCGCAGAAGCCGAGGACTTCCTCGTCGGTCACTCCGATCCCGTCGACTGTGGCGTTGGCCAACGCCGACATCAGGTCCTCGCGGGGGTTCTTGCGGCGGTCGGCGAGGAAGTCGGTGAAGTAGGCGTAGATCGCGGCGGCAGCGGTCAGTGCGTCGGTGGTTTGTCCGTGGTTGACGTCCCGTGGCTGCGAGCCTGGGGGAAAGTCATGACGGCTCTGGGTCGAGACCGCCGCGGCGCGCGAACTGCTCCAGGAGATCGCCGAAAGCGCTGACATCGCCGTGTGCGGCGAAGTGTTCGGGGCTGACGGCGACGAACACTGCATTGGCGGTGAAGCGGGTGATCCCACGCTCACCAGTGCCTGTCGCCGTGACGTGCAGCGCCCGTCCTTCACGAGAGGCGATGTGGGCAGTAATCCGGTGGGGCTGATGCAGCGGCACCGGCCGCAGATACTCCACCGTCAGGCTGCGAGTCACCGCCGGGGTGCCGGCGACCCACAATGTGAAGCCCAAGACGTCATCGCACGCGGCCGCCACGGCTCCGCCATGGGCCAGGCCTGGAGCCCCGATGTGGCGCTCGTCGAACGTCACATCGGAGTACACCGCGTCGCCGCTGCGGTGCACCACCAAACGCAGTCCGTGGGGATTGTCCGGGCCGCAACCCATGCACGTCGTTGTGTGCGAAGGTAACCGCTCCGGCAGCGATGCGCTTCCGGGCACCATCACGCTCCAATACTGTCAGTTTCGCTTCGATACCGTTAGTACCACACTGCTAGACTGCCAGGACAGCATCGCGTGAAAATCGACCGCCCGAGGTGGATGAGTGAGCAACAGTGAGTCAGCGCCAGTCCCTGACGACGACGTGGACCCGCGGCGCATCCGGTCACGCACCCGGCTGCTGGATGCTGCGGCAACGCTACTGAGCACCGGTGGGGTGGAAGCGGTCACTATCGATGCCGTCACCAAAGCATCCAAAGTGGCCCGAACCACGCTGTACCGCCACTTCCACAGTTCGTCGCATCTGCTCGCAGCCACGTTCGAACGCCTACTTCCGCAAGTGACAACTCCGGCACCGACCAGCGGCCCCCTCCGTGAGCAGCTGATCGAACTGCTCAGCCGCCAAGCCGCACTCTTCAACGACGCACCGCTGCATGTCACGACACTCGCGTGGCTCTCATTGGGGCCCACCGGCTCCACTAACGAAGCGGATGAGCGCCACACATCCGGGGCGCTACGGGCCCGAGTTGTTGACCAGTACCGTCAACCATTTGACGCCATACTCACTAGCCCGAGAGCACAATCCGAACTCGACGACTTCGACCGGGAACTGGCGCTCTGCCAACTCGTCGGACCACTCGCCTTCGCCCGAATGACCGGGCTTCGCACCATCACTCACAATGACTGCGTGAACATCGTCGATGACTTTCTCGCCGCCCACCGCAAGACCGACAGCGACGCCAAAGAGTCGAAGACCGCCACCAAGAAGACGGGCCGCCCCGCGCGCTTAGCTCGCTAGGCACAACGAAATCACAGCGTCCAGCCGGCTGGTCTTCGGGCCCTTCTCGCCTTCTCGCAAATCGCATCGGCGATGGCACTGAAGGACCGTTCCCCTGCGCCATCATCGGCGAGGCCGTGCGCGCAGATTCCATGGGCATCCGCGTGTCTCGCGGGCAACTCCTCCCATCGCGGTCTCGCACTGCTTGGGGCGCGGGGTGTCCGCGCCGCGGATCTTTACCCGAATATCGTCCGTCGTTAAGCCTGGATTCACCGATTGAGGTGGTGTCTGGGGCGGGTTGAATCAGTGAAATGCCCTGTCGTAGTGAGAGAATGAGATTTCTCTAGGATCAAATTCGGCCACTACGAAGGGCATCTCGTAGATGCAACTATCTCATACTCGGCCCGTCGCGTCGGCGATCTTCGATGACCGAACCTGGTGTCGTGCGCCGGGCTGGTCTCGATCGCCGCGTTGGCCCAGCAGTGCGGTCTCAAGACTTTGACTGACGAGACCTCAGCGTGCCGACCGACAAGGGCGCCAACGCCGGAGCGAAAGTCAGTGCGCTGGTCGCGGGCATGATCGCCGGCGCCGACAGCATCGACGACATGAGGCTGCTGCGCCACGGCGCGATGGGCAC
>NZ_JBAUJB010000165.1:0-5751 GCF_049683355.1 Mycobacterium sp.
GTTCGCGGATCGCGACGGCAGTCACCGACGTGCTTGCTGCACGCGCCAGCCGCTCGAGCCGGTCCATGACATCGTCGGGCACATTACGCAGATGCAGAGTTCGCACCCGTCGAGTGTATCCAAAAGCGAGCTACCTGCTAGCAGAATGCTAGCAGAGAGCACTCGGAACTGGGATCCGCCCACCGTTAGACCGCCGCTCAAGGCTCATCGAACTCGGCGAATCGTTCATCGCCGAGACCGTCTTCTCACACCCGTCGAAACTCGAACTCCTCGACACCGCTCACGCGGCGGGCTACACAGTGATCCTGCACTGCACGCCGTGTTGATCCCTGAGGAGATCGCTGTACTCCGCGTTCGACATCGGGTGCGCGCGGGCGGCCATGACGTGCCCGAACCCAAGATTCGCCGACGCTATCAACGGCTTTGGGATCTGGTCGCCGACGCGTCCGGTCGCGCGGACGCGGCGACGTTCTACGACAACAGCGCGGTCCGCGGTCCGCGGTCCGCGTGTGGTGGCTCAACCCGCCGCGGGTTTCGTCGTCGGCACACCTGCATGGCCGGCCTGGACACCCACCCCACTTTCCAGACGCTGGCCTCGCGGGTGACGATGGGCGTGCCCCGCAGACCGGGCCCTGGCTCCGGCGTAGGGTGATCGCCGTGATGGATGCGCTCGATCCAGTGGGGGTTCTGGAAAGAATCCTGACCGAACACGGCCCCCTGAACGAGGCCGACCTCGAAGACCGCCTCCTCGCCGCGGGGGTTCACAACCCGAAGTCCGGTCACGGCGGCATTCTCGACGAGATGAACAGCCCAACAAGACAATTGATTGACGATCGCTACGTGTGGTTGCCAGCCGTGTTGGCCGGACGGGTGTTCACCCACCGTGTGGACGCCGACGAACTCGCCCACGACCTGCTCACGGTCACCCCTGACCTCGATCCGATCACCGAGCTCTGCCACCACGAGCAGTACCAGCGCCTCGCTGACGGGTCGTCGGTCGCCGTGGTACTGCCTGATTACGACGACGACGTGTTGGAAGCGCGGAACGTGCCGCTGAACGTGGTCGACGACGGTGGTGTGCTGCTTCTGCCTGCGGGCACGCTGCCCGCCCTGGGTGTACAGGCCGGCGATCTTGTCGGTGTGCGGCTGTCCTACGCCGGTCTCGTTGTGGAGCGGGCGGCATCGAGGGAGCCCTCGACCGGCCTGGGCGACCGACTCGCCGCCACCCTCACCGCCGACGAGCCGACGTTCCTGGATGCGGCCGTGTGGACTGTGTGTGCCGAGGACCCTGCAGTGTTCACCGAACCACTGCCCCCGCTGCGCGAGATCTTCGACGCCAAAGGCCTTGCCTACAGCCGCGACTGGCTGGCCCCGCCGGGCTTCGATTTCGAGCGGTGGCGATTTGAAGGCAGCTGCAACCGACTCGCCCTCCGGTACGGGATCGAGCCCGACGACGCCCTGGCGCTGCGCACGCTCGTCACGGTGTACGAGCAGATGTCGCAGGCACTGGAGATGGCGACCGCCTCGCCCGACGAGACGGTCGGCGGGTTCTCAGAGCAGAGGGACGACACCACGACAGCGAGGTCCGGCGAGTACCAGAATCTGATGGCCACGTTCGGTTCGGCGCTGGCCGACCCGTTGTTGGCGACGCTTCTGGTGAACGAGACGGTCGGCATGGGCGGACATCCCGCCGCCTTGGGGCTGTTCGCCGAGACGCTGGAGCCACAGGTGTCGCGCAGCGCAAAGGTGGCGTGCCGCTGGCTCGGTGCGGTGGCGCTGGAGCAACTGGGCGACGTCGAGGGGGCCGAGCGGGAGTACCTGGCCGCCGAATCGATGAACCGCGATTGGTCACCGACCCTGCTCGACCTGGCCCGCTTCGCCTCCGACCGTGGCGATGTCGAACGCGGTATGGCGCTGCTGCGCCGCGCCGACGCCGATGCCGATCACCCGCTGCGCAAGGTGTTCGAGCAGCACCGCGTGATGCCGCGCACTGATCTGGGCCGCAACGACGCATGCTGGTGCGGGTCAGGCCGCAAATACAAGAAGTGCCATCTTGGCCACGAGCAGCTGTCACTGGAGGATCGCGCGGGCGGGGTGTATCTGAAAGCGAGTCAACACGTGTTCCTGACGGAATGGGACGAACTCCTCACCGAAGCGACCGCAGCCCGCTCCGCCTACGACACACCCAGCACGGAAGCTGCTTCCGGCGTCGACGATCCGTTGCCCCTCGATGCAGTGCTGTTCGAGGGTGGAGCGTTCGAGGACTTCGTGGCCAAGCGCGGGTTCCTGCTGCCCGCGGACGAGCGGCACTTGGTCGAGCAGTGGCTCCTGACAGAACGGTCCGTGTACGAGGTCGAGCAGGTGCAGCGCGGCCGAAGTGTCAGCGTGCGCGACGTCCGCTCCGGCGACACGTTCGAGGTGCGCGAGCGGATCGGCAGTAAACATCTCCGGCCGGGCGAGCTGATCTGCGCCCATGTGCTGCCCACCGGCGACACCTTCCAGTTCTTCGGCGGGCTGGACCCGGTGGCGCTGCACCAACGAGGCGCACTGAGAACTGCTTGACTCCGAACCCGACCCGGTGGACCTCGTCGAATTCCTGACCGGCCGGTTCGCGCCGCCGACGCTGGTCAACACCGAAGGCGACCCGCTGGCGATGTGTGAAGCCGCCGTGCGGGTCGGCGATCCGGATGGGATCGCCTCCGCGCTGGACGACGCCTACGACCGGGTCGATGGTGAGGAGCCGCCCAGCTGGCTGGGACAGGTTGTCACCCAAGGGATGCCGCGCATCAGCGTCTCTCTGACATTGGAGGGTGACACTCTGCGGGTGCAGACCAACAGCGACAACCGGATGGACCGGGCGCTGGCCACCCTGGCGCGGATCGATCCCGCGATGACGGTGCTCGACGACACCCGCCGCCCGATCCACGACGTGCGGGATGCTGCCGCGTTGGCCGGCCAGCTACCCGGTGGTGTCGGGCCTGCGGTGGATCCGGATGACCCGGACGTGGCCGCACTCCTCGGCGAGATGATCCGCACCTACGAGACCAACTGGCTCGACGAATCCATCCCCGCGCTTGATGGCCACACCCCGCGTCAGGCCGCCGACGACCCGACCAGACGGGGCGATCTGATCAGGCTGCTCGACACCTTCCCCGCCGGGGAGGCAGCCCGCGGCGGCATGGACGCCGACCGGTTGCGCGCCGCGCTCGGGTTGCCGTAGCCGTCGCTGACATCCCAACCCCACGCCGCATCACCGCAGCTCCCTGCCATTCGGGTATACAATGGGAAACATTATGCCGGCGACTTCTCCCCCAGTAGACGCGGCCGTGCTGGCCGGTTTGGCGGAGCTCGGCAACACGATCCGAGCGCGCCGCGAAGAGCTGGGCCTCACCATGAACCAGACCGCCGACGCCGCCGGGCTATCGCGGGTCACCCTTCACCGCATCGAACGCGGAACACCCTCGGTCACGATGGGCGCCTACCTGAATGTCATCGCAGCCCTGGGCCTGAGCGTGGACCTGCACCCGAATTCGTCGGCTGCAACCGTCCGAATCGGGGACTACCCACAGCTGCGTCTCATCGCATGGCAGCTCGGTGACGACACCGAGATCTCCGAACCCGACGCACTTGCGCTCTACGAACGCAATTGGCGACACATCGATCACGCGGCGATGCTGCCACCGGAGCGACTGTTCCTGCAGCACCTCGCCGACACCTGGGGCCACGGGAGACTCCTTGTTTGAGCGACCGCGACACCGTCAGGTGGCCACCGTGCTGCAGGCACTCGACGCTGACCTCCTTCGCACCCACCGTTGCTATTTCGGCGGCGGTACCGCCATCGTGCTCCGCAACGGTGAGTACCGAGAATCCGCGGACATCGACTTCCTCGTTTCCGACATCAACGGCTACCGCGAAATACGTGAACTCCTCACCGGGACAGCCGGCGTCAACGCCCTCACCCGTGAGCCGCTGAAACCACTTCGTGAAATCCGCGCCGATCAGTACGGCATCCGCACTTCTCTTGATGTCGAGGGCGATCCGATCAAATTCGAGATCATCCACGAAGGACGCATCGCACTCGACACTCCCGGCTCGGCAGACCACATTTGCGGCGTGACCACACTGAGCGCGTTGGATACGGCCGCAAGCAAACTGCTGGCCAACGCCGACCGTTGGGCCGACCGCTCGACGTTCAGCCGGGACTTGATCGATCTGGCAATGCTCACGCCGCCATCAGCGCTACTCAAAACCGCAATCGACAAAGCGGCGAACGCATATGGAAATGCCATCGAACGCTGCCTGAGTTCCGCGATCGGCCACCTGATCGACAATCCGGCGAGACTCGGCGAATGTATGCGCGCACTGCAGATGTTCACCACTCCCGAAGCCGTTCTAAGGCAGAACATCACAAGGCTCGGCCGCTAGCCACGGCCCTGACATCGATGCCGCGGGGCCTGCCGTTGCAAGCCGATCTTGCACATCGCGGCCACGTCGACTTCGGCGCTAGTCGTCGGCTTTCGTCGCCTTGGTCATCTCGTCGATCGTGGCGAGCGCTTCAGCGGTGAGTTCATCGCGGATCCCGCTGCGCGCGTGGGCGAACGGGATGAAGCGGGCCAGCATGTCAGGAGCGTCGAGGACCACCGCCAACGGCACGCCGCCGTCGAAGTCATCACGGAACAGCCGCTCGATCCGCGGCACACTCCACCGCAGCGGGTCGCCGGTTTCGAGCAGCCCTTCGAGCAACGGCCCGTGCTCGCGCCGGTCGAACATAGCGCCGCCCTCGGAGGTGAAGAAGTCGTCGCACAACTCCTTGAGGGATTCGGTATCCCAGTCGGGTGACACGCGTTTGGTGCCGCCGGTGGGCAGCTGGCGGGTCAGCCAGGACAGCAGCGGCCGGCAGCCGGGCCACGTCTCGGATTGGTCGCTGAAGATGGGCAGTTGCGCGAGTCCGTGGTCGAGCCAGGCCCGCGCATCGGCCAGGCTCATGTCGACGAATGTGGTGTCGGGGTCGGTGTTGCGCTCCGCAGCCACGCGGACCACGGTGTCGACCGAATCCGGCACGACGAACGCGTCTTTGACGACGGAGGACACGTTGTGGTCGACGAACGCGGCACAGGTCAGTTCGTCACCGTTGGTCAGCTTGGCACCGATCAGTATCTCGTCGCCGTCACCGAGGACATGGGTCATCCGCACCGCCCGATACATCTGGACGTGCGCCAGGTCTGTGATCCACGGCGGCAGAATGTCCTGCCGCGCGGCAACCTCCTCGCGGCATCGCCGCTGCAGATCGGCGTCCTCGAGAAGTTCACCGAGCACCGCCAGCAGAGCAGTCGTCTCACGGAAGTGCACGTCGACGAAGCTGTCCAGCAGGCGTGTGAGGTCGACCGTGTCGCGCTGCGGGCGCGACGGCAGCCACGCCAGCGGGTCCGGTTTGGTCGCCTCGATGAGCATGCTCACCATGCCGAGCAGGTCGAGCGGATGACCGGCCAGCGCCTGGCGCACCTCGTCGGTCAATGGTGTCTCCTCAGGCGCCTCCGGTTCGCGCATCCTGATCCGCTGCGCATCACGACGTGCCTGCTTGGCTTTGCGGCGCTTGCGTGCCTCGTTCACGGTGCGGACGTTACCGAGGTTGTCCCGAGTCTCGTAGAAGTTGAGGTGGCGGTCCCCTGCTCGAAACCTGCCGTGTGGTAGGTATCGGGCGTTCCGCCAAGAACTCCTACAGCAAGGGGACCACCATGAAGAAGAGTAACC
>NZ_JBAUJB010000166.1:0-1780 GCF_049683355.1 Mycobacterium sp.
GGTGAGCAGGTTTTCACCCATCCCCGTCACGAGTACACACGCCGATTGCTGGCTGCGGTACCGCGGCCGCCGGCGGATCACGGATAAAGTCGGTGGGCATGACCTACCGAACCTCCCGAGCAGTCGCAAAATCGCATAAACCGCCCGCGTCGCGTGCGATTCTGCGTCTGCTCGGCGTCGGCATGGCCGCCGCGCTGGTGCTGACCGGTTGCTCCAGCCCGGACAGCGACGTGCCTTCCGCCGGTGGTGACGCCGAGATAGGTGCGACCGCCGATATCAACCCGCAGGATCCCTCGACGCTGCAGCAGGGTGGCAATCTGCGGCTCTCGCTGTCGGGTTTCCCGCCCAACTTCAACTACCTGCACATCGACGGCAACCTCGCGGACCTCGGCGCGTTGTTGCGCGCCACGCAGCCGCGGGCCTTCTTCATCAGGCCCGACGGGGAGATGACGGTCAACGAGGACTACTTCACCAGCGTCGAGCTGACCAGCACGGACCCCCAGGTCGTCACCTACACGATCAACCCGAAGGCGGTCTGGTCCGACGGCACGCCGATCACCTGGGAGGACATCGCGGCCCAGATCAACGCCACCAGTGGCAAAGATCCGGCATATCTGTTCGCGGCCCCGAACGGCAGCGAGCGCGTCGCGTCGGTGACCAAGGGCGTCGACGACCGGCAGGCCGTCATCACCTTCGCCAGGCATTACGCCGACTGGCGAGGCATGTTCGCAGGCAACAGCATGCTCGCCCCCAAGGTGATGACCGAGACTCCGGAGGCGTTCAACACCGGCTTCCTGGACGGGCCCGCCCCGTCGGCCGGGCCGTTCACGATCACCTCGGTCGACCGCGGCGCACAGCGAATCGTGTTGAGCCGCAACCCGCAATGGTGGGGCACCCCGCCGGTTCTGGACTCGATCACCTACACGGTGCTCGACGACGCGGCCAAGATCCCGGCCCTGCAGAACAACGCGCTCGACGCAGTCGGGCTGGCGACGCTGGATGATCTGACGATCGCCCGCCGCACCGACGGCGTCTCGGTCCGGCGGGCACCGGCGCCGAGCTGGTACCACTTCACGTTCAACGGCGCGGAAGGGTCGATCCTGTCCGATCCGGCGCTCCGGACGGCGATTGCCAAAGGCATCGACCGCCAGGCCATCGCAACGATCACGCAGCGTGGCCTCGTCGACAACCCGGTACCGCTGAACAACCACCTCTACCTCGCGGGCCAGGAGGGCTACCAGGACCACGCCATCGCATTCGACCCGGAGGCCGCCAAGCGTGATCTGGATGCGCTCGGCTGGACACTCGGCGGCGACGGCCAGTTCCGCGAGAAGGACGGCCGCAGGCTCACCATCCGCGACGTCTTCTACGACGCGCAGAGCACCCGCCAGATCGGTCAGATCGCGCAGAACAACCTGGCGCAGATCGGTGTCGAACTGCAGTTGAACGCTGTCGCCGGCGGCACCTTGTTCAGCGACTACATCACGCCGGGGAACTTCGACATCGCCCAGTTCGTTTGGGTCGGCGACGCGTTCCCGCTGGGTGGCCTGACCCAGATCTACGCCTCAGACGGCGAGAGCAACTACGGCAGAATCGGCAGCCCGCAGATCGACGCGAAGATCGAGGAGACGCTCTCCGAGCTGGACCCGGCCAAGGCCCGCACCCTGGGCAACGAGCTCGACGAGATGATCTGGGACATCGGCTTCAGCCTGCCGCTGTTCCAGTCACCGGGCAACTTCGCGGTGCGCAGCAACCTGGCCAACTACGGCCCGACCGGTAT
>NZ_JBAUJB010000167.1:0-1540 GCF_049683355.1 Mycobacterium sp.
CCCTGGAGCGGCTGACCGGCGACGCGGCCGCGCAGACCGGGTGTGGGGTGGTGGGTGCCGCCGAGGCCAGCCGGGACCACCACGCGTGGTCCGCGCAGCCCTGGACGACCCGGTTCGGCTGGCCGGTACCGCGCCGCCCGGCCCCGCTGCACCCGAACGCCGACGGCATGCGTGCGGTCGCCGACATGGTGGTCGCCGCCGGCACATGATCGAACTTTCCGCTCTGACCAAGGCCTACGGGTCCAACCGTGCCGTCGACGGTCTGACGTGCACCATCGAACCCGGCGTCGTGACCGGCTTCCTGGGCCCCAACGGCGCCGGAAAGACCACCACGATGCGGATCATCCTCGGGCTCGACCACCCGACGTCGGGAACCGCCACCATCGGCGGCAAGGCCTACCGGCAGCTCACCGATCCGTTGCGCAGCGTGGGGGCGCTTCTGGACGCCCGTCAGGTCCACCCCAACCGGTCGGTGCGCAATCACCTGCGCTGGATCGCGGCGACGAACCGTATTCCGGCCGGCCGCATCGACGAGGTGCTGGACATGGTCGGGCTGACCAGCGTCGCGGGCACCAGGGCCGGCACGCTGTCACTGGGGATGAGCCAGCGCCTGGGAATCGCCGCCGCGCTGCTCGGCGATCCGCCGGTGTTGTTGTTCGACGAACCGGTCAACGGCCTCGACCCGGAGGGGATTCACTGGGTCCGCACGCTGATGCGCACGCTGGCGGCGCAGGGACGCACCGTCCTGGTCTCCAGCCACCTGCTCTCCGAGATGGCGAACACCGCCGACCGTCTGGTCGTCATCGGCCGAGGCAAGCTGATCGCCTCCACCACGGTCGCCGAGTTCATCGGCGGCTCCGGGCGGGCCACCGTGTGGGTGCGCAGCCCCCAGCGTGACACCCTGCACGAGGTCCTCACCGCCTCCGGATTGACCGTGACCGGCGCAGCCGATGCGTTGACGGTGCACGACGCCACCACCGAGGCGGTCGGGGAACTGGCCGCCCGGCACTCGATCACGCTGCACGAACTGCGCGCCGAGCAGGTGTCGCTCGAACAGGCCTACCTGTCGTCCACCGACGACGCCACCGAGTACCGCGGTGGCCGCACATGACCCCGCTGACCACGGTGGCCGCTGTGATCAACGCCGAGCGGATCAAGCTGACGACGGTGCGGTCGCCGCTGTGGTCCACGGCGGCGGTGGTGGTGTTGAGCCTAGGCATCGCCGCCCTGCAGACCGCCGCGGCCTACGACCCCGAACAGTTGAGCGCGCCGACGGCCGCGATGGGAGTCGCGGTGTTCGGGGTGCCGGTGCTGATGGTCGTCGCAGCGATGACGGTGACGGGGGAGTACCGCACCGGGATGGTGCGCACCACGTTTCTGGCCAGCCCGGGACGGACCCTGGTGCTGGTGGCAAAAGCTGTTGTGGCGGCGGTGTTCTCGGGTTCAGTCGGCGCCGTGATGGTTCTCGGGTCGATCCTGGTGGCCCGGGTGGATCTCGACGCGGCGGCGTGGCGAACGACTGCCGCGGTCGGGGTCTACG
>NZ_JBAUJB010000168.1:0-2550 GCF_049683355.1 Mycobacterium sp.
ACGAAGTCGGCGAGATCCTGGGTTTCGGCGGCATGTCCGAAGTCCACATGGCACGCGACCTACGGCTGCACCGTGACGTCGCGATCAAGGTGCTGCGCGCCGACCTGGCCCGGGACCCGAGCTTCTATCTGCGGTTCCGCCGAGAAGCGCAGAACGCGGCCGCGCTCAACCACCCCGCGATCGTCGCGGTTTACGACACCGGCGAGGCCGAGACGCCGAGCGGGCCGCTGCCCTACATCGTCATGGAGTACGTCGACGGTGTGACGCTGCGCGACATCGTGCACAGCGAGGGGCCGATGCCGCCCCAGCGCGCCATCGAGGTGATCGCCGACGCCTGCCAGGCGCTGAACTTCAGCCATCAGCACGGCATCATCCACCGCGACGTCAAACCGGCCAACATCATGATCAGCAAAACCGGCGCGGTGAAGGTCATGGACTTCGGTATCGCCCGCGCGCTCGCCGATGCCGGCAACCCCGTCACCCAGACCGCGGCGGTCATCGGAACCGCCCAGTACCTGTCCCCCGAGCAGGCCCGCGGCGTGAAGGTCGACGCCCGCTCCGATGTGTACTCGCTGGGCTGTGTGCTCTACGAGATGCTCACCGGCGAGCCACCCTTCGTCGGCGACTCCCCCGTCGCCGTGGCCTACCAGCACGTCCGGGAGGACCCCGTCCCGCCGTCGGAGCGACACAGCGGCATCTCCCCCGAACTGGACGCGGTGGTGCTCAAGGCGCTGGCCAAGAACCCCGACAACCGGTATCAGACCGCTGCCGAGATGCGCACCGACCTCGTCAAGGTGCACAGCGGTGAGACGCCCGACGCGCCCAAGATCTACACCGACGCCGAACGGACGTCGCTGCTGTCCGCGGATTCGTCTCACGACCGCACCGAGCAACTCGACTCGGTGGGTCGCCACCAGCCCCGCTACGAGGAACGGGCGCGCCGCGGCTCGGTCGGACGCTGGCTGGCGGCCGTGGCGATCCTGGCGGTGCTCACCGTGGTCGTCACGATCGCCATCAACTCGTTCGGCGGTGAGACCCGCTCCATCCAGGTCCCCGACGTCGGCGGGCAGGTCTCCGACGATGCGATCGCCGCGTTGCAGAACCTCGGGTTCAGGACCACCCTGCAACGCAACCCGGATTCCGAGGTGCCACCGGACCACGTGATCAGCACCGACCCGGGCGCGAACTCGTCGGTCGAAGCGGGCGAGGAGATCACCCTCAACGTCTCCACCGGCCCCGAGCAGCGCGAAGTGCCCGACGTGTCCGGGCTGAGCTACGGCGACGCGGTCAGCGAGCTCACCGACGCGGGCTTCGAACGCTTCCGGCGCACCGCGTCGGCGTCGACCCCTGAGCAGCGAGACCGGGTGCTGTCCACCGTGCCGCCCGCCAACCAGACCTCGGCGATTACCAACGAGATCACCATCGTGGTGGGCTCGGGTCCGGCGACGGCCGAAGTGCCCGACTGCGTCGGCCAGACCACCCCGGTCTGCCAGCAGGTCCTGGCGGCATCCGGCTTCTCCAACACGGTGGCCGTCGAGGTCGACAGCACCAGCCCGGCAGGACGAGTGCTGGGCACCGACCCCGCAGCCGCCCAGACCGTTCCCGAGGACACGGTGATCCAGATCCAGGTGTCCCGCGGCAACCAGTTCGTGATGCCCGACCTGACCGGGATGTTCTGGACCGACGCCGAGCCGAGACTACGCGCGCTCGGCTGGACCGGGGTGCTGGACAAGGGCGGCGACGTGCAGAACAGCGGCCAGCGCACGAACGCGGTGGTGACCCAGAGCCCGGCGGCGGGTTCGGACGTGAACTACGGCGCCAGGATCACGCTGAACTTCGCGTCGTAGCTGCCTGCACGGCACCGGCGACCTCGTCTTCGAGGCGGCGGACCAGTTCCTCGGCGGGAGCCGCACCGCAGTAGGCCAGCCAGTTGGCCAGCATCCGATGCCCGCCCTGGGTCAGGATCGATTCCGGATGGAACTGCACGCCGTGGATCGGCAGGTCCACATGGCGCACACCCATGATCACGCCGCCGGGATCTCCCCCGTCGCTCCGCTCGCCCTGGGAAGTCCGGGCGATCACCTCGAGTTCATCGGGAATCGTCTCGGGCAGGATCGTCAGCGAGTGATAGCGCGTCGCGATGAATGGATCCGGAAGACCTCTGAGCACACCGACATTCGCGTGGTGCACGGTGCTGGTCTTGCCGTGCAGCAGTTCCGGCGCTCGGTCGACGGTGCCGCCGAACGCCACACCGATGGCCTGATGCCCCAGGCACACGCCCAGTAGGGGAGTGCGCGCAGCGGCGCAGGCGTCGACCAGGGGGATGGACGCACCGGCACGCTCGGGGATGCCGGGACCGGGGCTGAGGAGCACACCGTCGAACTCCCCGGCCGCGCGGACGATGTCGGCGTCGGTGGCCAGGCGCTCGTCGTCGTTACGCCACACCTTTGCGTCCACGCCGAGCTGGCCCAGGTACTGGACCAGGTTGAACACGAAGCTGTCGTAGTTGTCGACGACCAAGACCTGCATGGCAACAGGCTACCGCCAGGG
>NZ_JBAUJB010000169.1:0-3781 GCF_049683355.1 Mycobacterium sp.
GGAATGCCCAGCGCACCCATGCAGCCGGCGGTCAGCGCCGAGACGGTGGGACCGACTCCGGTGGTGGCCCCCACGACGCCGGCCGCAGCCGCAGGTGGTGGGGCGGCAGGCGGCGGAATGGCTGGCGGCATGGGAGGTATGGCGCCGATGATGGGCGCCGGCCAGGGCGGGAACACCGGCGAGAAGAAGCGCAACCCTCAGCTGTCCCAGGACGAGGAGCTCTACACCGAGGAGCGGCCGTGGACTGAGGCCGTCATCGGCAATCGGGTTCGGCGCCGAGGAACTCCCGACGACACCAAGAAGGAATCGCAGTGACGGACGACATGCATCCCGAGGTCGCCGCCGTGCTGAGGCAGGCGCGACGACTGCAGTCCTTGATGGACGAGCAGCTCGACAAGATGGCCAACGATTCCTTCACCGCCACCGATGACACCGAGACCGTCGAGGTGACGCTGAACGGTCACCACTGGCTCAAAGATGTCGACATTCAGGACGGCCTGTTGCGGCTGGGGGCGGAGACGGTCGAACAGCGGGTGAACGAAGCGCTGCAGAAGGCCAGCGCCGAGGCGAGCGCGGCGATCGACGCCGATCGCGAGCGGCTCGACGCGGTGGTCGCGGAGATCACCGCGGAGGTGTCCGACAGGCAACCCGAATAGCGGCCGATGGCATCGACCACATCCCTGGTGCAAGTGTCCCGACCCGACGGCGTCACCGCCGCGGCCGCGGCGATACAGCAGGCCGACCGATCTCGGACCGACCGTCAGGATGCCGACGTCGTTGTGGTTCGTTAGGAGCGTCTGAGTGAATTCTCGAAGTGAACACGCGCTGTGGTGGCAACGACAAGACACACCCTTCTGGGCCGCAGCCACATTGGGGGTGCCGATCCTGCTTTCGGCGGCCCTGCTTCTGCTGTTGTTGACGAAGATGCCTTCAAGGGAAGCGGTGCACGCCTGCTGAGCTTCACGGTTATCCCTGTGGTCATAGTGGAACTCGTGCTTGTGCTGGGGTCGGTCTGGCTGGCGCGACGGTCTTCTTCTTGGACGAGCGGCGCGGCGGTCGCGGGTGCCGTCGCCGCGGTCTTCATACTCCTCGCGGCGGCTGTCACGATATGAACCGGGACATCAAATTCGGCGAGTTCTTCGGGCCGGCCAGCCTATTGGGTGTCCTGCTGGGAACCACCTACCTGATGCTGATCATGCTGCGGGTGATCGAGGTCGGCGTTGGTTTCGCAGCCCTCGTCATCGTCGGTTTCCCGCTGATGCTCGCATCGGGCACGGTGAGACGGTTCGGCACAGGCATGGTGGTGTCGCTGGCCGTGGTACCGCTGACGATCGTGACGTTCCTGATCGGTGCGGGCATCGGTTCAGGAGTGGGAGGTTAATGGCTGCGACGGAAATCAGCGACATGGGCACGCCCCGACCTCTCGTAAGCTGGTTGGGTCGGCATCACGATCGACCCCTCGGCGGGTCGTGTTGACCTGGGAGGAATGGGGATGACTGGGCACAATCGGGAGTGCCGCGCGTGACCACACCGCCTTCCGGACCTTGGCCACCCCAGCCGCCACCGCCTGATCAGCCGCAGGGACCAGGACATTGGGGACCACCGCCGTGGGGTCCGCCGCCTCAGAACAACAGCAACCGCTCCAAGTGGATTCTCGGCGGCCTCGCACTCCTCGTGGTTGTCGTCGTCACGGTTACGACGACCTTGCTGCTCACCCGCGACGGGTCGAACGGATCAAACTCGCCGATTGCATCACCGCCGCCAAG
This sequence comes from Mycobacterium sp., assembly GCF_049683355.1. Classification (GTDB taxonomy): domain Bacteria; phylum Actinomycetota; class Actinomycetes; order Mycobacteriales; family Mycobacteriaceae; genus Mycobacterium. Next base: position 1,767 of record NZ_JBAUJB010000169.1, read on the forward strand.
CACATCGGTTGACGCCGCGGACATCGCCAGCGCAGACGACCACGGACCGGTTGGGATCATTACAGAGGATCCGAGTTGCGCAGCGTGGACACCTATCGGGGACACGCTGGCCCAGCAACAGGCGAAAGGCTGGAACAACAGGGACCCGAACGTACCAGCCTCGGATTGGACAGCGGACCAACGTCGACAGCACCTCGACGTTGCGGACGCCATGCTTTCAACTGCAGACCAGACGGTAGCCCTTGCCAAGCTGACCCCCCACAGAGCAGTTCGAGAACTTTACGAGCAATCGATTGCATACTGGCGGGCGTACGCGAACCGGATTCCCGACTACACGCCGCGAGATGACCACCTCGCGCGCGTGGCTACCAGCACGTCGAATGCTCTGGTTTGGATTTGCTCAGCAATTACTTTTAAATCGGCCGAGGCGCGCAAACCGTTCGTCATTGACGCACCGCCACCATTGCAGGTGTCCCCGGTGGAGGATCCGTCAAACCCGTCCCCGTTCATGAACGACCGGCTTCCCGTATGTGAAGATTGGCAGTCGACTGCCGCACAGTTCGGGCATGCTACGTCCGAGTGGCTCGGAATCGATCCTGACCTTTCAGCCAGCCAATGGACGCCTGAACAACAAGCCATAAATGTCGCTGCAACGGTGACAATGCGGTCGAACGCAAATCAGCTCCAGGATCTCGGCATTCGCAGCGGCAACCCCATCTTCCAAGACTTCGCAACGTTGGCCGCTCAGTACCGCCGCGCATATGCCTCCGCGTTGCCGAGCTACACGCCGGCGGACAACTACCTCGCAAGTGTTGCGTCACAGTTAGTCGCGGCTAACGCAGAAGCATGTAAAGCAGCGACGGGCTGAGTCATGGGAATCGGCAAAGTCGATGGCGAGTACATCGAAGACATGACAGAGCCGGACGGATGGCCTCAGATCGACGAGAGCATGCTCTACACACGTGCAAATGAGTTTCTAATGTTGCGGAATCAGATACATGCGGTCATCGAGGACTGGCGACGCCAGCAAGTGCAGATCTTTGACGGAGACGTCTGGTCGGGGGCCGGAGCAGATGCTGGGCACTCTTCCCTCCAGCGGGATATCCGCGAAATGTCTGCTCTCGAAAACCACCTCGGCAACGCTTACGCGTATTACAACATGGCAGCAGACCTCACAGTTCAGGCGAAGAATGCTGTAAACCAGAATCTCATAAGCGCACAGGGAACCTTTCAAGCCTTTCGGAGCGACCCGACTCTAACCGCAGGCGAGGTAGAAGCCGCGATCCGCGCTTTCATAGTCGCCCAGAATGCGTTGAATACCATTCAGGTGCTAACTACTAGTGCTGCGTTGCCCGCTTTCGGCGCCTGGAAAGCTCCAACGGAGTCCATACCCGCACCAGTCCCACCTCCACCGAACACGCGTCCGCAGAAGCAAGCCGACGGCTCAAGCGGCGGTCAAACGGCGGTGAGTCCCGTATCCAACTTTGCAAAAGCCACCGGTGCGAAAACACCTGATGTTCAAATGTCTGCGCCCGCCCAAGCGGGTCAGCCCGAGCTTGCTGCGTCCGCGAAAACTCCCGACCGTGCGGGTATGGCCACCACTTCTTCAGTAGGAACGCCGAACACTGGCGGTACCAGCCTGTCCTCTAGCGCATCCTCGCCTTCACAGGGTTCAGTAAGCGCGTCTGGACCCTCAACCGGCGTAGCTAACTCGGCGCCCTCACAGTCTCCTTCTGGCAGTTCCACCCCTAGTTCCACGGGTCCCCCCGCATCACCGGTCTCGCCGAACACTCCCGCGTCAACCCCTACCCCTACCCCTACCGGCGCCGCCAACCCCAACACCACTACTAGCGCAAGCGATACGGCCAAGTCCGCCAGGGCAACTACCCCGCTGCAGCCGATGACGAGCCAGCCTCCGCTGGCGTCGTCCGCGCCAGCGACGTCACCCGCCCCGGCACCGGCGCCCACCAACCAGGCCGCCGCAGCAGCGCCTCTGCCCGGCGGCGGTGCCTCGT
>NZ_JBAUJB010000170.1:0-3418 GCF_049683355.1 Mycobacterium sp.
CGCGGGACTGGCCCTGGGAACAACCGTGGAACGCCCTGTTCCACAGCCTGTTTCACTGTTACCAGCCGCTCATCGTCTAACCCAGCGGCCCCACCCGTCCCTCGACACGAAAGACCCACAGGAACAATCCGATACCGAGGTCGGGCCATCGCCCACGCCCTCATCACCGGGCATGCCGAATTCAACGCACACAATCGAACTCGACTACACAACCACAGCCCATCGGTGTATCCAGGCGCCCAGCTGCAGGACACCGACGCCGGCGCCGAGGTCATCCACATGGCCGAGACCGGGCTGTGTGCCGACGGCGAACAGGAGAAGTTGCTCGCCGACGGCGCCACCGAGATCCACGGCGTCATACCCGTCAACACCGACGGCGGGTTGATCGCCAACGGCGAGCCCATCGGCGCCTCAGGACTTCGGCAGGTTCACGAACTGGTGCGCCAGTTGCGCGGTGAGGCCGGCGACCGCCAGGTGCCCGGAGCGCCACGGGTATGGGCCTTGCCCAGGTCTACGGCGCCCCCGGAACCGCCTCGGCGACCATCCTCTCGCTGTAAAGCCCCACCCGCTGGAGCTTCGGTTGCCGATCGGCTACTCTCTGCTTGAGTCGCCGATCGGCAACCGACAGATGGAGGCGTCATGCAGGTTCTTGCCGAAGGCCAACGAGGAGCAACCCGCCGACCAGGTCCCGCTGCCATGACGGGGACGACTCAGACTGCGTCCCAGCGCGCGTCGGGTGCGCCAGGCGATCACCTGCCCGGCGACGGCGCCATGTGGGTGATGGTGCTCGGCGACCTGGTCATCTTCGGGTCGTACTTTCTGATCTTCATGGTGCACCGTGCGATGGCGCCACAGGAGTTCCTCGAGACGCAGCAGCATCTGAACCTCAACGTCGGCGTCCTCAATACCCTGGTGTTGCTAAAGAGTTCGTGGTTCGTGGCGCGTAGCGTGGTGGCGGCCCGCAGTGGCGACCACGATGCAGCGGTCCGTCTGACCTACGCCGGCGGCGCATGCGGGGCACTGTTCATCGGGATCAAGGCCTACGAGTGGACGACGAAGGTCGCCGAGGGGCACACGATGGCGGGCAGCGAGTTCTTCATGTTCTACTACATGCTCACCGGCGTGCATCTGTTCCATGTGACGCTCGGGTTGCTGATCATGGGAATCGTTGTGCGGGAACTGCGAAACCTCGCAAGCGCCGGATGTCGATGGTCGAGTCCAGCGCGACCTACTGGCACATGGTCGACCTTCTCTGGGTCGTCATCTTCGGCCTGCTCTACGTGATGAGGTGAGCGGTTTGACCACGACCAACGATTCCCCCGAGCGCTCCACGCGTGCCACCACCGCCGCCTGGCTCGCCCTCTCGGCAATCACGGTGGTCTCGTGGCGGCTGGCTCCGGGGCATTCCGGAGGCCACGCGAGTGCCAGCGTGCCCATCACCGTCGCTGCAATTCTGCTCGGTTTCGTCAAAGGCCGTGTGATCATCCGGTATTTCATGGAGGTCCGCGGCGCGCCGGGGTGGCTACGTCACAGCACGGACCTGTGGCTGGCGGCGCTGTGGGGGGCGGTGCTGGTGATCTACCTCTGGTGAGTGCGGTCGGCACCGGCGTCGACGACCGGGGCCGCGGGCGTCACACCCGCTTCTGGTTCACCTTCGAGGCGCCTCAGCCACCCCTCGCAGAAGGCGAAGGTCTCTTCGTGACCGGTGGACATGCCGAGCGCACGCTCCATCACCAGCGCCTGCGACACGCTCGTCGCGAACACCGTCCACACCACCGGCGGGACGTCGACGGCGTCGATGCCATGGCTCCGAAGCGCAGCGGCGATGGCCTTGTTCTGCTCGTCGCGGAACCGCTCGGCGTAGTAGACGATCTCCGCGCGCAGGGCCTTGCGGTGGTTGGCCAGACCCATGAACTCCATGGTCAGCCTCGTGGCCTCGGGAGCCGTGCTGAACCGCCACAGCGCCCACAGCGGCTGCGGCGACTGCAACGCGGTGGTGAGCACCCTGAGACCCTCTTCGGCTCTGCGGTGGAACACCGCCAGGAACAGATCCTCCATGGTGCGGAAGTAGTAGTGCACCAGCTGCGGCTTCAATCCCGCCTGGTCGGCCACCCGGCGCGAAGTCACCGCCGCGTAGCCCTCCTGGATCAGCAGCTGTTCGGCAGCATCGAGCAACACGACACGGTTCTTCGCGTCCGGTGCCCCGATCCGTCGCGGCGATGCCATGCCCAACTCCTGCTTCCCCAACTCGCGCTCATTGCCTGCGTGTCGCTTCGATCTTGACCCTAACTCTTACCTCATGCTAAGCAGGTGCTCAGCATTTTCGCGAAATCCTCGAACCTGAGCGAATCAGCACATCCCTCGATCAGCATGGCCCGGGAGGCACCAGCACATGAGCGACTTCGACACGATCGATTACTTCACCGAAAGTCTCTTGTGCCGGACCCGCACCCGTATTTCGACCATCTGCGCGGCAAATGCCCGGTGGTCCGGGAACCCAACTACGGCGTGCTGGCCATCACCGGCTACGACGAGGCCGCGACCGTACTGAAGGACCCCGACACGTTTTCGTCGTGTATAGCCGTGGCCGGTCCGTTCCCGCCGCTGCCGTTTCACACCCGAGGGCGACGACATCACCGAGCAGATCATGGCTCACCGGTCACAGATGCCGATGTTCGAGCACATGGTCACCATGGACCCGCCTGAACACACCAATGCGCGTTCGCTGCTCAACCGCCTGCTCACCCCAGCCGGTTGAAGGAAGACGAGGACTTCATGTGGCGACTGGCCGACGAGGTCCTGGACGACATCTTCGGCAGGGAGCCTGTCGGCAAGTGCGAGTTCCTGCGCATACGCAAAACCGTTCTCGCTGTTGGTGATCGCCGACCTGCTCGGCGTACCGCAGGCCGACCACGAGGAGTTCCGCACCGTGCTCGGCTCCCCCAGGCCCGGCGCGGTCGTCGGCTCGCTCGACCACAGCGACCTCGTCGGCCTCAACCCGCTGGAGTGGCTCGACGACAAGTTCGTCGGCTACCTCGAAGACCGCCGCCAATCCCCCCGCGACGACGTACTGACGGCGCTGGCCACCGCGAAGTACCCCGACGGGTCGACGCCTCCGGTGCTCGCGGTGGCACGGTCTGCGACATTCCTGTTCGCCGCGGGGCAGGAGACGACCACCAAGCTGCTCTCCGCCTCGCTAAGCCTCGATCCACCGATGGGGTGTCGGTGTGGATTCGAGTTCGGTTATGTGCGTTGAATTGTGGGTGCGCGGTGGTGAGGGCGTGGGTGATCGCCCGACCTCGGTATCGGGTTGTTCCTGTGGGTCTTTCGTGTCGGGTGGGCGGCCGGGGTGTTCGGTTAGGCGATGATCGGCTGGTTTCTGCCGAACAGGCTGTCAAACAGCGTGTTCCATGCTGTT
>NZ_JBAUJB010000171.1:0-8351 GCF_049683355.1 Mycobacterium sp.
GCGACCCCACCGCGCCCGGCCCGCGGCCGGCACGGCCGAACAGGTGACCCGCCAGCGCCGAGGACCGGACACCGTCGGCCAGCGCGTGGCAGATCTGGAGCACCGCCACCGTGGCCCGGTGCGCGCCGGGCATTCCCTCGATGTCACCGAAGACGTGCAGTCGCCAAGTCATCGTTCGCGGATCGAGTTGTTGGTCGACCAACGCCGTCACAGCGGCGAGGCAAGCCTCCCAGGTACGTTCGGCCAGTTCGTGCACCACGAACTGGTCGGTCCCCACCTCGCGCGACGCCCATGTCGGGTAGTGCCAGGACCGGTCGTCGCGGATGCGCAGTCCCAGTTCCGCGCAGCCCTGCGCCCTTTCGCGGATCTCCCGCACCGCGCGGTCCACCCCGCACGAATCTGCGCCGAAGCCGTACAGCAGGAACTGGTCGTTCGGGATGGTGGCCGACATCCAGTACGTCTGTGCGTCGACCGGGGCGAGGCGGCGGACCGTCATGACTCCCAGGGCGCCTGGCTGCTACACCGGGTCGAAACTCGAGATCAGCCAGCGGTCGTCGACCTTCTCCAGCGTCACCCGCACACTCGACGCGGTGTCGGTGGGGGCGTCCTGCCCGACGATCACCGTCTGGTTGACGAACACCAGCACCACGGCTTCGTTCGGCGTCGCCGAGACCGAGGCCGCGGCGGGAACCGACGCCACCGCCGAGATCTGCTGCTCTTTGGCGCCGGGGATCACCACGTCGTTCGTCAGTGAGGTGTAGGAGTCGCGGAACTCTCCGGTGAGCAGATCCCTTGCAGCCCCGAGTTGTTCCTCGACGGTGTCGGGTGCGTACGACAGCAGCGCGATCGTGGTGTCCCTGGCGGCCTGGACCGATGTCGCGGCCGCCACCTGGCTGTTGCGGATCGAGTTGTCCCGCCACTTGAGGTATCCAGCGCCGAGGGCAAGCACCAGCACCAACGCCGGCAGCAGCGCGTACGCGACAACACGCGTCCACTGGACGCCACGCTTCGGCGCCTCGGGTGCGGCCGCGGCGTCGGCCGGGCCGTCGGGGTACTCGGCGTCGGTCTCGTCGGGCTTCCCAGCGTCGGTTTCGGTGTCGGTGTCGACGACCTCGGTGGTGGTCTCGGCGTCCTCGGCAGCCGCGAACTCGGCCGCCACCTCGGCATCGGTCTTGGCAGCCAAGGCAGCGTCGTCCTCCCCGGTCGTGGTCGTCTTGTCGGTCTTGTCTGTGCTCACGGTACGAACTCCACGTTGGACACCTTGGCTTCGTCGCTGACCTGCTCTACCAGCAGTCGCATCCGCCATGCCCGCGGTTCCTGTTCGGGTGCACCGGCGTTGGTCGTCTGCACCGTCACGGCGACGAGAACCTGGGCCCCGCTCTCGCTCGAGGACTCCAGACCCGCCTCGGCGATGGTGCCCTCGGACTTCGACTGCGCCTGCTTGACCACCTCGACGAAGGGCTGCGCGCGCTGCTGGAAGTCGTCGTAGAAGGTGCCCGTCGCCGAGTCGAGGATGCGCTGGACGTCGGCTTCGGCGGTCTCGTGGTTGATCGTGGTGAGGTTCAGCGCGCCTTGGCGTCCCACCTGTAGGAACAGGTTGCGTTGCGCCTCGGCCTGACTCGACTCGTACGCCCGGTACCCCAGCCAGCCCGTCAGACCTGCCAGCGCCACCACCCCGGCGATGCCCGCGATCAACGCCACCTTGACGTGCGACATCGGCCGGCGGGCGGGAGCCACCTCGTCGTCGGTGCCCGTCGTCTCTTCCTCGGCGGCGGCCGGCTCGACCGCCTCCGACTCCGGATCTACGGAGCCGGACTCCGGGGTCGCCTTCGTCAGTTCCCCTTCGGGGGCAGCAGCATCGTCTGCCATGTTTGCTCCTCTGCGGCACTCCGGGCCAGGTTGGACTGTGTGTAGACACGTCCGTCCGGTCCAACGTACGTGCCGCTCGCCGGATCATATTCGGCGGCTGCCAATGCAGGCGGCCCCGGAGCCGGTGGCGGGAGCGCTTCTGCAGGTGGTGAGCCTGGCGGCAACTGGGGCACGGCCTGCCCGGAGATCGTGGCGTTCGGGTCGCCCTTCCAGTTGTATCCGTCGTTCAACGGCACGTAGTTCTCATCGCTTTCGCACATCTTCGCGGTGGGCGCGCGTTTGCCCGGCACCGTGACACACGGGATGTTGCGGGCACCGCGGACGTTGAACGGCCCGTCCTGCGGGACGCGGCAGTACACGTCGCCCGCCGGCCTGTTCGGATAGTCCTCGAAGGTCGGTGCCCGCTGCTGCTGGATGGGCAGGAAGCCGGTGTTGCACGGTGGCGGGATGTTGAGGTTGAGATTCAAGGTGAGGTAGTCACCCATGTAGTCCTGCTTGGTCCCGTTCTTCGCCACTCCGACTCCCTGGGTGACCGCCGTGCCCTGCGGAAGCAGCACCAGCAGTTGCTCCAGATTGGGCTGGTAGGTGACGGCGACCTCGCCGACGCTGGCCAGGTTGGCGAGCACGATCGGCAGCGTGGGTTGCAGCTGGTCGAACAACGCCCGCACCTCCTCGGCCGCGCCGGGTCCCTTGCTGAGGATGCCCGACACCGCGCCGTCCTGGCTCTGCAGCTGACCGGTGACATTTGCCAGGTTCGCCGCCCACTCCTGGATCGAACCCGACGTGGTGGTCTGGGAATCCAGGACCGGCTGGACGTCGTCGATCACCGTCGTCAGCGAGTCCAGGTTCGCCCGGGCGTCGATCGCCAAGGTCGCGGAACCGCTGACCAGCCGGCGCAGTTCGGGCCCGAGCCCGCCGACCGCGAGGTACGCCTCGTCGACGACCGTTCGGAGGTTGTCCTGTGGGATGGCCTGCAGTCCGGTGTTGGTGAGTTCGAGCACGGTGTTCACGTCGACGGGCACCGCCGCGCGGTCCCGCGGGATCACGTCACCGGCGCGCAACTCGGGGCCGTCACTGCTCTGCGGCATCAGCTGTACGAACAGCTCGCCGACCGCCGACCGGCTGTGCACCTCGGCCACCAGATCAGCGGGGATCTCGACGTCCGAGTTCAACGAAAGCTGCGCCTCCACACCGGTGTCAGTGAGTCCGATGCTCTCCACGATGCCCACGTGGGAGCCCCGGTAGGTGACGTTGCTGCGCTCGTACAGCCCACCTGTCTCGGGCAGCTCGAGGGTCACGTTGTACTGGCCGAAGCCCAGCATCGCCGGCAGCCGCATGTATCCGAAGACCATGATTCCCAGCGCCGTCAGGGCCACCACCGAGAAGATCGCCAGCTGGATCAGCATCTGTCTTGTCACGCGCATGTCATGGCCCCTGATCCCAGCGGTACGGCACGAGCAACGGGTTGCCGCCCGGGGGCGGGACGTGGTGGTTGCACGGGCTGGGCATCTGTCCCACCGTGCGACCCCACTGCAGCTCCAGCCACGTCAGGTTGCACTCCCACCGGGTACCGGTGAAGAAGCTGGCGTCGATCCGACTCAGCGTCAGGTCGACGATCAGCGACAGGTTGGCGTAGTCGCCGCGCAGCCAGTTGGTCAGCGTCTCCTTCGGAAAGGGGAACGTCGGCAGGAAGCTCAGCGACCGGGTCAGCGCCGGCCCGGCATCGGCCAGCGACTGCAGCACCGGGCCGAGATCCCTGAGCTCCTGGACGAGGGCTTCCCTGGTCTGGTTGACCGAGTCTGCTGCCAGCGCACTGAACCTACCCAGCTGGACCAGCGTCTCGGAGAGCATGTCGCGTTGGTCGCGCAGCACCGCCAGCGCATCGGGGATGGTCCGCAGCGCCTCGTCGACCACCGGTTTCTGCTCGGCGATCTGGCCGACCAGGCTGTTGAGGCTCTCCGAGGTGGTGATGATGTCGTTCTTCTGGTCGTCGAGGTGTCCGACCGCGATGTCAAGTTGCTCGATCAGGCTGCGCAGATCGTTCTCGCGACCGGTGAAGGCGACGCTCAGCGCCTCGGTGATGTCCTGGATGTTACCGAGACCGCCACCGTTGAGCAGCAACGCGACCGCGGCCAACGCCTGCTCGGTGGAGGGGAACGCACCCGCGTTCTCGAGCGGGATCAGCGAGCCCTGTTCGAGCCGGTCCTGCGGCGGCACGTCGGAGGGCGCTGACAACTCGATGTGCTGCGAGCCCAGCAGGCTGGTCTGGCCGATCTTGGCGGTTGCGTTGGCCGGCAACACCACATCGCCGTCGAGCGTCATCGTCACCAGTGCGTTCCAGCCCTGCCGCTCGATCTCGGTGACGGTACCGACGTTGACGTCACCGACACGGACCCGGGAGTTCTGTTCGACGTTGTCGACGTCGGGCATCTGCGCTTGGATGGTGAACGAACCCGGACCGCCGCCCTCGGTGCCCGGCAGCGGGATCGAGTTCAGGCCGCGCCACCCGCAGCCCGACGTCACCAACGCCACGCAGAGCACCGCGACAGCGGCCCCTTTCACCGGCGAGCCCGGCATCATGAACCTGCTCCTGTCGGGACCATCATCCCGTGCAACCCGTCGGTCGGGTTCGTCGGCGCAGGCATCTCGGCTGCCAGCGGCGGGGCACCGGCCGCCACCGGCGCGGGCGGTGGCACCGGTGCCGCCGGCGGCGGTGAACCAGGCGGCGGAATGTAGTCCGGACGCAGCCAATCCTCGCTGTAGGTCAGCTCATTGGGCCGTGTGCTGGCACCGACGAGCTGGTTGAGGCCCAGCGGCGGGAAGTTGTATTGCCGGTTCTTCATGATCGGCGCGAGGTACTGCACGCACAGCTTGGCCGACTCTTCCGCCCCCAGCCTGGACGCGGCTTGCACCGCACCGCAGAGGAACTGGATCGGGTTGGCGAAGTTGTTGACCGCCAGTATGGTGCTCGCGCCGCCCTGCGCGGGCTGCCAGACGTTCACATAGTTCTGGAACGTGTTGGGCGCAAGGTGAAGGAACTGCGTGAGGTCGTCCAGGCTCTCGTTGAGCGCCGTGGTGACACCCGCCAGCTCCTCCGAAGTGGTGCCCAGCGCATCGCGGTTGTCGGCGACAAAGGACTGCACCTCGCCGACCACGGCGTCGAGATCCCGGACCGCACTGGCCACTTCGCCGGGATCGTCGGCGAGCAGCCCGGTCACCGAGGCCAGGTTCTGGTTGAGCTGACGCATCAGGTCCGTGCTGTCCTGCAGTGCCGACACCAGGATCGCTAGGTTCTTGATGGTGGAGAAGATGTCGGTGCTCTTGTCGCCGAGCGCCGTGATCGCCTGCGACAGCTTGATGACCGTCTCGCGGATGTTCGCGCCCTGGCCGCGCAGGTTGTCGGCGGTCGTGTTGATCACCGAACCCAGCGGACTGACGCCCCCGGGTTCGGTCGGCTGCAACGTCTCGCCGAGCCGTTCCAGCTGCCGGCGCACCTGATCCCACTCGACCGGAACCGCGGTCCGCTCGAGGGGAATCACCGTGTTGTCGGCCATCACCGGGCCGCCGGTGTAGGCGGGCGTCAACTGGATGGCACGCGAGGTCACCAGCGCCGGCGACAGGATCGCGGCACTCGCATCGGCGGGCACGTCGTAGCGGCTGTCGTACCAGAACGAGATCTTCACCCGCTCCGGTTCGGGTTCGATCGAGGTGATGCTGCCGACAGGCACCCCGAGGATGCGGACGTCGTCGCCCTCGTAGATGCCGTTGCTGTTGTCGAAGTACGCCTCGACGTTGATCCTGTTCACCTTGTCGGTGGTGCGCACCAGGATGGCGACTCCCGCCACCAGCAACAGCACCAGGACAGCGGCAACCCAGGTCCGGGTGTTCCTCATGGTGTCCCTCCTGCCAGCGGAGGTGCTTCACCCGGTGCCGGAACGTAGACGGGGTTCGGCGTCGGGACCGGGGTGGACCCCATTCCGTGTCGTGCCGGCGCGGGCGGCCCCGGTGGCGGTCCGCCGGGCGGTGGAGCGGGCGGTGGCTCGCGGTACGGGTAACAACCGGCGGGCCCGGGCGCAGGCAGGCCTCCCGGGCCGCCGGGGCCGCAGCCCTGATCGCCCGGATTGCCGGTGATGGCATCAGGGATCGTCATCCGGGGTTCGCCGCCCTGCCCGGTCCGCGGGAACGGCACCGGCATCGCGGGCGTGCCGGGCTGGCCGACCTGCGGATCGCTGCGCTGAGACGGCAGCAGCACGTTCGGATCCAGACCCAGATCCGAGAAGGCCACGTCCATGAACGGCTGCAGGAACTGCCCGGGCAGCAGGTTTGCGATGTAGTTCTTGAAGAACGGTCCCGACGAGACCGACTCCCCCAGGGACATGGAGTACTGGTTCAGCAGGTTCAGCGACTTCTGCAGGCGTTCCTTCCGGTTGTCCAGGATCGTCAGCACCCCGTTGAGCTTGTCCAGCGCGGGCCGCAAGGTTTCCCGGTTCTCGCCGATGAAGCCCTGCAGTTGGCCGCTGAGCGATGAGATGCTGCCGGAGATCTGATCCAGTGCCGCACTCTGATTCTGCAGTTCGGCCAGCAGCGCGTTCGTGTTGGCGACCAGGCTGACCACCTGGTCGCTGCGTCCGGCCAGCACCGTGGTGGCCTTGTTCGCGTTGCCGAGCAGGTTGCGCAACTCGGCGTCACGCTCGTTGAGGGTGTCGGAGAACCGGGCCACACCCTCGACCGCGATCCGCAACTGCGGTGGCGTGTCGGCGAACGTCGCCGAGAGCACCCGCAGCGACTCGGAGAGCTGATCGGTGTCGAGCCCGCTGATGGTGGTCGCCAACTCACCGAGGGCATCGGGCAGTTGGTAGGGCGAGGTGGTGCGGTCGAGGGGGATGGTGCTGTCCTGCCGGCCGTCACCGCGCGCGACGACCTCGAGGATCTTGGTCCCCAGCAGCCCCTTGGTCTTGATCGCCGCCTCGGTCCGGTCGCCGAGTCGGATGTCCTTGTCCACCGTGAACGTCACTAGAACCTGCGGTCCGTCCAACTCGATGGACTTGACCTGGCCGACCTTGAAGCCCGAAACCTGCACGGCCGCATCGGTGGTCAGGCCACCGGCCTCGGCGAAGTTCGCGGTGTACTCACGGCCCTGCTCGATGAACGGCAACTTGTCGTAGTTCGTCGCCCCGAGCACGATGGCCGCCGTGGCCCCGAGACCGACGGCGCCGATGACGAACTGATTTCGCTCACTGAATGGCTTCATCGCGGTGCGCACCTCCCCGTCTCCTGGCCGGCCACCTTGACATACACCGGTTGTCCGCCCTTGCCGTTGAGCTTGAGCACGATGTCGCACAGATAGAAGCTGAAGAAGTCACCGTAGATGCCCTGCCGCGCCAGGGCCTGGTAGGCGTCCGGCAGCGTGTTGATCACGTTGTCGAAGTAGTCGGCATCGGCCACGACGATGCCGGCGGTGCGATCGGTCTCCTGGACCACCTTTTGCAGCGGCGGTCGAGCCTCGGCCAGCAGATCGGTGATGGTGCCCGCAGCGGCGTTGGTGTAGGCCAGCCCGCTGCTGATCTCCTCGCCGCGGGATTCGAGCGCCTCCACCAGTTCCGAGAGCGAGCTGACCGCCTTGCCGAACTGATCGCTCTGATCCCCGAGCGAACCGAGCACCGAGTTCAGGTTGAGGATGACCTCGCCGATCAACTGGTCGCGGTCGGCCAGCGTGCTCGTCAGTGCGGCGGTCTGCGCCAGGAACGAGTTGATGGTGCCACCCTGACCCTGCAGGGCGGTGATCAGCTGACCGGACAGCGCATTGATCTGGTCGGGATCCAGCGCCTGGAACAGCGGCCGGAAGCCGCCGATCAGTGCATCGAGGTCCAACGCCGGTGAGGTCCGGGCCAGCGGGATGGTGTCCCCGGCGTTGAGCTTCTGCGTCCCGCCGGCGCCTTCCTCCAGAGCCAGATAGCGGCCGCCGATCAGATCGTCGTACCGGATGACCGCCCTGCTGCCCTCGGTGAGCACCACCGAGTCGTCGGCGGTGAACTCGACGAGCGCGGTAGTGTCGGGCTGGATCTCCACCTTGTCGACCTTGCCGACCTCGACCCCGGCGATCCGGACGAAATCGTTGGTCTCCAGGCCGGTGACATTCAGGAACTCGGCCCGGTACCGGTTGGTCTCCTCACCGAAGCGCATCTGGCCGAACACCGCGAACAGACCGAACACACCGAGCAGGCACACAGCGAGGAACACCCCGAGACGCACTGCGTCTCCACGGATCTTCGCTGTCATCGGTTACCTCTCATGTGGTCGGGACTGTGTTCACGGGCTCGGGACGGCCGGGACCGGTGGCGGGACGTACGGGTACGGAACCGCCGTGGGCTGCATGACCGCCGGGTTCGGAACGTAGAACGGTTCAGAACCGGGGCGCGGGCCGGGTTCGCGGGGGGCTCCCGGCGGAGGCGCCGGCGGCAGCCCGGGCCACAGCGGCGTGC
>NZ_JBAUJB010000172.1:0-37765 GCF_049683355.1 Mycobacterium sp.
GTGGCGCCTCGGGCACCACCGCGACGAGCACCGACGCCGGGCGCGCCGCGACCTCGGAAGAGGCTCCGGCGCCGGCCGCTACCGAGGCTGCCCCTGCCGAGGCGCCCGCAGCAGCCGAGAGCACTACACAGGATTCAGGGAGCTAGGCAATGCTCATTCCCCGCAAGGTCAAGCATCGTAAGCAGCACCACCCGCGGCAGCGCGGTATCGCCAGCGGCGGGACCTCGGTGAGCTTCGGTGACTACGGCATCCAGGCCCTGGGCCATGCCTACGTCACCAACCGGCAGATCGAATCCGCGCGTATCGCCATCAACCGGCACATCAAGCGTGGCGGCAAGGTGTGGATCAACATTTTCCCGGACCGCCCGCTGACCAAGAAGCCCGCCGAGACCCGCATGGGTTCGGGTAAGGGCTCGCCGGAGTGGTGGGTCGCCAACGTCAAGCCCGGCCGGATCCTGTTCGAGCTGAGCTACCCGGACGAGAAGATCGCCAGGGAAGCGCTGACCCGCGCGATCCACAAGTTGCCGATCAAGGCACGCATCGTCACCAGAGAGGAGCAGTTCTGATGGCAGTCGGAACCACGACCGGCGAACTGCGCGAGCTCACCGACAACGAACTGACCGACAAGCTGCGCGAGTCCAAGGAAGAGCTGTTCAACCTGCGCTTCCAGATGGCGACCGGGCAGCTCACCAACAACCGCAGGCTCCGTGTTGTGCGGCAGGAGATCGCACGCGTCTACACCGTGCTGCGCGAACGTGAATTGGGTCTGGCCGCCGGACCCGGAAGTGGGGATTCCTGATGGCTGAAGCAACAGAGAAGGGCCCGGCCACGACGCCGCGGACCGAGAAGCCACGCAACCGCCGCAAGACGGCGATCGGCTACGTGGTCAGCGACAAGATGCAGAAGACCATCGTGGTCGAGCTGGAATCGCGTAAGAGCCACCCGCTCTACGGCAAGATCATCCGGACCACCACGAAGGTCAAGGCCCACGACGAGAACGGCGACGCCGGTGTCGGCGACCGTGTTTCGTTGATGGAGACCCGGCCGCTGTCCGCCACCAAGCGCTGGCGTCTCGTGGAGATCCTCGAGAAGGCCAAGTAGACCGGAGCCACAACACCGGCACACACAGAGTCCCCGCTCGCCCCAAGGGACCGCACCATCGCCCGGGTCGACGTTCCGCCGGGGGACCGCGCGCCGATCGTCATCCCGCTCGCCGGCGCCGAGATCGTGGACAATTCGGTGAGCGTGACACTGCGCACCTACCTGCTACCGGTCGACGGCTACTGCCTGGATCCGACCAACCCGCTGAGGTTGTCCGACGGCAGCATCAGCTTCGCCGGCGTCGAACAGGCCCCCGCCGCGGTCGCCGACTTCCTGCCGCCCGTGCTGCGTCAGCTCACGATCTTCGTCGCCGACGACCCGACCAAGCGGAGTCGGATGCGGCGGTCCGACTGGCGACGGCCGTCGCGGCGCACTACGGAACCCAGAATCCCGAAATCGTGGTCGCGCCGCTGGCACAAGGGCAATCAGGTCCCACTGAGCCCTCGGCGCCGCTGCAGCGACACCTCGTCGTCCGGGAGAGCGCCGACGTCGGGGTGTCGCTGACGAGCGCCGACGGGGTGCCCGCGCTGCTCATCGCCGGTCCCCCGCGGACCTGGCCAACCAGAGCCGATTGATCACCAGCGACCTCAACCGCCTCGCGCTGGCGTCGAAGCCGTTGCAGGGCCGCTGAGTTCGACACCAACTGCCAGGGGACCAGACCACGCTGCGCCGGCTCGGGCAGCCGGGGGTGAACGCCACCGCACTCTCGCCGCAGGTCGGTATCGGTCTCGACCAGACCCGGCTGGGGCGGGCGGCGCACGATGTGCGCGTGCACCTGCGCGGGTCCTACACGCCGCTGCCCGAGGCCATCGGAGGGCAACTCGTGGCCTCGATCGCCGGTGAGGCCATCGACCGCTGGGTGGACGTGCCCGATCGTCTCCTGCAGCGCTACACATCGCTGGGACTGCGACTCGACATCGCGGGAGATACCGGGCGCTGCGGCGAGTTCCAGCCACTGACGCTGACCATCGACGGCGACAGCCCGGTGCTGAGCAGTCCCGCCGAGCCGCCGGTTCCGGGTGGCTTCCAGTCGATACCGCAGTCGCTGATGGCGCGCGCCGCGGTGGGCTTCGACGGCGGATTCGACGACACCAGACGCGCAGTCGCGATCATGACCGGGTTGCAGCGGCTCAGCGCGCTGCCGATCAACACCGAGGTGATGCCGGTGGGCGACGCTGTCGCTGCCGAGGGCCCCGCCGTGATCGTCAGTGCCGGTGGGTGGACCGATGACCGGATCACCTTGCCGCTCGCCGCCGGCGCGAACGGTGAGCTGACCGTGGAACGCGCCGATTCGCCGGGAGAGACGACGACGTTGACGCTCGACCCGGCGCTGGGATTCGGCTCCTTGCAGGTCGTCCACGACGGCCGGCGAAGTGTGCTCGTGGCGACGTCGAACGACGCACCGGAGCAACTCGACGCACTGCTGGGCTGGCTCGGACCGAACGTCGAGAGGTGGGCCGATCTGGACGGCACCGCGTTGATCGCGGCGCCGGGCCGGCAGCCGGTCGTCTTCGACCCCGACGCCGAGATGACCGCCGAACAGCAGGTGGTGACTTCGGCGGACCGGCCGTGGTGGTTCTGGGCGGACGTCGCCGCGGTGGCAGTGCTGGTGCTGCTGGTATTGGTTGCGGTCCTGGTGCGCACCAGCCGAACTCGTCGACAATGACCGCCGACACGGCCGCGCCGACTGTCCGGCAGCGCTACTACGAGGTCCATCCCACCTACCGGCTGATCAACGGGTGGACGCTCATCGCCGCGCTGACGCTCTTCGCCTTCCACCGCAGCTTCGTGAGCCTGGCCGAAGTCGTCCGCAACGGCAGCATCGGCGGCTTCGTGTGGACGGTGCCCGCCGCAGCGGTCCTGGTGGCGGTGGCGATCGCGCGACGCAGGCGCACCGAACTGCCGATCCACGACCGCCAGACCGACATCATCGTCGGGATCATGGGAATGGGTCTGGCGCTGCTGATCCAGGGGGTGCTGCTACCGCGCTACGCGCTCTACTTCGACCTTCTGCGGCTGGACCTGATCGCGATCTGGCTTTACGTGAGCTGCTCTGCGATAATGCTTTTCGGTCTCCGCCCGGTGATCCGGTTCGCCTGGGTCTGGGCGATGGTGCTGATGTTGCTGCTCACCCTGCCGTACTACCTGATCGTGATCGCTCTGGGTGGCGGCAACATCGCGGCCGGCGCCGCGGCGCTGGTGATCGCAGGGCTCGGCGCCGGCATCGCCGGTGGACCGTCGTACCGGCGCGGAGCGCTCAGCTCGCTGGCGGCCTGGGTGGTGGGTTTCGCGGTGCTCGCGGTGATCAGCGTGTTCTTCCCCGACTCCCCGGTGCTGGTGTACCAGGAGGTGCCTGTCATCACCGCGCTCTGCGTGGTGGGTCTCGCGATGTTCTTCCTGTCCCGACGGGGCAAACCGAAGCGGGTGCTCGAGCGCAAGGTGGAACCGCTTGCCGCCAAACAGGTATGGGCCGCTGTGCCGCTGGTGACCGCGATGGCACTGACACTGTCGTTGTTCCCGCTGCCCACGTCCCCCGATGCGGTGATCTTCAGCAGGCAGGACGCCTACCCGCTGGAGTTCGGGATGCCGCTGGTCGCCCCGCCGGGCTGGACGGACCCGGGTGAGGCGGAGCGGATTGCGGCCAACCGGCTCTTCGGTGCCGGCGCCGTGCTGATGCGGCAACGGATGGCGGCTGAGTTCGGCAACCCGCTGTGGGACAAATTCGGCAGGCCCCGAACCGTCGTCGTGGACAGCACGGTCACCGAGAGGCCGTTCGCGCTCGGGACGTATCCGTCACGGGTGCTCTACGGGCTGACCTCGGTCCGATTCAGCGAGGTGCGCGAGGTGGATCTCGGGAGGGGGGTGGTGGGCAATCTGCTCTCGGTGGTCGACGACCAGTTGCTGGCGACCTGGAACTCGCTGGAATTCGCCTGGGGCGACCGGGATGTCGCCCAGCGGGTGACGATCTTCGCCGTCGACAACCATGCGCCCGACGCGCCGTTCCCCAGCCGACCCAGAATCTGTTGCCCACGCTGCGAACCCTGATCACGCTGCTGTTCCGCGGCAACGACGTGCTCGACCAGAACACCCCGGCGTTCAAGGACGCCGACATGCTGTTGCAGTTCGGCCCTGGTCGCCGCACAAGCGGGTCCCGCGTCATGAGCGCGACCGACAGGCGGCCGGTGCTCGACGCGACAGTGCCGGCAGACCGCGAGTACGCGCTGCGGCGCGCCATCGACGGTCTGCGCGACGACGACCCGTTGCGGTCCGCGTCGGTCGCGGTCGTGGGTTGGCAACGGGTGGTGCTGTGGTCGCTGTTGGTCGTTGTCGTCGGCTGCGACGTCTGGCAGACGATGGCCACCGCCGTGGTCCTCATTGGGCTGAGCACGCTGGCATATCTGCTGACGATGACCGACCGCGTCCTGATCTTCCGGCAGGGGCTCGCGTCACGAGCAATCGAAATCTCCGATGAGAGGGCGCGGGCGATACCGGCCGACGAACTGCCGCTCTACACGATCCTGGTGCCCGCCTACAACGAACCAGAGGTGGTCGGGGATCTCATCGGCGCGATGGCCAACCTCGACTACCCGCGCGACAAACCGAAGGCGTGCAACTACGGGCTGTACTTCTCGACCGGTGAGATCGTGACGATCTTCGACGCCGAGGACATCCCCGAACCGCTGCAATTGCGCCGGGTGGTCGCCGCATTCCGTGATCTCGGCGACGACGTCGCCTGTGTTCAGGCGAAACTCGTGTACCACAACGGGCATCAAAACATCTTGACCGGCTGGTTCACCGCGGAGTACGGGCTGTGGTTCGGCTACCTTCTGCCGGGGATGATGGGGTCGACATCGCCGATTCCGTTGGGTGGTACATCGAACCATCTGCGCCGCGAGGTGCTCGACGAGATCGGCGCGTGGGACCCGTTCAACGTCACCGAGGACGCCGACCTCGGCCTGCGCATCGCCGCGAGGGGCTACCGCACCGCGGTGATCGACTCGCACACCCTCGAAGAGGCCAACAGCGACCCGATCAACTGGATCCGGCAGCGATCACGTTGGTACAAGGGCTATCTGCAGACCTGGCTGGTGCACATCCGGCGGCCGGTCGAGCTGTACCGCGTCCTCGGCCTGCGCAGCTTCGTGCGATTCACGCTGGTGCTGGCCGGCACCCCGGTCATCGCCGTGCTGAACCTGGTGTTCTGGTTGATCACCCTGGTCTGGTTCCTCGGCCAGCCTTCCGTGATCGAAGACGTGTTCCCGGTCTACATCTACTTCCCGGCGCTGATCGCGCTGGTACTGGGCAATGCGGCGACGCTGTACATGAACCTGATCGCACTGCGCGAGGACGACCGTTCGGACCTGTTGGTCGCCGGGCTGACGGTGCCGGCGTTCTGGCTGATGATGAGCGTCGCCGCGGCCAAGGGCTGCTATCAGATGATTTGCAATCCGTCTTACTGGGAGAAGACATTCCACGGTCTTTCCGCGAAACCTCCCGAAACGGAAGGCGGGCTGTGACGCCTCGCGGCCCGTCCCGGCGACAGCTGATGGTCGCGGTGTATTTCGTGTCGTTCGCGATGTATGCCGGTGTCGGGTACTGGTTGCGCCGATCTGGCCGGAGATGGCCGAGCGTGCCTTCTCCGGCACCCTGATGCGGCGGTGTTCATGGCGGGGGCCGCGGTCCAGATCCTCGGCATGGGCCTGGACCGGGGGCTGCCACGCAGCTACGCGGTGACGATCACGGCGATCTTCGCGCTCAACCCGATGATCGTGTTCTACGGCGCCAACGGCATGAGCGAGGCACCGTTCATCTTCTTCATGTCATGGGCGGTACGCAGGCTGATGATGTGGATGGTCGACGACGACGTGCACCATCTGGTCACCGCCGGCGGCATCGCGATGGGGCTGGCCTATCTGACCCGCTATGACGCGGTGGCGTGTGTGGCCGCCGCAGGGGTACTGGTCGGCGTGACGACCTACCGCAGGGCGCGTCCCGCGCCGCGGGTCCGTTGGGCGCTGCTGGACACACTGCTGGTCAGCGGGCCGGGGGTGGCGACATTCTTCGGTTGGGCCGCGGTCAGCTGGTTGATCACCGGGGAGGCGTTCGCGCAGTTCACGTCGCAGTACGGCAACGCCGCGATCCTGGAGCAGTCGGGTCAGGGCACGGTCGGCTTCGGCGCCGGACTGGTGTTCGCCGCCGCGTGCGTCGCGCTGTTGGCGCCGACGCTGGTGCCGATCGCGCTGTGGTGTGCGGCGGGCCGATGGGGCAGGCCCGGCATGGCCGTCGTACTGGTGCCGGTGTCGATCTACGGTGCCGCACTGGCTTTTCAGGCGTTGAGCTATGCGTCCGGCTCGACTTTTCCTTTCCTGCGCTTCTTCATCATCGCGGTGCCGTTGACCGCGTGTCTGGCCATGCTCGCGGTGCCCGAGGGGGTCCCGGCGGCGCCCAAGAGGCGGGGCAGGTACGCACCGACACCGGTCCAGACCAGCCCACGGCATCGGTCACGGCATCGGTCCCGGGCGGCGTTCGTGCCGGTGGCGCTGCTGCTCGCAGTAGGCGTGCCCGTCACGGCATGGGGATGCCGAGGTACGCGCCACAGGAGTACGCCCTCGGTGCGGTGCTGGCTCCGGAGCCCGACAACGTCACCGAACGCAAGGCGATCGAACACCGCATCGCCGCGAGCTTCTCGACGGAACGCCGGATCGCCGAGTACCTGGAGAGCCTGGACCTCCCCGACGGCTCGGTGATCACCGACACCGTCTACGGGTTCGCCATCGTGGCCGCCTCGGCGCACCCTGAGACGTTCGTCATCCCTTCGGATTCCGATTTCACCGAGAAGCTGAACGACCCGTCGGAGGGCGGCGTCCGCTATGTGCTGGCCGTGCCACCCGAAGGGCGAGGGGTGTCCGACGCACTGAACCTGCGCTACCCGACGCTGTACGAAACAGGTGCCGACATCGCCACCCTGGAGCTCGAGATACCCAGTGACGGTGTCAGTCAGCCCGATTGGCGTCTCTATCGGGTGGACGAGCTGGATCCGGACGATCAGTAGCCGTCGGGTTGCCGGTCCAAACCTGCGCCAACTGCGGATAGCAGGTGTAATCTCCGGGCGTGGCGACGGAATTCACCGGCAAGATCGGGCTCGACATCCGTGACTCCGAACCCGACTGGGGGCCTTACGCGGCTCCGAAGGCGCAGCCGGACGCGCCCAACGTGCTGTACCTGGTGTGGGACGACGTCGGCATCGCGACCTGGGACTGTTTCGGCGGGCTGGTGGAGATGCCCACCATGAGCCGGATCGCCGAACGTGGTGTGCGGCTCTCGCAGTTCCACACCACCGCGCTGTGCTCGCCGACCCGGGCGTCGCTGTTGACCGGCCGCAACGCGACGACGGTCGGGATGGCGACGGTCGAAGAGTTCACCGAGGGTTTCCCCGGAATCAACGGACGGATCCCCAACGACACCGCGCTGATCTCCGAGGTGCTCGCCGAGAACGGCTACAACACCTACTGCGTGGGCAAGTGGCACCTGACGCCGATCGAGGAGTCCAACCTCGCCGCCACCAGGAGGCACTGGCCGCTGTCGCGCGGCTTCGAGCGGTTCTACGGTTTCATGGGTGGCGAGACCGACCAGTGGTACCCCGAGCTGATCCACGACGGCCACCCCGTCGAAGCCCCCGCGACCCCCGAAGAGGGCTACCACTTCTCCAAGGACCTCGCCGACAGGGCGATCGAGTTCATGCGAGACTCGACGATGATCGCCCCGGACAAACCGTGGTTCTCCTATGTGTGCCCCGGTGCCGGTCATGCGCCGCACCAGGTGTCCAAAGAATGGGCCGACCGGTACGCGGGCAAGTTCGACATGGGATACGAGCGCTACCGCGAAATCGTCCTGGAGAATCAGAAGAGTCTCGGTATCGTTCCGCCCGACACCGAATTGTCCTCGGTGAACCCGTATTCGGATGTCACCGGGGCGAACGGTGAACCATGGCCTGCCGGAGACACGGTGCGGCCCTGGGATTCTCTGGACGATGACGAGAAGCGGCTGTTCGCCCGGATGGCCGAGGTGTTCGCCGGATTCCTGTCCTACACCGACGCCCAGATCGGGCGCATCCTGGACCATCTGGAACAGACCGGGCAGCTGGACAACACGATCATCGTCGTGATCAGCGACAACGGCGCCAGCGGCGAGGGTGGGCCCAACGGATCGGTCAACGAGGGAAAGTTCTTCAACGGCTACATCGACACCGTCGAGGAGAGCATGCGGTTCTTCGATGAACTGGGTGGCCCGACCACCTACGGTCACTATCCCATCGGGTGGGCGATGGCGTTCAACACGCCGTACAAGCTCTACAAGCGTTACGCCTCCCATGAGGGTGGCATCGCCGACGCCGCGATCATCTCTTGGCCCAACGGTATTCGCGCGCACGGCGAGATCCGCGACAACTACGTCAACGTCTGCGACATCACCCCGACGGTGTACGAGCTGTTGCAGATCACGCCGCCGGCGACCGTCAG
Source organism: Mycobacterium sp. (assembly GCF_049683355.1). Classification (GTDB taxonomy): domain Bacteria; phylum Actinomycetota; class Actinomycetes; order Mycobacteriales; family Mycobacteriaceae; genus Mycobacterium. Next base: position 8,619 of record NZ_JBAUJB010000172.1, read on the forward strand.
GAGCGTCCCCCAGAAGCCGTTCGACGGTATGAGTTTCAAAGTGGCCCTTGACGACCCAGCGGCACCAACGGGCAAGGAGACCCAGTTTTACACGATGCTCGGCACCCGGGGTATCTGGCACAGAGGATGGTTCGCCAACGCGGTCCATCCCGCCGCTCCGTCGGGATGGTCGAATTTCGACAAGGACCGCTGGGAGCTGTACCACATCGACTCCGACCGAAGTCAGTGCCACGACCTGGCCGCCGAGCACCCCGACAAGCTCGCCGAGATGCAGGACCTGTGGCTGGCCGAGGCCACCAAGTACAACGGCCTGCCGCTGTCAGATCTCGGCGTCTTCGAGATGATCGGGCGCTGGCGGCCGTCGCTGGCCGGTGACCGCTCGAGCTACATCTACTACCCGGACACCGCGCCGGTGTCGGTCGGCGGCTGCGTAGAGATCCAGGGACGCTCCTTCTCGCTGCTCGCCGAGGTGTCGGTGGACAGTTCCGATGTCGAAGGCGTGCTGTTCAAGCAGGGATCAGGGCACGGTGGCTACGTGCTGTTCGTCGCCGACGGACGGTTGCAGTTCGTCTACAACTTCTTCGGCGAAGAGGAACAGCGGGCGGTTTCGCCCGATCGGGTGCCGCTGGGCGATCACATCCTGGGTGTCGGCTACGTCCGCTCCGGAACGGTTGAGGGAAGCCACACCCCGGTGGGGGAGGTGAGCCTCTACATCGACGGCGACGCGGTCGCGTCTCTGTCCGGGGTGAAAGCCCACCCGTTCACGTTCGGGCTGGCCGGTGGTGGCGTCAGCACGGGCCGCAATCTCGGACAGGCGGTCTCGCAGGCCTACCGCCCGCCGTTCCCGTTCACCGGCGGCAGCCTCACGCAGGTGCGCGTCGACGTCTCCGGCGCGCCCTACCTCGACCTGGAGCGCGAGTTCGCGCGCGCCTTCGCCAGAGACTGATTCGGATGTTCCGCACCCCTGTGGCGGTGCTGCTGGTGTGCGCCACGGTGGTCGCGGCAGGGTGCACCCGCACCAGCGACGGGGAGCCCATCGCCGGCGCCCCCGTCTTGGAGGCCCCGGCCACCGAGACGGTCCAGCCGGACCCCCGGGAACCCGATCCGCAGCCCGGGGTCGTGCCGACGACGCAGGGACCGGCACCCGCAGGTTCGGTCTGCGCACCGGCCGAGCTGCCCCCGGTCAGGACCGTCGCGCAGATCTCGGACCCCGCAGCGCCCACGGCGACCGTTGCTGTTCCGCAGGGTTGGTCGATGTCCGCGGGAGGCGGCGATCCCGAGGGCGCCCGGCTCCAGGGGGAGTCGGGGATGTCGGCGACCGTCACGATCGCCCCGACGCCGCTCGATCCGGCCGCCACGTTTCGCGACTACACCGACGAACTCACCGAAGGCTCGACGATCACCACGGTCAGCATCCTGCCCGCTGACATGTGCGGCTTCAGCGGCCAGCGCCTGATGGGGATCCTGTCCGACGGCGCCCAGACCGTGCAGTACGAGGATCGGATCGTGCACGTGCCGGCTGCCGCTCGGGACTACCTGATCGCCGTGCATGTGGAGGCGCCGTCCGGTGCCCCCGGCTTCGAGGAGGCGGCGGCGCTGCTGACCGGGGACTTCGAGATCGGCCTACCCTGAACGGCATGCTCACCGAACTCGTCGGACTGGACGGCGGGTCGTTCCGGATGGGGTCGACGCAGTTCTATCCCGAAGAGGCGCCGGTACACACGGTCACCGTCGCGCCGTTCGCCATCGAGCGGCACCCCGTGACCAACGCCCAGTTCGGCGCCTTCGTCTCGGAGACCGGCTACCGCACCGTCGCCGAGACCGCGCCCGACCCCGCACAGTTCCCCGGTGCCGCCGTCGCGGATCTGGTGCCCGGCGCGCTGGTGTTCCGGGCCACCAGCGGACCCGTGGACCTGCGCGACTGGCGGCAGTGGTGGGACTGGATGCCCGGCGCGGACTGGCGGCATCCGTTCGGCCCGGAAAGCTCCATCGGGGACAAGGCCGAACATCCGGTGGTGCAGGTGTGTTACGCCGACGCGGTGGCCTACGCCCGGTGGGCGGGCCGTCGGCTGCCGAGCGAAGCGGAGTGGGAGTTCGCGGCGCGAGGCGGCGCGACGACGACTTATCCGTGGGGTGACGAGGCCGCTCCCGGCGGGCGGTTGATGGCCAACACCTGGCAGGGCGGGTTTCCGTACCGCAACGACGGTGCGCTCGGGTGGGCAGGCACCTCGCCCGTCGGCCTGTTCCCGCCGAACCACTACGGCCTCGTCGACATGATCGGCAACGTATGGGAATGGACGACCACCCGCTTCACCGGTCACCACCGGGTCGAAGCCCCCGCCGAGGTCTGCTGCGGACCGGCGGCTCCGGACCCGTCGATCAGCCAGGCGCTCAAAGGCGGTTCGCACCTGTGCGCTCCGGACTACTGCCACCGGTACCGGCCAGCCGCGCGCTCGCCGCAGAGCCAGGACACCGCGACGACGCACATCGGGTTCCGCTGCGTGCTGGCGGCCTCGGTCGGGTGATTTGGAGCATTCCCAGAGCTCACCTAGTATATGGGGGTTGCCTTGGGCAGACCTCGGTTGTCTCTCGCAGATGACCCTGCGTGCTCTTCGGTGACAAAGACCGCGTACGTCAGGGTCGGTAATCCTGCGTGCATACAGAATAACCAGGTCAGGAGATCGAGTGATTCAGCAGGAATCGCGTCTCAAGGTCGCCGACAACACGGGCGCCAAGGAGATCTTGTGCATCCGCGTGCTCGGCGGATCGGGGCGGCGCTACGCCGGCATCGGTGATGTCATCGTCGCGACCGTGAAGGACGCAATCCCCGGCGGCAACGTCAAGCGCGGCGACGTCGTCAAGGCCGTGATCGTGCGCACGGTCAAGGAGCGCCGTCGCGCCGACGGCAGCTACATCCGGTTCGACGAGAACGCCGCCGTCATCATCAAGCCCGACAACGACCCGCGCGGTACCCGCATCTTCGGGCCGGTCGGTCGCGAACTGCGCGAGAAGCGCTTCATGAAGATCGTCTCGCTCGCCCCGGAGGTGTTGTAGATGAAGGTCCGCAAAGGCGACACGGTGCTCGTGATCTCGGGCAAGGACAAGGGCGCCAAGGGCAAGGTCCTGGTGGCCTACCCGGAGCGCAACAAGATTCTCGTCGAGGGCGTCAACCGGATCAAGAAGCACACCCCGGAATCACGCACGGAACGCGGTGCGTCCTCGGGCGGCATCGTGACCCAGGAAGCGGCGATCTCGGTGAGCAACGTGATGCTGATCGACTCCGACGGCACACCCACCCGTGTCGGCTACCGCAAGGACGACGAGACCGGCAAGAACGTCCGGATCGCCAAGAGCAACGGCAAGGACCTCTGATGACCACCACCGAGCAGAAAGCACTGCCGCGCCTCAAGCAGCGCTACCGCGAGGAGATCCGCGAGTCGCTGCAGAAAGAGTTCGGCTACGCCAACGTCATGCAGATCCCCGGCGTGGTCAAGGTCGTGGTGAACATGGGTGTCGGCGACGCCGCCCGCGACGCGAAGCTGATCAACGGTGCGGTCAACGACCTGGCCCTGATCACCGGGCAGAAGCCCGAGGTCCGCAAGGCCCGCAAGTCGATCGCGCAGTTCAAGCTGCGTGAAGGCATGCCGATCGGCGCCCGGGTCACCCTGCGCGGCGACCGGATGTGGGAGTTCCTGGACCGGTTGACCTCGATCGCACTGCCCCGTATCCGCGACTTCCGTGGCCTGAACCCCAAGCAGTTCGACGGCACCGGCAACTACACCTTCGGGCTCAACGAGCAGTCGATGTTCCACGAGATCAACATCGACGACATCGACCGCCCCCGTGGCATGGACATCACCGTCGTCACCTCGGCGACGACCGACGACGAAGGACGAGCGCTGCTGCGGGCGCTGGGCTTTCCGTTCAAGGAGAACTGAGCAGATGGCAAAGAAAGCTCTGGTCAACAAGGCCAACAAGAAGCCCAAGTTCAAGGTGCGTGGCTACACGCGCTGCAACAGGTGCGGCCGTCCGCACGCGGTGTTCCGCAAGTTCGGCCTGTGCCGGATCTGCCTCCGCGAGATGGCGCACGCCGGCGAGCTGCCGGGCGTGCAGAAGTCCAGCTGGTAAGACAGCCCACTCCCAAACTTCAACTCCAATAACAGGTTGCGGTAGGCCTCCCGAAATCATCTCGGAGGAACCGCCGCGAGAAAGGTGAACCGGCTGTCATGACCATGACGGACCCGATCGCAGACTTCCTCACACGTCTGCGCAACGCCAATTCGGCGTACCACGACGAAGTGACCCTGCCGCACAGCAAGATCAAGGCCAACATCGCCGAGATCCTCAAGGCGGAGGGCTACATCACCGACTTCCACACCGAGGATGCCCGCGTGGGCAAGGCGCTCGTGGTGCAACTGAAGTACGGCCCGAGCCGCGAACGCAGCATCGCCGGGCTCCGACGGGTCTCCAAGCCCGGGCTGCGTGTGTATGCAAAATCCACCAATCTGCCGCGGGTGCTGGGCGGCCTCGGCGTGGCGATCATCTCCACGTCGTCGGGGCTGCTCACCGACCGCCAGGCATCACGACAAGGCGTGGGCGGCGAAGTCCTCGCGTACGTCTGGTAGCGGGGAGGAACAGGCAATGTCACGTATTGGAAAGCAGCCGGTTGCGATTCCCACCGGAGTGGACGTGACCATCGATGGTCAGAAGGTGTCCGTCAAGGGCCCCAAGGGCACGCTGGAACTCGCTGTCGCAGAGCCGATCACGGTGTCCCGCGGCGACGACGGCGCGGTCGTGGTCACCCGTCCCGACGACGAGCGGCGCAACCGCTCGTTGCACGGGCTGTCCCGGACATTAGTGGCCAACCTCATCACCGGTGTGACCGAGGGCTACACCACCAAGATGGAGATCTTCGGCGTCGGTTACCGCGTCGTGGCGAAGGGCAACACGCTCGAGTTCGCGCTCGGTTACAGCCACCCGGTCGTGATCGAGGCCCCCGAGGGCATCACGTTCGCGGTCGAGACGCCCACCAAGTTCTCGATCTCGGGCATCGACAAGCAGAAGGTCGGACAGATCTCGGCGAACATCCGCCGCCTGCGCCGCCCGGACCCGTACAAGGGCAAGGGCGTTCGCTACGAGGGTGAGCAGATCCGTCGCAAGGTCGGAAAGACGGGTAAGTAGACATGGCTACCAAGACAAATGGCCAAGCGGGCACCAAGGAAACCGTGCGCAAGCCGGTGGGACAGAACATCAGCGAGGCGCGACGCAGGTCGCGGTTGCGGCGGCATGCACGGTTGCGCAAGAAGGTCTCCGGCACCGCTGCGCGGCCCCGCCTGGTGGTCAACCGTTCGGCGCGGCACATCCACGTGCAGTTGGTCGACGACTCCGAAGGCGTCACGCTGGCCGCGGCGTCCTCGATCGAAGCCGATGTGCGCGCCGTGGACGGGGACAAGAAGGCTCACAGCACTCGGGTCGGGCAGCTCATCGCCGAGCGCGCCAAGGCCGCGGGCATCGAGGAGGTCGTGTTCGACCGCGGTGGGTACACCTACGGCGGACGGATCGCGGCGCTGGCCGATGCCGCGCGCGAAGGCGGGTTGAAGTTCTAGATGACGATTCCCAATAACGGAAGGAATGCATGATGGCCGAGCAGGCTGTTGGAGCCGGCGGGCCCTCGAGCACAGGAGGCCGCGACGGCAGAGGAGCGCGCTCCGACGACCGCGGAGGCCGCAGCGGCGGCCGCCGCGACGACCGTGGTGGCGGCCGTGGCCGCGACGGCGGTGACAAGAGCAACTACATCGAGCGTGTCGTCGCGATCAACCGCGTGTCCAAGGTGGTCAAGGGCGGCCGCCGGTTCAGCTTCACCGCGCTGGTGATCGTCGGTGACGGCGCAGGCATGGTCGGTGTCGGATACGGCAAGGCCAAGGAAGTTCCCGCCGCGATCGCCAAGGGCGTCGAAGAGGCACGCAAGGGCTTCTTCCGGGTTCCGCTGATCGGCGGCACCGTCACCCATCCCGTTCAGGGAGAGGCGGCCGCCGGGGTGGTCATGCTTCGTCCGGCCAGCCCGGGTACCGGTGTCATCGCCGGCGGCGCCGCGCGTGCGGTGCTGGAATGCGCCGGGGTGCACGACATTCTGGCCAAGTCGCTGGGTAGCGACAACGCGATCAACGTCGTGCATGCCACCGTTGCCGCGCTGAAGCTGCTGCAGCGTCCCGAAGAGGTCGCGGCCCGCCGCGGCCTGCCGATCGAAGACGTAGCGCCCGCACGGATGCTCAAGGCCCGCCGCGAGGCGGACGCCCTGGCCGCCAGCGCAGCGCGTGAGGGAACGGCATAACCACATGGCTGAACTCAAGATCACCCAGGTGCGCAGCACCATCGGTGCGCGCTGGAAGCAGCGGGAGTCCCTGAGGACGCTCGGTCTGCGCAAGATCCGCCAGTCCGTGGTCCGGGAGGACAACTCCCAGACCCGCGGACTGATCAAGACCGTCCACCACCTGGTGACGGTCGAGGAGGTCTGAGATGACGATCAAATTGCACGATCTGCGGCCCGCTCCGGGTTCGAAGACGGCCAAGACCCGCGTGGGTCGCGGCGAAGGCTCCAAGGGCAAGACCGCCGGCCGCGGCACCAAGGGCACCAAGGCGCGTAAGAACGTCCCCGCGACGTTCGAAGGTGGCCAGATGCCGATCCACATGCGGCTGCCGAAGCTCAAGGGCTTCAAGAACCGCTTCCGCACCGAGTACGACGTCGTCAACGTCGCCGACATCAGCAAGCTGTTCCCCAACGGTGGCACCGTCGGTGTCGCCGAGTTGGTGGCGGCCGGCGCGGTGCGCAAGAACACGTTGGTGAAGGTTCTCGGCGACGGCAAGCTGGCTGTCAAGGTCGACGTCACCGCCAACAAGTTCAGCGCGAGCGCACGCGAGAAGATCACCGCGGCGGGCGGATCGGCGACCGAACTCTGACTCTCGTCGTGAGCTGGCGGTAACATCGCCGCCTTTCGGCGCGATTACACTTTCGCCTGCCGACACCGAGGAGCAGCCCATGATTCGCCGCCGCCGCACCACCGTCGCGGTCCTGTTTGCCGCCGGAATCGCCGCGTTCGGAGCGGCAGTGCCCGCCCATGCCGACACCCCTGACGAACGTTTCACCCAGGCGGTGAACACCCTGGGAATCCAGGTGGCACCCGACACCGATCTCCCGGCGGTGGGCAAGCAGGTGTGCGGGATGTTCGCGTCCCAGGTGGTGACCAGTGTCAACCCGGTGCCCGCAGTCCGCGGTGTCGTGACCACGCTGCAGGGCAGCGGAATCAGCCGTGACCAGGCGGTGGGTCTGATGCGGGCGTCGGTGGGTGTGTACTGCCCGCAGTACGGGCGGTTCGTCGGACGCTGAGCCTCGGCCGCAGTCTCGAACAGGGTTCCGCGGCGTCGGTAGGCTCGATGCCATGTTCTCCTTCCTCACCGACGTACCGGGGCTCGACGACGTGCGGGCGCTGGCCCGCAAGGTCGACACCGCCCGCCACCACGGCGTGCCGGACGGCTGCATCCTCGAGCTCGATCTGCAGTCGGTGCCCCAAGAGACCGGCGGATTCGATCCGCTGATGCTGATCAACGCCTCCGGCAGGCCACTGCTGCTGCGGGAGACGGTCGAGGCCATCAATCGCGCCGCCGGGGACCCGAGGGTCGCCGGCCTGATCGCCCGCATCCAGATCCCGGCTGCCTCACCCGGACCGGTTCAGGAACTGCGCGAGGCGATCGTCGCGTTCACCGCCCGCAAGCCGTCGGTCGCCTGGGCCGAGACCTACCCGGGCACGCTGTCCTACTATCTGGCATCGGCTTTCGGCGAGGTCTGGATGCAGCCCTCGGGCACCGTCGGCCTGGTCGGGTTCGCCACCAGCGCGCTGTTCCTGCGCGACGCCCTCGCCAAGGTCGGCGTCGAGGCGCAGTTCGTCGCCAAGGGCGAATACAAGTCGGCGGCAAACGTTTTCACCCAGGACAGCTACACCGACTCGCACCGCGAGGCCGACAGCCGGCTGGTCGAGAGCCTGCACACACAGGTGTGGGAGGCGGTCGCGGCCTCGCGCGGTATCGAGACCGCCGCGCTGGACGCACTGGCCGACAAGGCGCCACTGCTGCGCGACGATGCGGTGAGCGCGGGCCTGATCGACCGCATCGGGTTCCGCGACGAGGCCTACGCGCGCATCGCGCAGCTCGGCGGTGCCGACGTCGAAGCCGACGCCGACGGTGACGAGGCGCCACCGCGGCTGTTCCTGGCGCGCTACGCCAAGTCCAAGGGGCCGTCGGTGTCGCTGCCCGGGCTAAAGACGCGGCCGACCATCGCCGTCGTCACATTGGCCGGTCCCATCGTCAGCGGGCGTGGCAGGCAGATGTCCCCGCTGGGATCACCGAGCGCCGGAGGCGACACCATCGCCGCCGCGCTGCGCGAAGCGGTGGCCGACGAGGACGTCTCGGCGATCGTGCTGCGGGTGGACAGCCCTGGAGGTTCGGTCACCGGGTCGGAGACCGTCTGGCGGGAGGTCGTCCGCGCCCGGGCCGCCGGAAAGCCCGTGGTGGCGTCGATGGGGGCGGTCGCGGCTTCCGGCGGCTACTACGTGTCGATGGCCGCCGACAAGATCGTCGCCAACCCCGGCACCCTCACCGGCTCCATCGGCGTGGTCACCGGCAAGCTGGTCGCCCGTGAGCTCAAGGGACGCCTCGGGGTCGGTTCCGACAGCGTGCGCACCAACGCCAACGCCGACGCCTGGTCGGTCGACGCGCCGTTCACCGACGAACAGCACGCACAGGTGGTGGCCGAGGCGGACCTGTTCTACACCGACTTCGTGCAGCGCGTGGCCGACGGCCGGGACCTGAGCGTCGAGGAGGTCGAAGGGGTGGCCCGGGGCCGGGTGTGGACCGGAGCCGACGCGGCCGAGCGCGGTCTGGTCGACGAGCTCGGTGGCCTGCGCACCGCGATCCGCCGCGCCAAGGTCCTCGCCGGGGTGGACCCTGACGAGAAGGTCACCGTCGTCAACCTTCCGGGCTCTTCGCTGCGGGACATGCTGCGTCCCAAGCCGTCGTCGCAGCCCGCCGCGGCGTCATTGCCCGACGCGGTCGGAGCGCTGCTGGTGGCATCGGTGGCCGGGGCCGTCGACAGCACCCAACGCTCGCTCAGCGGGACCAACGCACTGTGGCTCGGCGGCTGGCGGTTCTAGGCCGCCAGCCTCGCGCTGACGTAGACGATCTCGCCGAGAACGTCGTCGTCCCCGGCCGAGGGCACGGCGAGTCCGAAGTGTCTCAACAACTCGTCGCGTGGTGAACCCGCCACCTGCCAACCGTTTTCGCGTAGGTATTCCATCACGTGACTGCGCCGGCCGGCGTACACCAGCGACGCCATGTCGATCTCGAGACCGTGTTCGGCAAGCGGCGCCGTCATCTCGCGAGCCTTCTCGGCGTCGAAGTCCAGGATGCCCGGCGCGTACTCGGTGCCCACCGTGCTGCCCGTCGCGGACAGGCCGGTGATGAGGTCGAACAGCCGGTCCTGGGCCTCGGGTGGCAGGTAGATGAGCAACCCTTCGGCGAGCCAGGCGGTCGGCTGTGACGCGTCGAATCCCGCGTCCTGCAACGCTGTCGGCCAGTCTTCGCGCAGATCGATCGACACGGTCCGCCGGGTCGCGGTCGGTTCGGCGCCGAGGTCGGCCAAGGTCTGCGACTTGAAGGCGATCACGTCCGGCTGGTCGATCTCGTAGACCACGGTGCCGTCAGGCCACGGCAGCCGGTAGGCCCGGGCGTCGAGTCCGGATGCCAGGATGACCACCTGCCGCACCCCGTCGGCGGTTGCCGCCGTCAGGTGGTCGTCGAAGAACCTGGTGCGCACCGCCATCGCGTCGATCATCGACTGCATGCGTTCGGGTGAACTGCCCGGAATCTGCGACAGGTCCAGCTCGCCGTCGAGCATGCTGGTGAAGAAGTCCAGGCCCACCGCCCGGACCAGGGGAGCGGCGAACGGGTCATCGATCAGCCCCCGCGGATCGGCGGACGCGATCGCCCGGCCGGCGGCGACCATCGTCGCCGTGGCGCCGACGCTGGATGCGAGGTCCCACGAGTCGTCACCGGTGCGTGCCATGGAGACTCCTAACCCAACTCGGCCGACAGATAACCGGAATCGCCGACCATGGCCGTCAGGTGGTCGGCCGGCGGCTCGAAGCCGTTGGCGCGGTAGGCATCGGTGTTCGGGGTAACCGTGACCTGCCACCCCTGGGCGCGCAACCGGTCGGCCGCAGCGGTGCGGGGACCGGTGTAGAACAGCTCGGCCAGGTCGATGTCGCTGCCGTGCCTGCGCCCGCGTTCGGTCATCGCCTTGGCCCAGTCGCCGGTCAGCGCCTTGGCATCCATGTGCTCGGTGGCCAGCCTGCTGCCGGCTGCGCTGAGAGCGGTGATGCCGTCCAGCAGCCGGTCCTGGGCGTGCGGAGGCAGGTAGATCAGCAGTCCCTCCGCGATCCACGCGGTCCGGACGGTCGGATCGAACCCGCAGTCCGACAGTGCTTTCGGCCAGTCCTCGCGCAGGTCGACACCGACGGCCCTGCGGTCGGCCGCAGGGTTGGCACCGACTTCGGCAAGCACCCGGGTCTTGAACTCGATGACCCGGGGCTGGTCGATCTCGAAGACCACGGCGCCGTCGGGCCAGGACAACCGGTAGGCCCGGGTGTCGAGTCCGGAGGCCAGGATCACCGCCTGGTTGATGCCCGCGCCGGCCGCGGCGGTGAAGAACTCGTCGAAGAACCTGGTGCGCACCGCGATGTGCTCGCGCATCTGGCTCGCTCCGAAGAGTGGATCGTCACCGAAGTCGACCTCGCCGTTGGCCACCCGGATGAAGTGGGCAAGGCCCACCGCCTCGACCAGTGCGGCGGCGTACGGGTCATCGATCAGGGGGTCGGGTCCGCGGGCGGCGAACGCCCGCGAGGCGGCCACCGAGGTGGCGGTGGCGCCGACGCTCGATGCGAGGTCCCAGGTGTCGCTTTCGCTGCGTGCCATCGATCGCCCTACCTGACGGCGGTGACGTAGCGGACTTCGGCGAAGCCCTCGTCGTCATCGAGGGGAGCCATCCCGTACTTGACGAGCAGGTCGTTGGTGGGCGCCGCGGTAGTGCGCCAACCCTGCTCCTGCAGGTAGTCGGCGACCTCGGCGCGGTCGCCGAGGTACACCAACTCGGAGAAGTCGATGTCGAAACCGTGCTCGCGCCACTGGTCGGAGGTGCTCTGCATCCGGGTGCGGACCTCCTCGTCGTCCTCGGCGCGGTGCGGGGGCACGCCCTCGGCGCCGAGTCGGCTGCCCGCGGCGCTGAGTTCGGTGATCTGGTCGAGCAGTCGGTCCTGGGCCTCGGGGGGCAGGTATCCGAACAGCCCCTCGGCGATCCACGCCGTCGGCGTGGTGGTGTCGAATCCGGCTTCGGCGAGAGCAGCCGGCCAGTCGTGGCGCAGATCGACCCCGACCGTCCGCAGCTCCGCGCTCGGGGTTGCGCCCAGACCTGCCAGGGTCGTGGTCTTGAACTCGATCACCTCGGCCTGGTCGATCTCGAACACCACCATGTCCTGCGGCCAGGACAGGCGGTACCCGCGGGCGTCCAGGCCGGAGGCCAGGATGACGGCCTGGCGGATGCCCGCGGCGGTGGCGTCGGCGAAGAAGTCGTCGAAGAACCGGGTGCGGGCGGCCATCCCGTCGGCGAACCGGCGGATGCCGACAGGGGAGTTGTTGCTGTCGAGATCCTCGGGCGACAGTTCCCCGGTGGCCAGCTTGGTGAAGAACTCGACGCCGACCGCCTGCACCAGCGGCGCGGCGTACGGGTCGTCGATCACCGGATTCTGGGCCCGACTCGCTACGGCGCGGGATGCCGCGACCATCGTCGCGGTGGCTCCGACGCTGGAGGCGAGGTTCCAGGTGTCGTCGTCGGTGCGTGGCATCGGCTGCTCCCCAACTAATTAGGTGTATTAATGAACCACCGCCGACTGTACGCCGACCCGCGATCAGATTCGGGTGGGGGAACATGCTCCTGTTAGTCTCGTAGACTGTTTGAACGCGTGACTTGCGCAGGCCGTATGCCTGCTCGTGCCGTCGCGCGCACGACTTAACCGAACGCTGGTCACGCCAGCCACATGAGCACGCCGCGATCGTCAGGCCGTGCAGGAGGAAAGAGTGCTCTCGGCTTTCATCTCTTCGCTCAGAACACCGGACCTGAGGCGAAAGATCCTGTTCACCCTCGGCATCGTCGTTCTCTACCGCGTGGGTGCCTCGATACCGTCCCCCGGCGTCAACTACCCCAACGTCCAGCAGTGCATCGCCCAGGTCAGTGGCGGTGAGTCGGGGCAGATCTACTCGCTGATCAACCTGTTCTCCGGCGGTGCCCTGCTGCAGCTGTCGGTGTTCGCGGTGGGAATCATGCCCTACATCACCGCCAGCATCATCGTGCAGCTGCTGACCGTCGTCATCCCGCGCTTCGAGCAGTTGCGCAAGGAAGGCCAGGCCGGCCAGACCAAGATGACGCAGTACACCCGGTACCTGGCGATCGCCCTGGCGATCCTGCAGGCCACCAGCATCGTCGCGCTGGCCGCCAACGGCGGGCTGCTGCAGGGCTGCTCGCTCGAGATCATCCAGGGCCAGGGCGACGGACTGAACATCACCACGCTGGCCGTGATGGTCATCGTGATGACCGCAGGCGCGGCGCTGGTGATGTGGATGGGCGAGCTGGCCACCGAGCGCGGCGTCGGCAACGGCATGTCGCTGCTGATCTTCGCCAGCATCGCCTCCGCCATCCCCGGCGAGGGCAAGAGCATCCTGGACAGCCGTGGCGGCATGGTCTTCACCTTCGTCTGCCTGGCGGCACTGCTGATCATCATCGGCGTGGTCTTCGTCGAGCAGGGCCAGCGGCGTATCCCCGTCCAGTACGCCAAGCGGATGGTCGGCCGGCGGATGTACGGCGGCACCTCCACCTACCTGCCGCTGAAGGTCAACCAGGCGGGCGTCATCCCGGTCATCTTCGCCTCGTCGCTGATCTACATCCCGCACCTGATCACCCAGCTGATCGACAGCGGCAGCGCCAACCCGAACACCGGCTGGTGGCAGACGTTCGTCGCCGAGTACCTGACCGACCCGAGCAGCCCGGTCTACATCGCGATCTACTTCGGCCTGATCATCTTCTTCACGTACTTCTATGTGTCGATCACGTTCAACCCCGACGAACGCGCCGACGAGATGAAGAAGTACGGCGGCTTCATCCCGGGCATCCGGCCGGGTAAACCGACCGCCGACTACCTGCGGTTCGTCCTGTCCAGGATCACGCTGCCGGGCTCGGTCTATCTCGGTGTCATCGCCGTGCTGCCGAACATGTTCCTGCAGATCGGCAACACCGGTGCAGTGCAGAACCTGCCGTTCGGTGGCACCGCGGTGCTGATCATGGTGGGCGTCGGCCTGGATACCGTGAAACAGATCGAAAGCCAGCTGATGCAGCGCAACTACGAGGGTTTTTTGAAGTGAGAGAGGGTTCTTAAGTTGAGAATCGTTTTGCTGGGGCCGCCCGGCGCGGGCAAGGGTACGCAGGCACAGAAGCTGGCCGAAAAGCTCGGCGTCCCGCAGATCTCCACCGGGGACCTCTTCCGGTTCAACATCAGCAACGGCACCGAACTCGGGCTGGAAGCCAAGAAGTACCTCGACGCCGGCGACCTGGTCCCGGCCACGCTGACCAACGCACTGGTCGACGACCGGCTCAACGACGAGGACGCGGCGGGCGGATTCATCCTGGACGGTTTTCCGCGGTCGGTCGAGCAGGCCAAGGCCCTCAACGGGATGCTGTCCAAGCGCAACCTGTCGCTGGACGCGGTGCTGGAGTTCCGGGTGCCGGAGGACGAACTCGTCTCCCGGCTCAAGGGCCGCGGCCGCGCCGACGACACCGAGGACGTCATCCGCAACCGCTTCAAGGTGTACCGCGACGAGACCGCGCCGCTACTGGACTACTACAGCGAGAACCTGGTCACCGTCGACGCCGTCGGTGAACTCGACGAGGTCTTCGCCCGTGCGCTGAAGGCTCTCGGCCGCTAGAACCCATGGTTTCTCTGCCTGGCCTGCGCGGCCGCAAAGTGGTCGCCCAGCGCACCGCCGCCGAACTCGATGCGATGGCCGCCGCCGGCGCGCTCGTCGCCGCGGCGCTGCGGGCGGTGCACCGGGCCGCCGTGCCCGGTGTGTCCACCCTCGAGCTGAATGCCGTCGCCGAGTCGGTGATCCGGGACGGCGGCGGAGTGCCGTCCTTCCTCGGCTACCACGGTTTCCCCGCCAGCATCTGCTCCTCGGTCAACGACCGCGTCGTGCACGGCATCCCGTCGGCCACCGAGAAGCTCGCCACCGGCGACCTGGTGTCGATCGACTGCGGCGCCATCCTCGACGGCTGGCACGGTGACTCGGCCTTCACCTTCGGCGTGGGTCAGGTGATCCCCGCCGACGACATGTTGTCCCGCGCGACCCGGGAGTCCATGGAGGCCGGCATCGCGGCCATGGTGCCGGGGAACCGCCTGACCGACGTCTCCCACGCCATCGAGCTCGGAACCCGGGCGGCCGAGGCGCGCTACGACCGCAAGTTCGGAATAGTGGCCGGCTACGGCGGGCACGGTATCGGTCGCAGCATGCACATGGACCCGTTCCTGCCCAACGAAGGCGCACCGGGACGCGGTCCGTACCTGGCCGCGGGCTCGGTGCTGGCCATCGAACCCATGCTGACGCTGGGCACGACTAAAACCGTCGTGCTCGCCGACGAGTGGACCGTCGTCACCGCCGACTGCACGCGCGCCGCGCACTGGGAGCACACCGTTGCCGTCACCGACGACGGACCCCGGATCCTGACCGCTGGGTGAGCGTGGCCTCCGACCCGCCCCCGGCCACGCGCGACCCGATCGCGGTGGCGCGCGCCAACTGGGAGCGCTCCGGTTGGGGCGACGTCGCCGACGGCATGGTCGCGGTGACCTCGGTGATGCGCGCCCACCAGATCCTGCTGGCCCGCGTCGAGACCGCGCTGCGCCCCTACGATCTGAGCTTCTCCCGTTTCGAGCTGCTCCGGCTGCTGGCCTTCAGCCGTACCGGCGCACTGCCGATCACCAAAGCGTCGGACCGGCTGCAGGTGCACGTCACCAGCGTCACGCACGCGATCCGCCGGCTGGAATCGGACGGGCTGGTGCAGCGGCTGCCGCACCCGACCGACGGCCGTACCACGCTGGTGCAGATCACCGGGTTGGGACGCTCGACCGTCGAGGATGCGACCGTGACGCTGAACAACGACGTGTTCGCCGACATCGGCATGTCCGCCGCCGAGTCGACGGCTCTGGCGCAGTCGATCCAGACGCTGCGCCGCAGCGCGGGCGACTTCTAGTCAGCGGGTGGCTGCCGGTACCGGGATGGTCGCGGTGACGGTGGTTCCCGACCCGGGCCGCGACCGGATGTTCAGCCTGCCACCGACGATCTCGGCGCGTTCCGCCATCGACAGCAGGCCGTAGCCGCCCATCTCGTCGCTGCCCAGAGGATGCTCCAGGGTGTCGAATCCGACCCCGTCGTCGACGATCTCGAGCCTGGCGGTCTCGCCCTGGTCGCCCCGGGTCATCGTGAAGGTGAGCCGGGCCCGGGTGGCCCTGGCATGTTTGACGACGTTCTGCAGGCATTCCTGGGCGATGCGGTACAGCGCGAGCTCGATGTGGTCGGGTAGCCGCTCGTCGGCGAGGTCGACCTCTATCCCGACCTGCGGGATCGAGCGCGCCAGGCTCGCGAGCCCGCCGGACAAGCCGAGATCGTCCAGCACCGGGGGCCGCAGCCCGCTGATCGCGGCGCGGGCCTCCTGCAGCGTCAGGTCGGCCAACTCCCGCGCGCGGTCGAGTTGCTCGGTCAGCGCGACGCGGTCGTCGACTGCCTGGGCGGCCGCGTCGAGGCGGTAGGACAGCGTGACCAGACGCTGCGAGATGCCGTCGTGGATGTCGCTGGCCAGCCGCCGCCGCTCGAGCTCCTGGGCCTCGATGACCTGCTCGACGAAGTTCTCGTGAGCGCGTTCGCGAGACACCAGCTGCCGGTGCAGACGCGCCTGGTGCATGGACCCGGCGATCAGCCGGCCGATGACCAGCAGCAGCTGGACATCGCGGTCCTCGAACTCGCGCTCGGCCACGGTGTGCACGTTGAGCACCCCGACCAGCCCGCCGGGGTCCGTCTCCATCGGCACCGACACCATCGACGTGAAGTCGCGTCCGCGTAGTGACTGGAACGGCAGGTACCGCGGGTCGGACTCCTTGTCGGAGCGGATCACCACCGGTTCCCGGTTGCTGGCGACCCACCCCGAGATGCCCTGCCCCAACGGCAGGCGGATCTTGCCGACCTCGGCGTCGAACGGCGGCGTCGCCCCGGCCAGCGTCAGCGACCGCTCGGTGTCGTCGAGGACGTGCACAAAACACACGTCGCTGTCGGTGGCGGCGGTGATGATCCGCGCCGCCGCCGCGGCCAGCGGTTCGACACCGGGGCCGCTGGAGGCAGCCTGGATCAACTCCCGGAGCAGGGCGAGCTCGCGGTCGGCCGCCAGCACCGGCCGCGACGCCGAGGTCACTGGTAGATCCCCTCGCGCAGCGCGGTCGCCACCGCACCGGTGCGGTCACTGACGCCGAGCTTGCGGTAGATCGAGCTCAGATGGGTTTTGACGGTTTCGTCGCCGATTACCAGCTTGGTGGCAATGGCGCGGTTGGACAGACCGTTGACGACGAACGACAGGATCTCGCTCTCCCGCTGGGTGAGACCCTGACGAGCGCCGGGCCAGAACTCGTCGCGCTGCAGGCGAGCCGCGGTGTCGACCGCCCGGGCAGCCATGCCGGGGTCGATCGCCGTCTCGCCGCTGTGCACGAACTCCAGCTGGCGCACCAGTTCCTCACTGCTGATGCTCTTGAGCAGATAACCGGCGGCCCCGACCCGGAATGCCTGGAACAGGTACTGCTCGTCGTCGTAGACCGACAGCATCACGACCTTGCGGTCAGGATCGCGCTCCCGCAGCTGGCGGCACACATCGAGCCCGCTCGACCCCTGCATACGTACGTCACAGAGCACGATGTCGGGGTCGAGGTCGCTGACCACGCTGACCACGTGGTCAGGCCCGACTGCCTGACCGACCACCGTGACGCGGCTGTCGAAAGCGGCCAGCATCGCCTTGAGTCCTTCGATGACCATTTCGTGGTCGTCGACCAGGACGATGCGCACCGGCGAGGACATTTCCCCACCTTAGGGCCGGTGGCCGCCGGGTCTGCCCAACTTGGCGCGCTGAATCCCCCAACTGGGGGAGGCGCCCGGGGTGTGACCTGGGACACCATTCATTCGTGCACCCGACATCGCAGAAAGCATGGAGAGCCGGTCGATTCTGGTGGGATTGGCCCCAACCGAGTGATTCCACCGTGCAGCCGCTGCGCGCGGTGGTCTTCGATCTCGAGGCCCTCGCTGACATCGACAGCGCAGGGCACCGCCCCGCGTTCAACGCCGCCTTCGCCCAGCTCGGGCTGGACATCGAGTGGTCGGTCGCGCGGTACCGGCAGCTGCAGGCGCTGCCGGACGAGCGTCGCCGTGTCGCCGCCGAGTTGCGCAAGCGGGGCGTGCGCACCGAGTGCGACGTGCTGACCGAGCTGCTGGTCGACGAGATCTGTGCGGCGAAGGAGATGATCCTGGACGAGACGATCCTCGACGCCGACCTCGTGCCCAGGGCCGGTCTGGTCGACCTGATCGCCGAGGCGTTCGGGGCCGGCATCGGGATCGGGATCGTCAGCCCGGGCCGGCACGCGTGGGTCGAGCCGCTGGTCCGCCAGCTTGTCGGCGAAGGGCTGGTGGGCACCGTCGTGACCGCCGCTGATGTGGAAGCTGTTCCCGACGCACCGGGCGCAAATCTCTACTCGGCCGCCCTGGCCGACCTCGGGGCCTCGGCGCAGGATTCGCTCGCGTTCGCGGGGTCGCCGGCGAACCAGCGCATGGCGATGGCCGCCGGCCTGGCGACGGTGCTCGTCGACGGCGACAGCGCGGCGAGCGCACCGCTGCGGGTGGCGGACTGCCAACGAGTGCACGACACCTGGCAGGAGTCGCCGCGACCGTCAGCTGCGTAACGCCTCGATGACGGCGCTGAAGTCCAGTGTGGCGTTGATCTTGTCGGACTCCATGAACTTCGCGTAGATCTCGGCGGCGTGACTGCCCAGCGGCGCCGAAGATTCCGTCGACGCCACCGCGGCCATCGCCAGGCCGAGATCCTTGTTCATCAACGCCGTCGCGAAACCGGGCTTGAAGTCGTTGTTCGCCGGTGACGTCGGAACCGGGCCCGGCACCGGGCAATTCGTGTGTACCGCCCAGCAGTTTCCGGTGGCCCCGGTGATCACGTCGAACAGTGACTGGGCGGGCAGGCCGAGCTTCTCGGCCAGCACAAAAGCCTCGCCGATCGCGATCTGCTGAACCGCCAACACCATGTTGTTGCACAGTTTTGCGGCCTGCCCGGCACCGGAGGCGCCGCAGTGGATGACCTTGCCCGCCATCGGGTCCAGCGTGGGCCGCGCCCTTTCGACGTCGGCGGGCTCACCGCCGACCATGAACGCCAGCGTCCCTGCGGCCGCGCCCTTGATACCGCCCGAGACGGGGGCGTCGATCTGGTTCAACCTGGCCGCCACCGCCTGTTGGTGGATATCGCGGGCGTCGTCGACGGAGATCGTCGACGTGTCGATCAGCAGCGCGCCCGTGCGGGCCGCCGGCAGTATCTCGGCATAGCAGGACTTCACCACCGCCCCGTTGGGCAGCGAGGTGATGACCACGTCGGCGTCGGCCACTGCCTCGGCGCCGCTGCCGTAGACCGCCGCGCCCTTCTCGGCGGCGGCGTCGCGCAATGTGTTCACCGGGTCGAAGGCCCGCACGGTGTGCCCTGCGGCAACCAGATTGGCGGCCATCGGACCGCCCATGTTGCCCAGCCCGAGAAATGCGATTGTCGTCGTCATCCCTGACATCCTTGACATCCCCTCACGATGCGCGGGCACGAGCAGCTTGGGCCGCATTGCGGGCTCCGCCCGCGACCGCCCGTCCGATCACCACACGCATGATTTCGTTGGTACCTTCCAGGATTCGATGCACGCGCAGATCCCGGACGATCTTCTCCAGCCCGTACTCGGTGAGGTAGCCGTAGCCGCCGTGCAACTGCAGCGCCTGGTCGGCCACCTCGTAACAGACGTCGGTGACGTAGCGCTTGGCCATCGCACACAGCTCCACTTTGTCAGCAGCACCGGCGTCGAGTGCGGATGCCGCCCGCCACAACATGATCCGGGAAGTCTCCAACGACGTTGCCATATCGGCCAGGGTGAACCGGATGGTGGGCTCATCGATCAGCGGCCCACCGAAAGCCTCCCGGTCACACAGGTACCGGGTGGCTTTCTGGTAGGCGGCGCGCGCACCACCGAGCGAGCACGCGGCGATGTTGATGCGGCCGCCGTTGAGCCCGTTCATCGCGATCCCGAAACCGGTGCCACCCTCCGGGCCGCCGAGTAACGCATCGGCGGGCACCCGGACCTTGTCGAAGACGACCTGTGCGGTCGGTTGCGCGTTCCAGCCCATCTTTGCTTCGTTGGCGCCGAAGCTGAGCCCGGGAGTGTCCTTTTCGACGATGAACGCGGAGATGCCGCGTGGGCCTTCTGCGCCGGTGCGGGCCATCACCACATAGACATCGGAGACTCCCGCTCCGGAGATGAACTGCTTGACCCCGTCGAGAACCCAGTCGGATCCGTCGCGGACCGCGCGCGTGCGCAGCGCCGAGGCGTCCGAACCCGCACCGGGCTCGGTCAGGCAATAGCTGGCGATCGACTCCATGGTGGCCAGCTGGGGCACCCACGTCTTTCGCTGTTCCGGTGTGCCGTAGCTGTCGATCATCCAGGCGCACATGTTGTGGATCGAGATGAACGACGCGACCGTCGGGTCGGCGGCGGCGAGTTCCTCGAAGATCCGCACCGCGTCGAGCCGACGCAGCCCGCTGCCGCCGACCTCCTCCGAGCAGTAGATCGCGGCGATCCCGAGCTCGGCGGACGCACGCAGTACGTCGACGGGGAAGTGTTTGTCGGCATCCCAGTCAAGGGCATGCGGCGCAAGGCGTTTGGCGGCGAACGCTGCCGCCGTGTCGACGATGACGCGCTCGTCGTCATCCAACTCGAACAGGGACATCGGACTACTTCAGCTCAGTTCATTGTCGGGATGACGAACTCGGCGCCATCCTTGATGCCCGACGGCCAGCGCTCGGTGACGGTCTTGACCTTGGTGTAGAACTGGATCGACGCCGGGCCGTGCTGGTTGAGGTCGCCGAAGCCGGAACGCTTCCAGCCGCCGAAGGTGTGGTAAGCCACCGGCACCGGGATCGGGACGTTGACGCCCACCATGCCGACCTGGACCCGGGACACGAAGTCACGCGCGGCGTCGCCGTCGCGGGTGAAGATCGCCACCCCGTTGCCGTACTCGTGCTTGGACGGCAACGCCAGTGCTTCCTCGTAATCGGCGGCGCGCACGATGCACAGCACCGGACCGAAGATCTCGTCGGTGTAGATCGACATGTCGGCGGTGACGTGGTCGAACAGGGTGGGGCCGATGAAGTGGCCCTTCGACAGGTCTTGGTCGTCGAAGGTGAGTTCGTCGGTGCTGCGCTCGCGGCCGTCCACCACGAGTTCGGCACCTGCCTCGACGCCCTGACCGATGTAGTCGCGCACGCGTTCCAGTGCCGCGCCCGTGACCAGCGGCCCGTAGTCGGCCTTGGGATCGAGGCTGTGCCCGACCCGCAGTTGGTTGACCCGCTCGACGAGTCTGTTGCGCAGCCGCTGCGCGGTCTGTTCACCCACCGGGACCGCGACGCTGATCGCCATGCACCGCTCGCCCGCACTGCCGTAGCCGGCGCCGATCAACGCGTCGACGGCCTGGTCGAGATCCGCGTCGGGCATCACGATCATGTGGTTCTTGGCGCCACCGAAGCACTGGGAGCGTTTCCCGTGGGCGGCGGCGGTGGAGTAGATGTACTGCGCGATGTCGGAAGAGCCGACGAAGCCGACGGCTTGGATGTCGGGATGGGTGAGGATCGCGTCCACCGCCTCCTTGTCACCCTGGACGACCTGGAAGACCCCGGCGGGCAGTCCGGCCTCGCCGAAGAGTTCGGCCAGCCGCAGCGGGACCGAGGGGTCGCGCTCGGAAGGTTTGAGGATGAACGCGTTCCCGCACGCAAGCGCCGGGCCGGCCTTCCACAGCGGGATCATCGCCGGGAAGTTGAACGGCGTGATGCCGGCGACCACGCCGAGCGGTTGACGGATGGAGTAGACGTCGATGCCGCCGCCGGCGCCCTCGGTGAACTCACCTTTGAGCAGGTGTGGGATGCCGATGGCGAACTCGATGACCTCGATGCCGCGCTGGATGTCGCCCTTGGAGTCGGGGACGGTTTTGCCGTGTTCGAGACTGAGCAGTTCGGCCAACTCTTCGACGTGCTGGTTGACCAGGTCGATGAACTTCATCATCACCCGGGCCCGCCGCTGCGGATTCCAGGCGGCCCACTCCTCCTGTGCTTCCACGGCCGTGGCCACTGCGGTGTCGACGTCGGCCGCGCTCGCCAGGACGACCTGCGCCTGCACTTCGCCGGTGCTGGGGTTCAACACGTCGGCGGTGCGGCTGGACTGCAGTTCGGTGCGCTTGCCTTCGATGAAGTGGGGGATCCGGGTGGCCGCCGTCGTTGAAGTCATTGGTGCGTTCCTCTCGCCTAGATACTTGGATATCCTAGTAATGCGGGGAGGGTGTTGGCAAGACCGGGAGATCAGGTCCAGGTGGGGAGCAGCCCGCTGGCCTGCACCTGCGCGAGAGTCGGTGCGGCGCGGTCACGTTCGGACATGATCAGCTGGGCATCGGTCAGCGGCCACGCGATGTTTAACGCCGGGTCCAGCGCGTTGACGGTGTGTTCGCGCGCGGGGTCGTAGCCCGCCGAACACAGGTACATCACCGTCGAATCGTCCTCGAGCGCCACGAAGCCGTGTCCCAGTCCCTCGGCGAGATACACCGACCTTCGCGAGGTGTCGTCCAGGGTCACCGCGTCCCACTGCCCGAACGTCGGTGACCCCGAACGGAGGTCGACCGCAACGTCGAAGATGGCGCCGCGGACGCACGTCACGTACTTGGCCTGGCCGGGCGGTACCTGCGCGAAGTGCAGACCGCGCAGCACGCCGGCACGCGACACCGAGCAGTTCGCCTGCCGCAGGTCGAACCGGTGCCCGGCGAACGCGGTGAAGCCGGCATCGGTGAACCACTCGAAGAAGTCACCGCGAGAATCCGAGTGGATCTCAGGTGTGATCTCCCAGGCGCCCGGGACGGCCAGCTCGCGTGCGCTCACGATCCACGCGCCTCGTACCGGGCCTCTGCCACGTCCTTCATCGGAGCCCACCATGAGCGGTGATCGCGATACCAGTCGATGGTGTCGCGCAGCCCGGTCTCGAAGTCGAGGTGTGCGGGTCGCCAGCCCAACTCGTCGCGCAGCGGTGACGGAT
Source organism: Mycobacterium sp. (assembly GCF_049683355.1). Classification (GTDB taxonomy): domain Bacteria; phylum Actinomycetota; class Actinomycetes; order Mycobacteriales; family Mycobacteriaceae; genus Mycobacterium. Next base: position 31,184 of record NZ_JBAUJB010000172.1, read on the forward strand.
CGATCGCGTACCGCAGGTCGTGTCCGGCCCGATCGGTGACGTGGTCGAAGTCGTCGGCGGGGCGGTCCATCAGCCGCAGGATCGTGCGCAGCACCGACAGGTTGTCCCGTTCACCGTCCGCGCCGATGAGGTAGGTGCGTCCGGGCTCGCCGTCAGCGAGGATGCGCCACACCGCGCTGTTGTGGTCGTCGACGTGAATCCAGTCGCGCACGTTGGCGCCACGGCCGTAGAGCCGCGGACGCCGACCGGTCAGCACGTTGGTGATCTGGCGTGGGATGAACTTCTCGACGTGCTGGTAGGGCCCGTAGTTGTTCGAGCAGTTGGAGATCGTCGCCGCCACGCGGTACGAGCGTACCCACGCCCGGACCAGCATGTCGGCGGCCGCCTTGGTCGCCGAGTACGGGCTGGAGGGGTTGTACGGGGTGGACTCGGTGAACCGCAGCGGGTCCTCGAGCGCCAAATCCCCGTACACCTCGTCCGTGGAGACGTGGTGCAGGCGAACGTCGTGGTGGCGCACCGCTTCCAGCACCGAGAACGTGCCGAGGACATTCGAGCGGACAAACGGCTCCGGGTCCGCCAGCGCATTGTCGACGTGGGTCTCGGCGGCGAAATGCACGACGGCGTCGGACTCGGCGACGAGCTTGTCGACCAGGTCGGTGTCGGTGACATCACCCTGCACCAACCGGATGTCGCGCTCGACCGGGGCCAGCGACTCCCGGGAACCGGCATAGGTCATGGCGTCGAGGACCGTCACCGCCACCTCCGGGTGCTCCCGAACGGCACCGTGCACGAAGTTGGCACCGATGAAACCGGCGCCGCCGGTGACCAGCAGCCGCATGCCAGACCCTAGCTACCCAGGCCCAGCGGCCCCGCCAGCTCCTCGAGTGTCGACAGCAGTTCGTCGGATCCGCCCAGGACCTGGATGGCGACGTGGTCGGCGCCGGCGGCGTGGTGCTCGAGCAACCGGGCGGCGATGGCGTCGGGAGAACCGTAGGCGACGACCGCGTCGATGAATCGGTCGGTGCCGGGCTTGACCAGGTCCTCGTCGGTGAACCCCAGCCGCTTCCAGTTGTTCAGGTAGTTCGACAGATCGAGGTAGAAGCTCACGGTCTCCCGCCCGATCTTGCGGGCCGCCTCGGCGTCGTCGGTCAGCACCACCTTGTGTTCGGGTGCCAGAAGTACTGTGGGGCCGAGCAATTCGCGCGACCGACCGGTGTGTACCGGTGTGGTCAGGTACGGGTGCGCACCTGCACTGCGCTGCGCCGCGAGCTGCAGGACCTTCGGCCCGAGCGCCGCGATCACCATCCGGCTTGTCGGCACCTTCGCGGCGTCCAGAGCATCCAGATAGGAGACCAGCGCCTCATAGGGCTTGCGGTACTCCTGGGTGTGCTCGGGGTGCCCGACGCCGACCCCGAGGACGAATCTGCCGGGGAAGGCCTTCTCGATGCGGTGGTAGGACTCGGCGACTTCGCTCGCTTTGGCGGTCCAGATGTTCACGATCCCGGTGGCCACCTGCAGGTGCTGGGTCTTCTCCAGGATCGGCTCCACGAATGCCAGGTCGGCGGCGGGAGATGCGCCCACCCAGACCGTCCCGTATCCGAGCTTCTCGATCTCGACGGCCTGCTCCGGAGTGACCGGTGCGCCGGTCCACACTCCGAAACGGCCTAGGGCCGGCTTGAGCGACACACCCTCTGTTGCGTTCATGTCTGCCCCCTTCGGTTCGGTTTGTCGGGTACCAGCTTGGCAGGTGGCGGCTGAAGGTGGTCAGGCACCGGTCGCAACGTCGTCTGCCGCGAGCGCGGGAGCCGGTGCGTGCAACGGAAGGCGGACGACGAACTTGGTGTCCCCGGGCCGGGATTCCACCGACAGGTTGCCGTGGTGCTTTTCGACCACGATGCGCCACGCCAGATCGAGGCCGAGGCCGGTGCCCTCGCCGAACGGCTTGGTGGTGAAGAACGGTGTGAAGATCCGCTCGATGATGTCCTCGGGGATGCCGGGGCCGTCGTCGGCGATCTCGACTCGGATGGTGCTCTCGCTCTCGCGCATGGTGCGGATCGTCAAGGTGCCGCGCCCGTCCATCGCTTGGATCGCGTTGTCGACGATGTTGGTCCACACCTGGTTGAGGTCACCCGGGTAGCACCCCAGCTCGGGCAGCGACTTGTCGTACTCCTTGACGAGCTTGACGGGAGTGTCCTTGCCGATCTTGCCGCCGAACATCATCAACGTGCTGTGCAGCAGCTCGTGGATGTCGGCGGTCTGGTACTCGGCGCGGTCCATCTGCGAGTACTGCTTGGCGCCGGCCAGCAGCGCGGAGATCCGCTTGCTGGCCTCGGCGATCTGGTTCATCAACAACTCGTTGTCGATCGTGTACTTCAGCCAGCCGATCGCCCCCGGAAGCGTCGCCGAACAGTCGACGTCCGCGATCGACGCCTCGACGCGCTCCAGCCAGTCCACGTCCAGGCCTGCCTCGACGAACGTGGGTGCGTAGTCCCAGGCCGCGGCGATCCCGTGGTCGTCGAGCCAGTCCCCGATCTGGTCCTCCCGATCGGAGGTCTCCAGCGCCGTGAGCTCCTGCGACTTCGACTTGGCCACTTGTTCGGCGACCTCGTCCTGGATGCTGACCAGCACCTTCAGCGCGGCCGGGGTGAACTCCCCGTCGGCGAGCATCGCGAGCTTGTGGCGCATCTTTCCGACGCCCTCGCGTAGGTCGGCGACCGCGCGTGCGGTGGCGCCGGCGGGGTTGTTGAGCTGGTGGGTCAGGCCTGCCGACAGTTGGCCCAAAGCCAGCAGCTTCTCCCGTTGGCCGAGGATCTGGCGGTCGCGAAGTCCGCCGACCTTGTGTCCCTCCAGCAGGTGCACTGCCATCGGGAACTCCTTGTGCATGAAGTCGGCGAAGGCGTTGGCGTCGAGCACGAAGAACCGCGACGGGCGGGTCACCCGGACTGACGCCTGGTAGAGGTGTTCCTCGTTGGGGATGTAGGCCGACCAGGCCCCGCAGTACACCCCGCGCTGCGATGTCCGATTGGTCTCGATGTCGACCCCGCCCGAGCGTTTCGACATCACCAGCTCACCGTCGATCAACACGTAGAAGCAGGTCGCCGGCTCCCCCTCGATGTGGATCGGACCAGGCTCGAAGGTTGCGATGTAGCCGTTGTCGCACAACGTCCGCAGCTGTTCGTCGGTCAGCGCCTCGAACAGGAACAACGTGCGCAGTTCGTCGGGTAGACACTTCTCGCCCATGGTGGTTCCTTCCAGCCTTAGCTCGTAGCCTCTGCGGCCGGGGCTTCCAACGGCAATAACGCTATGAAACGCGTATCACCGGGTGCGGATTCCACCCACAGGCTGCCGCGGTGCTTGTCGACGGTGCGGGCCGCGAAATCGAGCCCGAGGCCGGTGCCCTCGCCGATCGGTTTGGTCGTGAAGAACGGGTCGAAGACGCGGGCCTTGTGTTCCTCGGGCACCCCGGGGCCGTCGTCACATACCTCCACGCGCGCGCAGTCGCCCTGGCGGCGGGTCCGCACCGTCAGGGTTCCCACCGACTGCATGGCCGTGACCGCGTTGTCGATCAGGTTGGTCCAGACCTGGTTCAGCTCGGCATGCCAGCAGGGGATCGGCGGCACCGTGTCGTCGAAGTCCTCGACGACCGCGATCTGCGGCCCGAGCTTGTGGGTCAGCATCGCCAGGGTGTCGGTGAGCAGGGACCTGAGGTCGGCGACGTCGTAGGGGGCGCGGTCGAGCTGCGAGTACTGCTTGGCCTGTTGGACGAGTTCGGACACCCGCGCTGTGGCCTCGGCGATCTCGTTCATCAACAGCTCGGTCTCGACCGTGTGGCTCAACCACCGCACCGCGTGGTCCAGCGAACCGGCGGTCTCGCTCATCGCCGCCGAGACCCGGTCCAGCCAGTCGACGTCCAGCGCGGCTTCGGCGAACACCGGGGCGATGTCCCAGGCGTCGGCGATGCCGCGCTCACCGAGCCACTCGCCGAGTACCTCCTCGCGGTCGGATTTCTGCAGCGGACTCAGCCTGGGCGCCTGGGTCAGGGCCGCGGCGGCCACGTTGCTGATGTCGACGAGCGCCTGCATCGAGGCCAGGCTCATCGAACCGTCGGCGAGCAGGGCGAGTTTGTTGCGCAACCCGGCTACCCGGGTGCGAAGCTCCGAGGTGGCGCGGGCCGCCGCGGCCGCCGGGTTGTTGAGTTCGTGGGTCAGCCCGGCGGTGAGCTGAGAGAGTTGTCGCAGCCGGTCGTGCGGACCCACGATGCGGTTCTGGCTGAACCTGCGCAGCGCCGCGCCGACCAGGAAGTGGCAGGCCATTGGGAACTCGGAGCGAAGGAACGCGCCGAGGGCGGCGGCGTCGATGATGAACATCCTCGACGGCAGCGTCACCCGGGCCGACGTCTCGTAAGCCTGCTCGTCCTCGAGGAACGCCGACCACGCGCCGAAATACGCGCCGGGCTGCGAGGTCCGGACCGTCTCGATGTCCACACCGCCCGAGCGCTTGCACAACACGATCTCGCCGTCGACGAGCACGTACAGACACGTCGCCGGTTCGCCCTCGACGAACAGCGTGGCGGGTGCGAACTCGGCGATCCGGCCACCGGCGCACAACCGATCCAGCTGGTCCTGGCGCAGCGACTCGAACAGGAACAGCGAGCGCAGTTCGGTGGTGTCACAGTCGGCCATCGGGTCGGTCCCGCTATGTCTCGGCGAGATAGCGGTGAACCAGCATGACCGCCATCGACCCTTCGCCGACGGCCGCGGCCACCCGCTTGGCGGAGTCGGCGCGCACGTCCCCGGCGACGAACACCCCGGGAACGCTGGATTCCAGATGGTGCGGCGGCCTCTCCAGCGTCCAGCCGCTGATGTCGCGCAGATCGGGGCCGGACAGGATGAACCCGTGGTCGTCGCGCACCACCACGCCGTCGAGCCACTCGGTGCGGGGTTCGGCGCCGATGAAGATGAACATCCGTCCGCAGCGGAATTCCTCGCGGGCCCCGGTCCGGGTGTTCTCCAGGCAGATGCCCTCCAGGTGGCCGTCGCCCTTGGCCGCGTGCACCACGGTGTGCGGCAGCTCCTTGATGTTGTCCCGCGCCCTGATCTGCTGGATCAGGTAGTGCGACATCGAGTCCTCGAGGGTGCGCCTGCTGACGATCGTCACCGATTTCGCGGTACGCGACAGATACATCGCGGCCTGCCCTGCCGAGTTGGCACCGCCGATGACGTAGACCTCGTCGCCGTCGCAGTCGGCTGCCACCGACGTCGTCGCCCCGTAGTAGACGCCGGCCCCGGTCAGGCCGGCACACCCTTCGGCGGCCAGCTGCCGGTATTCCACGCCCATCGCCAGGATCACCGCTCGGGTGCCGATCGACCGGCCGTCGGACAGGTGCACGGTGCGGGCGACTCCGTCGATCTCCAGACCCGTGACCTCGGCGGCGGTGATCAGCTCGGCTTTGAACTTCTCGGCCTGCCTGCGGGCGCGTTCGGCGAGCTGTGAGCCGGACAGGCCGTCCGGGAAGCCCAGATAGTTCTCGATGCGGGAGCTCTGGCCGGCCTGGCCGCCCGTCGCGGTGCGCTCGATGAGCACGGTCTTGAGGCCTTCGGAGGCGCCGTAGACCGCCGCCGCCAGGCCGGCCGGGCCGCCGCCGATGACCACCAGGTCGTAGAAATCGCCGGCCGGGGTGGTGGTCAGCCCCAGTGTCGCCGCCAGCTCCGAGTCGGTGGGATCGATGAGCGTCGCACCCTGTTCGGTGATCACCACCGGGAGCGTCATGCCGTCCTGGCCGGCCGCCTCCAGCAACCGGGCGCCCTTCGGTTCGTCCGAGCGGAACCATGTGTAGAACAACCGGTTTCGGGCCAGGAACTCGCGCACCTCGGACGATCGCGCGTTCCACGGGTGACCGATGATCTTGGTGTGCGGGATCGCCCGGTCGCCGCTGGCCCGCCACGCCTCGACCAGCGCGTCGATCACCGGGTACAGCTTCTCCTCCGGGGGGTCCCAGGGTTTCAGCAGGTAGTGGTCGAGATCGACGACGTTGATGGCGTCGATCGCAGCGTGGGTGTCGGCGTAGGCGGTGAGCAGCACCCGCCTGGCGGCCGGGAAGATGTCCATCGCCGCTTCGAGGAACTCGATACCGCTCATCTGCGGCATCCGATAGTCGGCGACGAAGACCGCCACCGTCTCGCCGCGCAGCTTCAGCTCGTTGAGTGTCTCCAGCGCGTCGGGACCCGACTCGGCGCGCACGATGCGGTAGTTCTCGCCGTAATGACGGCGGAGGTCGCGGGCGACGGCACGCGACACCGCGGGGTCGTCGTCGACGGTCAAGATCACGGGTTTTCTTGGGGCACTGCCGGGGCCGGTCATCGCGCTCAATTATGCGCCCGGTGTCCAGTGGATAACCGTGTCATCCCTGAAGGGGCGGGGTGCTGTCAAGGCTTTGGCGGACCTGGGGTTTTGCCGATTTTCGGCCTCCGTGTGGGCGGCATCGGGTAAGGGCCGGGGTCAAGACGGAGCGCCCGCAGCGTAGCGAGGACGAACGGTCTTGATCACCGCGCCCGTGCCGATGCATACTTCGGCGGATGCCGG
>NZ_JBAUJB010000173.1:0-2671 GCF_049683355.1 Mycobacterium sp.
TCGCTGGTCGGTGCTGAGCCTCTCGCGGGCCGCCCGGCGCACCAGGTGGTGCGCACCGGCAGTGAGTGGTTCCTGATCGCCGACACCGGCGGCCCGTCGCAACACCGTCGACGCGGCCGCCGAGTGCACGTCGACGCGAGCCAGGTAGGCGGGCTGGTCACCGACGGCGGCGTCCACGTCGGCGGTGCTCGGCGCCGCGCCCTCCGGCCACCGCGATTCGTCCCAGCCGTGCGCCCAGATGACGCCGTCCGGCCGGGAGCGCGCATACCCACCGAGCAGTTCCAGGCAGTGCCGCAATGACGTGGCCTGACGCAGATCGAGGCCGGTCAGTGCCAGTCCGGTCGCGGTGGTGTGGACGTGGCTGTCCACGAACGCCGGGGCGACGAAGGCGCCGTCGAGGTCGGTCAACGTGGCGTCGGGAAACTGCACCCGTCCGACGTCGTCGCTGCCCAGCCAGGCGACGACGCCGTCGCGCACGGCCATCGCGGTCGCATCCGGCATGGAGGGGCTGTGCACCCGCCCGTTGAGCAGAAGGGTGGTGGTGGTCACTCCGGGAGGCGGGGTCGTTCGACGTGGGTGGTGTCGGTGACATCGGTGCGATCGGCGACGTCGGTGACGTCTGTGACATCGAGGACCTCACCCTCGATGTAGTCGCCACGACCTTGCCGGGGCGACTGACCCCGTGCACCGGCCGCGGCGCTGCCCATGGTGCTGACCCCGACGATCAGCGGGGCCCGACGAGCGGCCATCGCGGTGACAAGCGGGCGTGCCACCTTTCGGGTGGGCGGGAGCAGCAGCAGCGCTCCGAGTGCGGAACTGGCCAGACCGGGAATCACGACGAGCACCGTACCCAGTGCGACCAGCACGCTGTCGGTGACCGCCCCCTGGGCGTTCGCCGCGGTCAGCCCGGATTGCAGCCGCCGGATATGCCGGCGCACCTGGGAGCCTGCCAGCACGAGCCCGACCAGGAACACGCCGGCGACCAGCAGCACCGTCCAGCCGAAGCCGATCGTCGACGCCAACGCGACCAGCACGGCCAGCTCGACCAGCGCATAGAGCAAGAACAGCCTCATCGCCATGTTCTGCCAACGGTCGGGCGGCGCTGAAGGTTCCTAACCCGGCCCGCCGACCGGCGCCTCGACCTCGATTGCGGCGCGCACCTTGTCGATGCCGCCGCGCAGAATCGCCTGCGGTATCCACCACCACGCGTGCCACCAGTAGCGCCTGGTGACCATGTCGAACACCCGGCGGGTCTCGGATTTCGGCAGGTTCCGGGCAATCGCCTCGACGGGCTCACCCTTGGGCTTGCCCAGGACACCGCACTACTGGATCGTCACCCGCGGGGTGTTATTGATCCGCTTGGTCTTCCAAGATCCGTCGTCGGTGCTGATGACCAGCTTGTCTCCGTCGGGCACGCCCCACACCGGGGTCGGCTTGGGGCGTCCGTCCTTGGTGAAGGTGGTAAGCAGCAGATACTTCTCGCCGTAGACGTCTTTGAACGTGGGAGCCGGGTTGTTCATGGGGTCAGTTCACCGGCCTCAATTCGACGGTGACGTTCTTCTCCATGCCGCCGCGCAATTTCGAGAAGAAGTTGAAGGTCTTGCCGAGCAGCCCGTACCGCCTGCCGAGGGCCTCGTAGGTGGCCCCGTTGGCCGACTTGTGCAGGATCGCCGCGATGGCCTCGACCGCCTCGCCCTTGGGCTTGCCGCTTCGATCGCACTCGGCGATGGTCACCCGGGGGGTGTTGCGGATGCGCTTGACCTTCCAGGACTTCTCCTGGGTGATGGCGATCAGGCGGTCACCGTCGACGACGGCCCAGATGGCGGTCGGCTTCGGCCTGCCGTCCTTGGTGAACGTGGTCAGCAGGATGTACTCGGAGCCGGCAACATCGGCGAAAGTGGTGGCCATGTGCCCAATGTAGCGGCCACCCGCCGGGCCATTGACGTGCCCGACGGCGGCGTCAGGCGGCGTCGAAGGTGACGAGGTCGATGCTGAGTTGGCCTTCGAGGAGGCTGACCCTGCGTCGGATGGGTGGCCCGGGTAGCGGTGGGGCGGTGGACTGGTACACCGCTCCAGTGGGGGTGCGGTACTCGGCGCGGTGTTCCCCATCGGCCTCGGTGGTGCTGACGGTCCAGCCGGGGGCTTCTTTGGCGTAATTGCAGGCCTCACAGTCACCCAAACCGTTGCGGGCGCTGGTCGGGCCGCTGTCGCGGGCCGGGGTGGCGTGGTCGCAGTGCCGGATCGGGGCATCGCAGTACGGGGTCCGGCATTTCTGGTCACGCAACTGCAGGAATCGTGCCAACGCTTTCGGGAAGATCCGGGCCCGCGATTCCATCGCGACCAGCTGCCCGGATTTGGGGTGGCGGTACAGCCGGCGCAGCGTGGCCTTCACCTTGGTGTCGGTGGCCGCGTCGCCGGTCAGCGCGCAGGCCAGCCCGGTCGGGATGGGTCCGAAGTCCTGTAGCCAGGCCGATTCGGTGTCGTCGCCGGCCAGGGTGGTGTCGGCCATCACCATGTTCAACGCCACCGGCACCGGCTGCTCGGCGGGACGGCCGGTGATCCGTTCATAGGCGGTGTCGGCCATCACCTGCCCCCGCGACCGCCCGTCACACGTCAGGTCGGCTTCCCGTTTCAGCGCGGCATACACCGCTACGCCTTGCGCTACGGGCAG
>NZ_JBAUJB010000174.1:0-3154 GCF_049683355.1 Mycobacterium sp.
AGGCCCCACGCCGAGGCCATCGCGTCGAAGTTGCCGCCGACGGTCAGCGTGGCCGACGTCAGCACCGCTGTCGAACGGCCGAACAGGCTGGCGCGCAACAGACCTGCCACCGACAGCGGGGCCACCCGCAGGGTCGAGCGGGCACCGGAGCGGGCGTCCTCGGTCTGTTCGATCCAGACCACGTCGGTGCGGTCGGAGATGGCGGGAACGAACGAACTGAGGATCCGGGACGCGGTGTCGCTGACGTCGGTGAGCGCGGTCGCCGCCTCGGCACGCGCGGCGGCGGCCTTCGGGTCGTTGGGCGCGGTGTCGATCGAGGTCCTGGCCCCGGTTGCGGCGTCACGCAGCACCGTCAGGTAGTTCGCCAGCTCCTCGTCGAGTACGTCGATGCGGCCGGCCCGGGCGTCGAACAGCGCCGACGAGAACGTCGCGATCGCCCCCTCCAGCCGCTGTGCGAGTTCGGGGTCGACGATCCGGGCCGCGCGGCGCTGCGCGATGCCCAGCGACGTCGCCGAGAGCTCCGCGGTCGCGACACCGGTGACCCGATCCACCAGCTCGTGAGCCTCGTCGACGATCAGCAGGTCGTGCTCGGGCAGCACGTTGGCCTCGCCGATGGCGTCGATCGCCAGCAGGGCGTGGTTGGTGACGACGACGTCGGCGTGGCCGGCTCGGTCACGGGCGCGCTCGGCGAAACAGTCGGTGCCGAACGGGCAGCGGGACACGCCGATGCATTCCCGAGCCGACACGCTGACCTGCGACCACGATCGGTCGGGGACCCCGGGGGTCACTTCGTCACGATCGCCGGTCTCGGTGCTCGACGACCACTTGATCAGCCGCGCCACGTCGCGCCCCAGCGCGCTCGCCGCGACGGGGGAGAAGAGTTCCTCCTGCGGCCGGTCCTCGGGTGCCGGGGAGCCGTCGGAGCCTGCCTGGCTTCCGTTGTGAATTTTGTTGAGACACAGGTAGTTCCCCCGGCCCTTCAGAAGAGCGAACTCCGGCCTGCGGGGCAGCGAGCCGGTCAGGGAGTCGGCGAGTCGGGGCAGGTCGCGGTCGACCAGCTGACGTTGCAGCGCGATGGTCGCGGTGGACACGACCACGGGTCGGTGGTCGGCCAGCGAGTGCGCGATCGCGGGCACCAGGTAGGCCAACGACTTTCCGGTGCCGGTGCCCGCCTGTACCGCCAGGTGCTCACCGCGTTCGAACGCGCGTGTCACCGCCTCGGCCATGGCGATCTGGCCGGCGCGTTCTGTCCCTCCCAGTGCGGCCACCGCGTGGGCAAGCAACTCGGTGACGTCAGGCATCCGCGGACCCGTTTCTCAGCGTTCGCGCCGTGTCGGCGCGATCATCCGCGTCGGGATCGCCGGGTCTCCCTTGGAGAGCTTCAGACCGTCCCACGGAAGGCTGTGCAGACCCTCGCTGACGCGTTCCCGCGCGGCACTCAGGTCGAGGTCGCCGATCGGCTCCCCGTCGCGCACCAACGGAACCGTCAGCTGCCGCGAGGCCAGGCCGGCGGAGGGGGGCGGCGGTTCGTCGACCGGGTACACGACTTCCTCGACGACGGTCCCCGATGCTTTGGCCAGCCGGGCGGCGCACTTGCGCCCGCCGTGGGATTCCTTGTGGCTGCTGCGTTTCTCGACGGGGATGCCGTCGACTTCGACCAGCTTGTAGACCATGTTGGCGGTCGGGGCACCCGATCCGGTGACCACCGACGTGCCGACACCGTAGGAGTCGACGGGTTCGGCGCGAAGCGCGGCGATGGCGAACTCATCCAAGTCGCCGGAGACCACGATCCGGGTCTCGGTGGCGCCGAGACCGTTGAGCTGCTCGCGTACCTGGCGGGCCAGCACACCGAGGTCACCGGAGTCGATGCGGACGGCCCCCAGTCGGGGCCCCGCGACCTCCACGGCGTTGGCGACCCCGGCGGTGATGTCGTAGGTGTCCACGAGCAGCGTCGTCTCCACACCCAGCGCCGCGACCTGCGCCCGGAACGCCGCCTTCTCCCAGTCCGATGTCGACTGCCCCTCGCTGTCGCTGGTGTGCAGCAGCGTGAAGGCGTGTGCGCTCGTCCCGAGCGCCGGCACACCGTAGCGGCGCTTGGCCTCCAGGTTCGACGACCCGGCGAATCCGGCGAGGTAGGCCGCGCGTGCCGCTGCGACGGCGGCGTATTCGTGGGTGCGCCGCGAGCCCATCTCGATCAGGGGGCGGCCGTCGGCGGCACCGACCATGCGGGCGGCGGCAGACGCGACGGCGGTGTCATGGTTGAAGATCGACAGTGCCAGCGTCTCGAGCAGCACGCATTCGGCGAAGGTTCCGTGAACGGACAGCACCGGCGACCCGGGGAAGTACAGCTCGCCCTCCGGGTAGCCGTCGATATCGCCGCGAAACCGGTACCCGGCCAGGTACTCGAGGGTGTCGGTGTCCAGGAAATCGTCCAGCGAGCTCAACGTGGACGGATCGAACCTGAACTCCTGCAACGCTTCCACGAGTCTGGCGGTACCGGCGGTGACGCCGTAGCGCCGTCCTTCGGGAAGGCGCCGAGCGAACACCTCGAACGTGGCGTGCCGGTGCGCGGTACCGTCCTGCAATGCCGCGGCGAGCATCGTCAGTTCGTACTTGTCGGTCAGCAACCCCAACGGCAGACCGACAGCCGACGCCCGGGACGATCCAGTCACCCGTCAACCGTATCGGTTCGGCGCCTGGATGCGGCCCCGGTATTCTTGGGCACATGGTCACACCGGCGAAGGCCCGTCCGGGAACCCGCGAAGAACGCGACGTCGCCACCGTCCCCCGGGACGAGGTCGCCCCCGACAGCCCGTGGGTGACGCTGGTCTGGGACGATCCAGTGAACCTGATGACCTACGTGACCTATGTGTTGCAGAAGCTGTTCGGTTACTCCGAACCGCATGCCACCAAGCTGATGCTGCAGGTCCACAATGAGGGCAAGGCGGTGGTCTCGGCGGGCAGTCGGGAGTCGATGGAGATCGACGTGTCCAAGCTCCACGCCGCCGGGTTGTGGGCGACGCTGCAACAGGACCGCTGAGGAGACTGTGCGTAAGTGGAAGCGGGTCGAGGGCGCCGACGGCCCGCGGTTGCGGTCGGCGCTGGCCGCACACGAAGCCGAGTTGTTGAGCAGCCTGGTGACCTCCCTGCTCGG
>NZ_JBAUJB010000175.1:0-2107 GCF_049683355.1 Mycobacterium sp.
GCACATGGAACGCCTCCACCGGGTCGGTGAACCCCGGGTCGACCTCCTCGACCACCGCACCGGCATGGGCCAGCACCGCCACAGCGGCGCGCACCGCGGCGTCGACCTCCGGGTCGTTGCGCACGAAGCCGAGGTTCGGGGAGAACCCGACCCGCAGCCCCGCCACCCCGCCGTCGAGGCCGTCGAGGAACGAGTTCGTCGGTGTCGGCATCGCGGCCCAGTCCCGGGCGTCGAACCCGGTGATCACATCGAGCAGCGCGGCGGTGTCGCGCACCGTGCGCGTCATCGGACCCGAATGCGCCAGCGTCCCGAACGGGCTGGCCGGATAGTGCGGGATCAGGCCGAACGTCGGCTTCAGCGCGACCGTCCCGGTGAACGCCGCCGGGATCCGCACCGAGCCGCCGCCGTCGGTGCCCACCGACCACGGCCCCATGCCCAGCCCCACCGCCGCCGCGCTGCCACCGCTGGAGCCGCCCGCCGTCACCGCCGGATCCCACGGGTTGCCGGTGGGGCCGAAGGTCAGCGAGTCGGTGACGCCCTTCCACGCGTATTCCGGCGCCGTCGTCTTGCCGAGCAGCACCGCGCCGGTTTCCCGCAAGCGTGCGACACACGGGGAGTCCTCGTCCCACGGGCCCGCCGCGTCGATCAGGGCACTGCCCCGCAGCGTCGGCCAGCCCCGGGTCAGGAACACGTCCTTGATCGACGTCGGCACCCCGTCACCCGGGCCCAGCGGCTCCCCGGCGTACCAGCGGGCCGCTGACGCCTCGGCCGCGACGAGCGCCCCCTCGACGTCCACCAGTACGAACGCGTTGACGGCCGGGTTGTAGGCCTCGGTGGCGTCCAGCGCGGCGAGGGTGGCCTCCACCGGGGAGATGGTCTTGTCCCGGTAGCCCGCAACCAGCTCGGTGGCCTCGAACATCATCACCTCGTCCCGCCCGGGATGTAGCCCAGTTGCTTGTCCACCACATTGTGCAGGGGCTCCCCGGCCAGCCAGCGACGGGCATTGGCGGCGAACTGCGCAGCCAGCGCATCCCGCCAGCCGACGACGTCGGCGGACATGTGCGCGGTGATCGTCACGTTCGGCGCGTCCCACAGCGGGTGATCGGCCGGCAGCGGCTCGGTGTCGAACACGTCGAGCGTCGCTCCCCCGATCCTGTGTTGGGTCAGCGCGTCCAGCAGCGCGGCCTCCTCGACCATCGGCCCGCGGGCGATGTTCACCAGATGCGCGTCGGGTTTCATCGCGGCCAGCACGGCCTCGTCCACCAGGCCGTGGGTCGCCGCTGTCAGCGGGGCGGCCAGGACCAGGTGATCACACCACCCGGCGTGGCCGGCCAGGTCGGCGCTGTCGACGACCTCACCGAAGTCCGGATCGTCGGCGACGGGCCGGCGCCCCGCGCCGCGCACCGTCAGCCCCGCCGCCCGCAGCAGCTTCGCGATCTCGCGGCCGATGCCGCCGGTGCCGACGACCAGCGCGGTGGCGCCGGTGATGCTGCGCGTCTCGCGGTGACGCCACTCGTGGCGGCGCTGCAACTCGAAGCTGGTGCGGCTGTCCTTAGCGTGCGCGATCACCGCGCCGAGCACATACTCGGCCAGCGGCCGGTCGAACACCCCACGCGCATTGGTCACCACCACGTCAGAGGCCCGCAGCTCGTCGAACAACAGCGTGTCGACACCCGCGGCGGTGATGTGAATCCACTGTAAATTCGTCGCCTCGGCCCACACGTCGCGCACCGCGGTGGAGAAGAAGTCCCACAGCAGCAGTCCCTGCGCTCCGCCGACCGCCTCCGCGAGGCCGTCAGCCGCACAAAAGCGCAGCTCAACGTCCAGATCCTGGATCCCGGGGGGTCGGTCATCCGCGTGTGCGCACAGCACTGCCACCACCGGTCGAGTTCCAGGCACGGGGACGAGGCTAGGAACCCGACCGTCGGATTGTCAACAATCAGACTTGCGGAGAGGTCAGGTCGGCCCCACACTGTGCAAATGAACCCCTCGCCACCTCTGCAGCAGGCCGGGATCGGAGTCGTTGTTCCCTACGATTTCGCTCTTGACCGGGAGCTTTGGCGATGGTTGCCGGACGACGTCAGCCTGCACATGACGCGGATGCCCT
>NZ_JBAUJB010000176.1:0-41974 GCF_049683355.1 Mycobacterium sp.
CACCAGGATGCGCAGCGCAGACTGGCCGACGCCGAGCAGGCGCTGACCGCCGCGCGGGACGCCTACGAGGCCGCCAAGCAGGCCGGCCGGGACGCGGCCACCGCGGCGAAGGCGGCCAAGCTGACGCTGAAGAAAATCTCCGACTAGACATCACCCGTTCCCGGCGCCGCGCTATCTTGCTCAGGGCAGCTGGTCGCGACTGTGCGATAAGCGAAATACTCAGCGCCCCGCTTAATTTCGGGAGAATCGAATGCAGTCCGACATCCGCCGGGCGATCACCGGAGCGTCCATAGGCAACGCGGTCGAGTGGTTCGACTTCGCGATCTACGGTTTCCTGGCGACCTTCATCGCCGCCCGGTTCTTCCCGGCCGGCAACGACACCGCGGCACTGCTCAACACATTCGCGATCTTCGCCGCCGCGTTCTTCATGCGTCCGCTCGGCGGGTTGTTCTTTGGCCCACTCGGCGACCGCATCGGCCGCCAGCGAGTGCTGGCGCTGGTGATCCTGCTGATGTCGGCTGCCACTCTGTGCATCGGGCTGCTTCCGACCTACGACGTCATCGGCGTCGCCGCCCCACTGCTGCTGTTGGTGCTGCGCTGCCTGTAGGGCTTCTCCGCCGGCGGAGAGTACGGCGGCGGCGCCGTCTATCTGGCCGAGTACGCCACCGATGCACGCCGCGGGGTGACCGTCACCTGCATGGTGTGGTCCGGGGTGCTCGGCTTCCTGATGGGTTCGGTGACGGTGACGCTGCTGCAGGCGCTGCTGCCCGCCGCGGCGATGGAGAGCTACGGCTGGCGCATCCCGTTCCTGATCGCCGGGCCCTTGGGCCTCGTCGGCCTCTACATCCGGTTACGCCTGGCCGACACCCCGCAGTTCACCGAGCTGCGCAACACCGATCAGACCGCCGACACCCCGCTGCGGGAGGCACTGCCGACCACGTGGCGGCAGATCCTGCAGGTGATCGGCATGATGATCGTGTTCAACATCGGCTATTACGTGGTCTTCACGTTCCTGCCCAACTACTTCATCAGCACGCTGAACTTCTCCAAGACCGACGCGTTCCTGTCGGTCACCCTGGCCAGTCTGGTGGCACTGGTCCTGATACTGCCGCTGGCGGCGCTCTCCGACCGGATCGGGCGCCGACCCCTGCTGATCGGCGGCGCCGTTTCGTTCGTCGTGCTCGGGTACCCGCTGTTCCTGCTGATGAACTCGGGCTCACTGACCGCCGCGGTCACCGCCCACGCAGGTGGGGGCAGGGGGCGGGCACCGTTAGGCTGGACCCCAGATGACCGACCGACGGAAGGCAGGGAGCTCACCGATGAAGGTCCAAGTGTTGCCCTACGTCACCGTCGAGGTCGACGACCGGGTGCGGCGCCGGCTGCGCGTCGCAGGTGAGAGGCTCCGGATCAACCTGCGCGGCTACCTGCGCAGCGCGGCCGACGACGTCGACGCCGCCGGGGACCGGGTGCGCGGGATGTGCGAGCGCGCCGTCGACCGCGTCGACTCAGCGGTGGCCACCGTCAACGACAAGCTCGGGCCGCCGGAGCCCCCGTCCCGGCCGCACCTGCGGATTGTCGACGAGGCGAGTTAGATTCTCAGGCTCAGATCCTCAGGTTGAAACCCGACCGCTTCGCCCACCGACGAAGAAGGACCCGGCCAGCACCACCAGGCCGACGACCGCGACCGGGATCGCCCAGGACCGACGCGAGGACAGCGCCGACTCGCACTCGGCGACGTAGTCGGTGTGCGGCACGATCTCATTGAGCACAGGAAGGTTGGCCAGGTTGCCGCTGTCAGCGTCGCGGGCCTGCGACATGTCCGCCGCGATCCCGTTGCCGCAGCCGATGCTGGCGTCGGGTCCGGAGACCGAGACGGGCATCAACAACGCGATGACGCCGACCAACAACAACGCCACACCGGCGATCATGACCACTCGTCGCAAATTCATGCCCGGGGTAATGCCCAGTTCCCGGACGCTGAAACAAGATCGATCGAATCGTGTGCCCCGGCCGGGCTGGGCGGTGCGCGGCGAAGTGTGCTGTCCTTGTCCAGGGACCGGGAGCTGAAGGGAGCCTGACACCCGTGGGAGGCCCAGTCATCGGCCATGGTCTGACCGTGCTGCTCGCGCTGCTTGCCGCCGTGTTCCTGGCGATCGGCATCGTGGTGCGCCAGCGGGCCACCCTGGACGTGCCGGCCGAGCACGGGGTGAGCCCGGTGATGTTCCAGACACTGCTGCGCCGGCCGCTGTGGTGGGCGGGTACCGGGGCGGCGATCACCGGGTTCGTGTTCCAGGCGCTCGCGCTGGCCAACGGGTCGCTGCTGCTTGTCCAGCCGATTCTCACGTCGGCGTTGTTGTTCGCGCTGCCGCTCAGCGCCCGGCTGGCGCACCGGCGGGTCACCCGCGCCGAGTGGGGATGGGCAACGCTGCTGACGCTCGCGCTCGCGGTGTTCGTGGTGCTGGCCAAGGCCCGCCCCGGTGACTACGAAGCGTCGCTGACCACGTCCGCGGTGGTCGCCGTGGTGTGCACCGCGGCGGTGTCTGCGTGCGTGATCGTGGCAGTGCGAACCGTCGGCTGGCGGCGGGCGGTGCTGCTCGCGGTCGCGGTCGGCGTGCTGTTCGGGGTCGTGGCGGTGCTCACCAAGCTCGTCATGCACGTGCTGACCCACCAGGGGCCGGCCGCGGTGCTGACGACGCCGGTCCCCTACCTGCTGGTGCTGCTGGGAGTGCTGGGCGTGCTGGTGCAGCAGTCGGCGTTCCACGCCGGGTCGCTGCAGACCTCGGTGCCGACGATGCTGGTGCTCGAGCCCGTGATCGCGGTGCTCCTCGGCGCGGTGGTCCTCGGGGAACACCTCGACGTCGGACGGTGGGACGCCGTCGCGATCGCGTTCGCCACCGTGGCGATGGCCGCCGGCACCATCGCCCTGGGCAGGGACGAGGGCGCCTATGAGGAACAACTCGAGGCGGAGATCGCCGAGCGGCGCTGAGTCTCCGCCGGGCGGCGCCGAGTTTCAGAGCTCCGGCAACGGTGAGGCCGGCGAGGCCCGCCAGGACGACCACCGGGTGATCTGCACGGTGACGACCGGGCCGTCGAGTTCGACCCGCTGATACTGGTGGTACTTGGCCCGCAGCAACGCGTAGCCGGTCGCCATCTGTTCGCCGCGGTGATGGATGGTGGCGGTGCCGTCGGCGCGCACCCACCACAGCCGGGACCAGTCGTCGTCGTAGTGATCGACCAGCAGGCTCACCGTGGGGTTGGCCTCGATGTTGACCAGGCGGCGCAGCCGCTGGGTGGACTTCGGTTTCGCGTCGATGGCCGTGTACAGCAGGTCATGGCGACCTTCGGGCAGCGCGAAGACCACCGGCACCAGGTGCGGCGCGGCCCCGGCGCCGGTGGTGCCCAACACGGCGACGGGAGCGGCTGCGAATGCCGCCGCGGCATCAGAATCCGGCATCACTCCAGGGTATGGTTCCCACGGCCCGGTGTATCCGTTCACTGTGCAGTCGCGCTGCGGTAACCGCCGAGCCACTGTGCAGCCTCCTGCTCATCGGAAGGTTCGGCAATGAACTTCTCGCGGATCACCGCACGGTTGCTGTCCGGCGTCACCACCAGAGCTCTCGCCGTCGCGGCATCAGCGGTACTGGTCTCCGGCGCGGTCGGCTGTGCACCTCCCGAGAGCGACAACTCGGGTGCCGAGACGGCGTCCGGGGTAAAGGCCGGTGAGGCCACCTCAGCGCAGGACTTCGGCGGCATGGAGGGACTCGTCGAAGCGGCGCAGGCCGAGGGCGAGCTCAACGTGATCGCACTGCCCCCGGACTGGGCCAACTACGGCGCGATCATCGCGGCTTTCTCGGACAAGTACGGAATCAAGGTCAATTCCGCGCAGCCGGACGCGTCCAGCCAGGACGAGATCAACGCCGCCAACCAGCAGAAGGGCCGCAGCACCGCCCCCGACGTGTTTGATCTCGGTCAGGCGGTGGCGCTCGCGAACACCTCGATGTTCGCGCCGTACAAGGTCGCGACGTTCGACGACATCCCGGCCGCGTTCAAGGATTCCGAGGGCGCCTGGGTCAACGACTACGGGGGCTACATCTCGATCGGGTTCGACTCTGCGAAGGTGCCTGCGGTGACCGGTGTGGACGATCTGCTCAAGCCGGAGTATCGGGGCATGGTGGCACTCAACGGCGACCCGACGCAGGCCGGTGCCGCATTCTCCGGCGTTCTGATGGTCGCGCTGTCGCAGGGCGGCTCCGTCGAGGACATCGCCCCCGGCGTCGAGTTCTTCCGCAAGCTGAAGCAGGCAGGCAACTTCCTGCCGGTCGACCCGACGCCGGCCACCATCGAGTCCGGCCAGACACCGGTGGTCATCGACTGGAACTACACCAACGCCGCCCAGACCAAGAGCCTGCCCACCTGGCAGATCATCGTGCCTGCGGACAACCCGGTCGCCGGCTATTACTACCAGGCGATCAACAAGGACGCACCGCATCCCGCCGCGGCCAGGCTGTGGCAGGAGTTCCTCTACAGCGACGAGGGCCAGAACCTGTTCGCCCAGGGCGGAGTGCGGCCGGTGCGGGCCGACAACATGATCGCCGACGGCATCCTCGACGATAAGCTCGCAGCCTCGATGCCCGTCGTCGACGGGCCGGTGACCGTGCCGACGCCCGCGCAGACCGAGGCGGCCGCGAAGTATCTGGCGGACAACTGGGCCGCTGCAGTGGGCTGAGATGCCTGCCGGCCGAGGCGTCGCACGCCGGATCCGGGAGCTGCTGCCGCTGCTGCCGTTCCTGACCGTCGTCGTCATCTTCCTGGTCATCCCGACGGTCACCGTCGTCGTGGGCTCGGTGTACGCCGACGGAGTGTTCTCGCTGGAGCGCATCGCGGCGCTGTTCAGCGGCACCGCACTGGCGGCGCTGGGCGACAGCGTGCTGCTCTCCGGTGCGACCGCCCTGCTGGGCGCGTTGCTCGGCGCCGTGCTGGCGTGGCTGATCGTCAACAGCCCCACCACGTCCATGGTGCGCCGCGCGGTGCTCTCGCTGTGCAGCGTGCTTGCCCAGTTCGGCGGTGTGGCACTGGCTTTCGCGTTCCTGGCGACTGTGGGACTCAACGGTGTGCTGACACTGTGGGTGCAACAGGTCTTCGGATGGAACCTGGCGGGTTCCGGCTGGCTGTACGGTCTGGGCGGGCTGATCCTGGTCTACACGTACTTCCAGATCCCGCTGATGGTCATCGTGTTCATCCCGGCGCTGGAAGGGCTGCGCGGCCAGTGGCGCGAGGCCGCGGTCAGCCTCGGAGCCTCGACGTGGGCGTACTGGCGGGAGGTGGCGATCCCGCTGTTGACGCCGGCCTTCCTCGGGTCGGCGTTGTTGTTGTTCGCCAACGCATTTGCCGCCTACGCGACCGCCGCCGCGCTGGTGAGCCAGGGCAGCCCGATCGTGCCGCTGTTGATCCGCGCCTCGCTGGTCAGCGAAGTGGTGCTGGGGCAGGAGGGCTTCGCGTACGCGCTGGCGCTGGAGATGATCGTGGTGGTGGCGCTGGTGATGGGCGCCTACAACGTCCTGGTCCGCCGCAGCGCGCGGTGGCTGTCATGAAAACGGCCGCGCGGGGCGGGCTGTGGGTGGTCTTCGGGCTGTTCTTCGGTTTCCCGCTGTACGCGATGGCCGACTTCTCCACCCGCAACCTTCTCGGGGACGGACGGACCTGGCAGGCGTGGGCGAACCTGGTCACCGACGACGCTCTCTACCAGGCCATCGTGGTGTCGCTGCTGCTCGCGGTGTTCACCGTGGCGGCGATGCTGGCGCTGTTGGTGCCGACGATGATCTGGGTGCGGTTGCGGGCCCGGTGGATGAGTGGGGTGCTCGAGTTCTGCTGCCTGCTGCCGTTGACGATCCCGGCGCTGGTGATCGTCGTCGGATTGCGCAACGTCTACCTGTGGGTGACCTACCTGCTCGGCGAATCGACGCTGACGTTGACGTTCGTCTACGTGATCGTGGTGCTGCCGTTCGCCTATCGCGCGCTCGACGCGGCACTCTCGGCGATCGACCTCCAGACTCTGTCGGAGGCCGCCAGGTCCCTTGGCGCGGGATGGATGTCGACAGTCCTTCGAGTGGTGGTGCCCAACATCTGGCCGGGAATCCTGTCCGCCGCCTTCATCTCCATCGCGGTGGTCCTCGGCGAGTACACCATCGCGTCGCTCAGCGGATACGAGACCCTGCAGGTCCAGATCGTGCTGATCGGAAAGAGCGACGGCCCGACGTCGGTCGCGGCCTCCCTGGCCACCCTGCTGTTCGGGTTCGTGCTGCTGCTCATCCTGTCGCTGGTCACCCGTGGCCGGCGCAGACGCCGCGACGCGATCCCGGGAGCAACCGGATGAGCCGCCACAGCGGCGGGGTGGCCGTCGCGCTGACCGACCTCACCCGGGTGTACGGCAGCACTAGAGCCCTCGACGGTCTGACGTTGCACATCGAGCCAGGGGAGCTGGTGGTGCTGCTGGGGCCCTCGGGCTGTGGCAAGACCACCGCGCTGAGAATCCTCGCCGGCCTGGACGACGCGACGTCGGGCACGGTGTCGGTCGGCGGCACCGACCTGGGCAGGGTGCCCGCCAACAAGCGGGACATGGGGATGGTGTTCCAGGCCTACAGCCTGTTCCCGCACCTGACCGTGCTCGACAACGTGGCCTTCGGCCTGAAGATGCGCGGAAAAGCCAAGCGGGACAGGCTCGCCCGGGCCTCCGACATGCTGGATCTGGTGGGCCTGGCCGCCCACGCCGGCAAGTACGCCGCCGAACTCTCCGGCGGCCAGCAGCAGCGGGTCGCGCTGGCCCGGGCGCTGGCGATCCAGCCGCGGGTCCTGCTGCTCGATGAGCCGCTGTCGGCCCTGGACGCCAAGGTCCGGACACAGCTGCGCGAGGAGATCCGCCGGGTCCAGCTCGAGGTGGGCACGACCACGCTGTTCGTCACCCACGACCAGGAGGAGGCTTTGGCAGTGGCCGACCGGGTCGGCGTGATGAGCCACGGCAGGCTCGAGCAGATCGCCCCACCGGCCGACCTCTACGCCAACCCCGCGACGCCGTTCGTCGCGGACTTCGTGGGACTGAACAACAAAGTGCCGGCGCGGGTTTCCGGCGGTCGCGCGCACCTGCTGGGCGTCTCGGTGCCCGCGCTGGCGGGTTCGGTCCCCTCCGGGGCCGGGCTGGCCATGGTGCGCCCGGAGACGGTCACCGTCACCGCCGATCGTGCCGGCACGTCGACGGTCAGCGCGGTGTCCTTCCTGGGCGCGATCTCCCGGGTGAGCGTGTTGATGGCCGACGGTTCGCTGATCAACGCCCAGATGGCCAGCTCCGCGGCGCGCAGGTTCGCCGCGGGGGAGCCGGTGACCGTCGGCCTCGAGCCGGGCGGTGTCCTGGTGGTCGCCCGGTGAATTCACACGTCGGCGACGGGCTCGATCCCCAGGTCCCGGTAGCTGACCAGCGCGAAGAACGGGACACCGTGCCTCGCGAAGCGCCCGGCGGCGACGTCACCCCGGTCGACCATCGGGATCACCCCGGTGGGCACCGCACCCAGCGCCGTCACCCGCTCCAGCGCGATCTCGGTGGAGCCGCCGGTGCTGATGACATCGTCGACAAGCAACACCCTGGTGCCGGGTTGCAGCCGGGTGCCTTCGATCCACTGCTCACGTCCGCGGCTTTTCTGCTCCTTGCGCACCGAGAACCACGCCTTGCCGGTGACCATGGCCACCCCGTGCGCCAGCGGGTCGGCGCCCATCGTCAGACCGCCGACCGCGTCGAACTCGATACCGTTGAGCGCGGCCAGATCCGCGACCGCCCTGGACACGATGGTGAGCCGCTCGCCGGTGTCGACGGCGTACTTGCCGTCGATGTAGTCGTGGCTGAGCTGGCCGCTGACCAGTCGGAACGGCTCGTCGCGGCGTTCGTGGCCCCGGGTGCGGATCAGGTCGAATGCCGCCTGCCAGGTCTCCGGACGCTGCTGCTCAGCCATACCCGCGATCGTATTGCACGGTGGCGGGCGGCTCAGCCTTGGCGTGCCCGGTGTGTCAATTCAACTGTTGCCGCTCGTAATTCGTCCATGGAGTCGATCGGTTCGGCGTATCCGATGCGGGTGTAGGCCAATCCCCGGTCGGTGGTCAGCCGAAGATCGAGGCCGTAGCGGTCCAGCCCGGTGCACACCGCGGCGGTGGTGTCGGGATACCCGCCGAGTGTGCGGGCCATCGCGGCGAGCGCGTCGGCATGATCGTCGTTGAGGTGGGTCACGGCGCCGGCCGACAGCGGTGTCACCGGGTCGGGTCGGGCATCGGCGTAATCCCGGCCGCTGGTCGAGTCCATGCGGCCGTAGCCGCCGACCCACCGCACCCGGGCCACCCGCAACACCCACAGCGAGAAGTCGGTGTAGTCGATGTAGTACTTGGCGGCGTCCACGGCAGCCAGGTGCGCCTCCCGCGCGGCGGCACGTTCGTCGCCCTCTGGCTCGGTGACATGGCCGGCCAGCGTGATCCGGCCGGTGGCCAGCGGGTCGGACTGGGTGCCGGGAGCAACGATCGCGATGCTGGCCCGCGGGTCCCCGGCCAGGTTGCGGCCGTGCTCGGCGAGGTTGGACACACACAGCACCGGGGCGCCGCCGAGCAGCCCGAAGGTGACGAACGACGCCCACGGATCACCGTCCGCGGTCAACGACGCCAGCGTGCCGATGTTCGTCGAGGCGGCGATGGTGCGGGCCTCCTCGGCCGCCGACGGCCGGATCGTGTTGACCGGATCGGTCAGCGGGGGAGGCACGGTCGGCGCATCTCCCGGGTCGCCATGATCGCGTGTCGCACCGCCGGAGGTCACGTCGGCACGATAGCGCGTGCGCTCGGGTGATTCATCCCCCGCCGTCCTGGGTAGGTTGGAGGACTGATGGACAACTAATCGATGTGCCCCGCGCGCCCGCTCAGCACGCCCTGCCGACATGCAGGTGGGAGATCGGATAGGACCGGAGATGACATCGGAAATGACACTGCCGTTCGGCGATTGGATGCGGCATCAGCGCTGGTATGCCGGCCGCAGCCGGGAACTGGCGTCGGCCCGACCGGCGACGGTCGCCCCTCTGGGTGACGACCTCGAGCTTGTGCTCCTCGACGCCACATACACCGACGGCTACGCCGAGCGCTATCAGGTGCTGGTGCGGTGGGACAGTGCTCCCGCCGACAGGTACCGGGAGGTCGCCACCATCGGAATGGATTCGGGTCCGGACGGCGGTCGCACCGGTTACGACGCGCTCTACGACCCCGAAGCCGCGCACCGACTGTTGGCGCTGATCGACTCGTCGGCCGGGGTGGCGGATCTGCGCTTCGGCAAGGAACCCGATGCCACGCTGCCGCTGGACGCGGCGCCGCGGGTGTCGGGGGCCGAGCAGAGCAACACCAGCGTCATCTTCGGAGACCAGGCGGTGCTCAAGCTGTTCCGCCGGATCACTCCCGGGATCAACCCCGACATCGAGCTGAACCGGGTGCTGGCCCGGGCGGGCAACCCGCATGTCGCGCGGTTGCTCGGGTCGTACGAGACATCCTGGGATGCAACCGGATCCGCACCGTGTGCCCTCGGCATGGTGACCGAGTTCGCGGCGAACAGCACCGAGGGCTGGGACATGGCCACGGCCAGCACCCGCAGCCTGTACGCAGACCGGGAGGCGGCCGACTTCGCCGTCGAGTCCCGGGCGCTCGGCGAAGCCGTCGCGTCGGTGCACGCGACGCTCGCCGAGCAGCTGGGCACGTCCTCGACGCCTTTCCCCGTCGAGACGTCGCTGCAGCGGCTGCGCTCCGCGGCGTTGGCGGCGCCCGCGCTGCAGGACCACGTGCCGCTGATCGAAGAGCGCTACCGCAAGCTCGCCGACGAGACGATCCCGGTCCAGCGGGTGCACGGCGACCTGCACCTGGGCCAGGTGCTCCGCACGCCGCAGCGGTGGCTGCTGATCGACTTCGAGGGCGAACCGGGCCAGCCGCTCGACGAACGCCGACGGCCGGATTCGGCGCTGCGCGACGTCGCCGGGGTGCTGCGGTCCTTCGAGTACGCAGCCCACCAGAATCCGACCGACATGGCTGTCGACCACGACCGGGCACGGGACTGGGTGGCGCGCAACAGTGCCGCGTTCTGCGACGGCTACGCCGCGGTGGCCGGGGCGGATCCGCGGGATTCAGGCCAGGTGCTCGCCGCCTACGAACTGGACAAGGCGGTGTACGAGGCGGCCTACGAGGCGCGCTTCCGGCCGTCCTGGCTGCCCATCCCGATGCGGTCGATCGAACGCATCCTCAAGGCGTGACCGCGTCCGGCGACTCGGGCAGCACCTGCCCGCCGTCGACCGCGATCGACTGGCCGGTGAGATAACCGGCTTCGTCGCTGGCCAGGAACACCGCCGTGTAACCGATGTCGGCCGGGGTGCCCAGTGCCCCTGCAGGTATCGCCTTCGCCATCCCGGCCAGGTAGTCCTCGCCCATGTCCTGCAGGCCCTCGGTAAGGATGTTGCCGGGCAGCACGGCGTTGACGGTGATCTTGTGCGGCGCCAACTCGATCGCGGCGGTCCTCATGAACCCCAGTTGGGCCGCCTTGGAGGCGCCGTAATGGGTCCAGCCGGGGAATCCGGTGATCGGGCCGGTGATCGACGACGTCAGCACGATACGGCCGCGACCGGAGGCGATCAGCGCGTCCAGACACGCCTGCACGCTGTACACGTTGCCCTTCACGTTGACGTCGAGAACCTCCGACAGCTGAGCGGGTGTCATCGTCTTCAACGGGGCCTCGGGGAAGATGCCGGCGTTGGCACACAGAACGTCGATCCCGCCGAACGCGTCCACCACCGCCGCCGCCATCGCAGTGCAGGAGTCAGGATCGGACACGTCGGTCTCGACACCGATCACCCGGCCGGTGCCGAGCTCGTCGAGTTCTGCGACAGCGGCATCGAGGTCGGCGCGTGAGCGCGCCGCGATCGCCACGTGCGCATCCGCCGAGGCGAACACCGATGCGATTCCCAGGCCGATTCCCTTGCTGCCACCGGTGACGACGACTGATTTGTCAGCTACGGAGAACATGGCCTCCAGTGTGGGACACCACGGCGGGCCGTGCAGGCCGGCAACCACGGCGGGCCGTGCAGGCTGGCAACCGTGGCCGCCGGGTAGGACGCCGCCGCTCGTCGGCTCCTACACCCAGCCCGCCCGGCCACGGTTGCAACAGCATCTTCAAGCTAACACACCACTTCGGTGAAACTGCTGAACTCGCCCACTAAGCGGCATGGCGCGCAACAGGTTTCACAGGTCGTCGGGTCCGCCTTAAGAAGCCTCGTTCAGTCCTGCGCGGCGCGCAGCACCAACACCGCTCTGGCCTCGACAGACACCGTCTTGCCGACCGGTCCGGGTTCGGCGTCGGGAGCGGCCGCGGTGTCGACGACGACTTCCCATGCCTTCGCGAACTTCTTCGGCGGTAACTTGAACACGATCGGCTCGTAGTGCGCGTTGAAGCACAGCACGAACGAGTCGTCAATGATCCGCTGTCCGCGGGTATCCGGGTCCGGGATGCCGTGACCGTTGAGGTACACCGCCACCGACTTCGCGAAGCCCGACCCCCAGTCCTCGCCGGTCATCTCCGTACCGTCGGGGGTGAACCAGGCGATGTCCGGCAGGCCCGCCTGGCCACGCCGGCCCACGGGCTTGCCGCTGAAGAAGCGGCGCCGCCGGAACACCGGGTGCGCGGCGCGCAGTGCCGACACCGAGCGGGTGAACTCGAGCAGGTCGCTGTCCGCGTTGACCCAGTCGATCCAGGTGACCTCGTTGTCCTGGCAGTAGCCGTTGTTGTTGCCGCCCTGGGTGCGGCCCAGCTCGTCGCCGTGGCAGATCATCGGGACGCCTTGTGACAACAGCAGCGTGGTGAGGAAGTTGCGTTCCTGGCGCGACCGCAATTCGAGGATCGCGGTGTCTTCAGTAGGCCCCTCGACACCGCAGTTCCACGACCGGTTGTGGCTCTCGCCGTCGTTGTTGTCCTCGCCGTTGGCCTCGTTGTGCTTCTCGTTGTAGGACACCAGGTCCCGCAGCGTGAACCCGTCATGGGCGATGACGAAGTTGATCGACGCCACCGGGCGGCGCGCGGTGTTCTCGTAGAGATCCGCCGAACCCGTCAACCGGTACGCGAATTCGTCCAGGGTGGCGGGTTCGCCGCGCCAGAAGTCCCGAACGGTGTCGCGGTACTTGCCGTTCCACTCCGTCCACTGCGGCGGGAAGTTGCCGACCTGATAGCCGCCGGGGCCGACGTCCCACGGCTCGGCGATCAACTTGACCTGGCTCACCGTGGGATCCTGCTGCACGAGTTCGAAGAACGTCGACAGCTTGTCCACGTCGTAGAACTCCCTGGCCAGCGTCGAGGCAAGATCGAAACGGAAACCGTCGACGTGCATCTCGGTCACCCAGTACCGCAGCGAGTCCATGATCAGCTGCAACGAGTGCGGATGGCCGACGTTGAGGCTGTTCCCGGTGCCGGTGTAGTCCATGTAGTAGCGGTTGTCGTCTTCGACCAGCCGGTAGTAGGCGGCGTTGTCGATACCGCGCATCGACAGCGTCGGGCCCAGGTGGTTGCCCTCTGCGGTGTGGTTGTAGACCACGTCGAGGATCACCTCGATTCCCGCCTCGTGCAGGCTGCGCACCATCGCCTTGAACTCCTGCACCTGACCGCCGGGGGTGCCGCTGCTGCTGTACTTGGGGTCCGGCGCGAAGAACCCGATGGTGTTGTAGCCCCAGTAGTTCGACAGTCCCTTGTCGATCAGGGTGGAGTCGTTGGCGAAGTGGTGCACGGGCATCAGCTCGATCGCGGTGATGCCGAGCGACTGAAGGTGCTCGATGATCGCCGGGTGCGCGACGGCGGCGTAGGTGCCGCGCATCTGCTCGGGGATGTCGGGATGGGTCTCGGTGAGCCCTTTGACGTGGGACTCGTAGATGACGGTGTCGGCGTATTCGTGTTTCGGCGGGCGGTCCACCCCCCAGTCGAAGTACGGGTTGATCACCACCGACTTCGGCATGCTGGCCGCGGAGTCGTCATCGTTGCGGCTGTCAGGGTCGCCGAAGTTGTAGCCGAACAGCGACTGGTTCCAGTCGAAGTTGCCGTCGATCGCCTTCGCGTAGGGATCGAGCAGGAGCTTGTTCGGGTTGCACCGGTGGCCGGACTCGGGATCGTAGGGACCGTGCACTCGGTACCCGTAACGCTGGCCGGGTTCGATGTTGGGCAGGAAACCGTGCCAGACGAACGCGTCCACCTCGGGCAGGGTCATCCTGGTCTCGACTCCGTCCGCGTCGAAAAGGCACAGCTCGACGCGCTCGGCGACCTCGCTGAACAACGCGAAGTTGGTGCCGGAACCGTCGTAGGTCGCCCCGAGCGGGTAGGCCTTGCCGCGCCATATCTCCTGGGGGACGGCGTTGGGATTCGAGACTTGGGTCAAGGGGAGACTCTTCTTCTGGCTGACGGGGGAACGATCAAGGCGACGATACGGTGTGCCGGCCGGCCGGGATTGCCGGGCGAGCCGTGTGCAGCGGGGGTGCAGAGTTCCTCTGCACCCGCTGAACTGCCCGTTTACCCTACTTTGCAAACTCGGGTCGACAGCGGTGTGGGCACTGTCACCCCGCTGGTCGGCCGACGATCTCGACTCCTGCGGAGTCCAGGACGTCGACGGCCTGCGCGGTGGTCTCCGGCGACACCCCTGCGGTCAGGTCCAGCAGCACCCGGGTGGTGAACCCAGCGGCGACCGCGTCGGCGGCGGTGGCTTTGACGCAGTGGTCGGTGGCGATGCCCGTCACGTCGACGGCGTCGACGTCACGGCGCCTCAGCCAGTCGGCCAGCGCGGTGTTGTCGTCGTCGGCACCCTCGAAACCGCTGTAGGCCGCCGAGTACCGGCCCTTCCGGAACACCGCCTCCACCGGGCTGAGGTCGAGATCGGGATGGAACTCCACCCCGGGGGTGCCGACCACGCAGTGCCGTGGCCAGGAGGAGACGAAGTCCGGGGTTTCGGAGAAATGGTCTCCTGGGTCGATGTGGAAGTCCTGGGTGGCCACCACGTGGTCGTAACCGGGGTTGCCGGTGAGCAGGTCGTTGATGCCGCGTGCGACCGCGCCGCCGCCGCTGACCGCAAGGGAGCCGCCCTCGCAGAAGTCCTTCTGCACGTCGACGATGATCAGTGCTTTCCGTGACTTCGCCATGTCTTCCACGCTACGTCCGTCACCGCCGGGCGTCACCCGCCGAACAACAGATACAAGCCGGTGAATGTGTATCCCACCATCACCAGCATCATCGCCAACTGCCCGGTCAACCGGTGGCGCTCGGGGAGCAGCGCCAGCGCCCTGTCGTGCGCGGCGATGACCCCTGCGATGTGGCCGGCCACCACGAACCCGACCTTGAGGGTGGCCAGCACCGCCGGATGCATCGACAGCACGTAGCTGACCTCGGCCTGCGACAGCCACAGCACGTTCCACCCCCGGTCCAGGGGGTCGGCCAAGCGGATGATCGTCTGCTGGCCGCGTTCCACCAGATAGGTCAGGTAGTGGGCGAAGACGTAGCCGAGCACGATCGGGATGAGCGAGTGCGCCATCAGACCGGGAAGCTCGCGACGCCGCTGCACGTCCACCCCGCCGGTGCAGCGCGCCGCGAGGCTGAACGTGGCGGCGACGACTCCGGCGAACAGCAGCAGGCCACCGGTGCGAACCAGCGTCGCCGTCAACGTCGACGAGGTGGCCGAGTCGACGAACGCGCGCCACTGGGGCATGGCCGAGAAACTGTCGAACGCCGTCGAACCCAGCAGCACCGACAGCACGGCCACGGTCCCGGGCCGCACCGGCATCGTCAGCAGATGGTCGAACGGGTTTCCGACGACGATGCGGCCGTCACGGTTGCGGCGCAGCGGCGACAGTCGCGACGCGGCCACGCTGTAGACCTCGAACGGATCGGCTCGCGCACTCCATCGGGCTCCGCACCACAGGGACCCCGCCAGCGTCAGCCCGAGATAGATCAGCAGCCAGGTGCGGATCGCGCCCACCGACCCGGGGTCCGGGCTGGCGAGTTCGAGCCAGACGAACGCGAACAGGCCGGCCGTCGCGGGCCAGTACCCCAGGGCCGGTGGGTAGGCACCTCCCAGCGTGCGGCCACCGATGAGCCGGGCGACGGCACGCACCGGCGAAATCGCCCGCCACACCGGGCCGATCAGCAGCGACAGCGCGGGCAGCCCCACCCAGAGGAGCACGTAGAACACCCCGGGAAGCGGGTTCTCGGCGCCGCCCGGGCTGAAGAACGCCGCCATCGCCACCCAGCCGGTCAGCACCAGCGCCACCCCGGCGATCACCCAGCGGGTGGCCGGCGCGTCCACCGCGGTGGTGACCCACCACGGCCGCGGCCGTCATCACGAGGGCTCGGTCACGCACTGTCACGGTCAGAGTTGTCCTCTTCTGTCGGTTCTTGACTGCGATGTAGACGACCACCCCGGCGACCACGATTGCGGGTGCGAACGCCGGCACCGCAATCCAGATCGGATGGTTGGCCAGGATCTCGATGTCGGGGCCGGCGGTCATGACTGCGCTGAGGGCTGCAGTGCCGCGTCACTGCCGCTGGGCTCGTTGTTGTTGATCCGGCCACCGCCCCAGGTCACTCCCGTGACCATGGCCAGCGTGCAGACCAGCACGATCAGGCATCCGATCAGCCACAGCGACTCCGGGATGTCGGGGCTGCGTTCCCGCTGCAGGATGGTGATCTCCGAGACGAACGGCCGGGTGAACTGCGCTTCGGCGGGCACCTCCTCGGCGCCGATACCGGGATCGCCGGCGAGGAAGATCAGCACCGCCGCCAGCGTCCGGCCGTCGTGCACGCGCAGCAGCGTCTTCCACGTTCCCGACACCGGCATCGGCTCGGTGGACACGTAGTGCCCGGGGCCGACTTGCTCGAGGTTGTCGACGAA
The DNA here is from genome assembly GCF_049683355.1 of Mycobacterium sp. Taxonomy (GTDB): domain Bacteria; phylum Actinomycetota; class Actinomycetes; order Mycobacteriales; family Mycobacteriaceae; genus Mycobacterium. The sequence goes on from NZ_JBAUJB010000176.1 coordinate 15,966, forward strand.
CTGACCGCGCTGATTCTGCAGTCCGCCCTGCCAGCCCAGCACGGTCACCCAGTTCGGGTCCTCGCCCACGACATCCGGGGGGGTGAGCCGCACGTCGGCGGTCACGTAGCGCTGACCGTCGACGGCGGGCGCCTCGGTCAGCGTCACCTGGGCGGTCGCGTTCTGCGGCATGTCGTACCGCAGGCCGTTGGCGGTCGCCGCACCGATGGCGACGACGGTCAGGGCCACCAGGCCCACACTGATCGCCCGGCGTGGCAGGCGCTGACCGCACAGCACCATGCCGACCATGGCGCCGCAGGCACCGACGAGAACAGCCACCGGCACCGACATCGCCAGCGCCTCCGGCCAGATGCTCGACGGCCACGGCAGCGGGTACACGGCGTTGACCCACAGCGATTCCAGCCACAGGCCCACCGTCGCGATGCCCAGACCGGCCACCAGGCCGAACACCATCGGACGTTTGAGAAGCGGCGTCAGCGCCAGGAGTTCGACGACGACGGCGCCGCCGAGGTAGAGCGGGAACCAGTTGACCGGCGCGTCGAGCACCGGGGCCACCGCCAGCGCGACCAGTCCGCGCAGTCCGACGGCCAGCAGCGCCGCGATCAGCGCCGCACCGCGGCCCATGAATATCCGGGCGGCCACCAGCGCCAACGCCGCTGCCGCGGCGATCAGCATCGGCTGGAAGACCTGGCGGAACTGCGGCACGCCGAAGTCGAACTCGACCTGATAGACCGACGCCCCGATCAGCACGCCGGCGAACGCGAGGTACTGGACGAATTTCAGCCCTACTCCGTCGCGCGGGGCGTCCTCCGGCCGGGCCCGCCGCCCTTCGTGTTCCAGGTACAGCGCTGCCAGCGTGGAGAACCCCGCGCCGCCGATCATCATCAGGTGGGTCGGTCCCCAGAGCGTGACGTCCTGGCCGAAGATGCGGTGCCAGACGTCGTCGAGCGGGAAGCCCATCAATGCGTACAGCCCGCACCCGGCCATCACGATGCCGCCGACCGGGGCGTGCCAGTCGTCGGTGATGCGCACCGCGGACGGACCGGGCTTGTCGTACGGCAGCACCATCGCGGTACAGCCCGCGACGAAGATCCCGAACAGGCCGATCAGGATGAAGTAGTGCGCCGGGTTTGCCAGGGCGCCGTCGTCGCGGCCGTTGCCGATGTGCAGGCTGACGTCCCAGATGAACCCGAACAGCGCGCAGATGATCGACGAGATGAACATCGCGATCGGCAGCGCCACCCATGACGGGCGCTTGAAGCGACGTCCCGACCAGTCGGCCAGCGACGTCAGCCAGGTGATCTTGCGATTGCGGTGCAGGTAGCCGATCCACAGCAGCACCGCGGTGACCACCGCCGCGGCCACCGACAACCCGATGATCTCGTTGAGCGCGGTACCGCCGCCCTCCTCACCCTGCGCCAGCACCGCTGCTGCCCCTCGAGAGAACTCCATTGTCATCCCCACCGCTGTCTCGGACACCTATATGACTCGCGAGTAATGTTGCCAGAAGCGGTCAGGGTGAAACCAGGGGTACCGGGTATTTTCTATTTGCGGGGTGGACGCAACACCTTCATCGCCACGTTCATGACGGGCGCCGGGATCCGGTCCTTCATCGACAGTGCGGAGTTGGCGACCTGGGTGCGCATCGGCGTCCCCCTGCCGAAGGCCCTGTTCATCGGACCGCCGGTCGGCTCCAGGTCGAAGTGCATCGGCGGCTTCCCGTCAGCGGCGCCCAGCGCGTTGGAGATCACGATGCGCTGGATCTCACTGGTGCCTTCGAAGATCGTGTAGAGCTTGGCGTCCCGGTACCACTTCTCCACCGGGTGGTCCTTGATGTAGCCCCAGCCGCCCATGGTCTGGATGGCGCGCTCGGTGGTGCGGACCGCCACCTCGCTGGCGGCGAGCTTGGCCATCGAACCCTCACCCCGCTCGAACGGCACCCCGGTGGCGGCCATCCACGACGCCCGCCACGTCAGCAAGCGCGCCGCGTCGATGGTGGTCGCGAGGTCGGCCAGCGGGAAGGAGATCCCCTGGTTGTCGATGATCGGTGCGCCGAACGCCTCCCGCCGGTTGGCGTACTCGGTGGCGTACTCCAGCGCCGCCCGGGCGATGCCGAGAGCCTGCGCGGCGACCATCGGCCGGGTCTGCTCGAAGGTGCCCATCGTGGCCGAGCCGGAGTGTTTGGCGCCCTCGACGGCTTCGCGGGCGGGGGCGAGTTTGCGGTCGAGCTTCTCCTGGCCACCGAGCAGATGGTCCGCGGGCACCCGGACGCTGTTGAATCGCAGCTCCGCGGTGTGTGAGGCGCGACAGCCCACTTTGTCCAGCTTGCGCACCATGTCGAGGCCGGGGGTGCCGCCCGGGACGACGAACAACGCCTGGCCGCGGTGGCCCAGCTCCTGATCGACGACGGCGTTGACTACGTGGACGTCGGCGATGCCGCCGTTGCCGATCCACATCTTGTGTCCGTCGATGATCCAGTCAGCGTCCTTTCCCGGGGCGGCCCGACGGGCATGCGTGCGCAGGTTGCGGACGTCGCTGCCGCCCTCAGGTTCTGAGATCGCCAGCGCCGCCAGCTTCAGGTCGCCGGGCGTGCCGAAGCATTCCGGCGCCCACTGCAGCATCTGCTCGGGCGAGGCGGCCTGGCCGATGGCGGAGAGGGCCAGGGCGGGCATCACGACGGCCAGCCCGATGCCGGCGCACCCCCAGAACAACTCCTCCATGAACATCGGCAGTGACAGTCCGGTCGGGTCGCCGATCAGATCGCGGTAGAACAGCGGGCTGTAGAAGCCCTGAGCCGCCGCTTCCTCCAGCACAGGCCAGGGGAACTCCTGGCGCTGGTCGTAGTCGGCGGCGACAGGGCGAACCACCTGCTCGGCGAACTCGTGCGTGCGCCGGGCCAGGTCGTGCTGCGCCGCCGTCGGCGTGAGATCGAAGGTCATGGACGCCCCCGGGACATGAACGAACACCGCAGCGAACAAGACATTGTGACCAACCCCACTTTCATCCGGCCTACGCTGGGTCCAGTACCCAGCCCGAGTGAGAAATCCACGGTGGAGGGAAGCAGCCGATGTTGTCGCACTCGTCCGGAGTCGCCGAGCCACCCCTGCTGGATGACACGATCAGCGACAACCTGGCGCGGACGGCCGCGCGGTTCGGTGACCGCGACGCGCTGATCGAGTGCGCCACCGGCCGCCGGTGGACCTACTCGCAGTTCCACGAGGCCACCCGGCGGATCGCGACCGGGTTGCTGGCGCGCGGCATCGGCCCGGGTGATCGCGTCGGCATCTGGTCGCCCAATACCGCGGAGTGGACGATGATCCAGTACGCCACCGCGCAACTCGGCGCCATCCTCGTCACCATCAATCCGGCGTACCGGACCGAGGAACTGGAGTACGTGCTCAACCAGTCGTCGATCGTGATGGTGCTGTCGGCGACATCGTTCAAGACGTCGGATTACGTCGCGATGCTCGACACGGTGCGCGGTCGCTGCCCGCACCTCGAGGACGTCATCACCGTCGGATCACCGGAGTGGTCCGCGATTGCCGGGACCGACGTCGACAGCGACGCGCTGGACGGCGTGCAGGCCGGGCTGTGTTCGTCGGATCCGATCAACATCCAGTACACCTCGGGCACCACCGGCTTTCCCAAAGGCGCGACGCTGACGCATACCAACATCCTCAACAACGGCTACCTGGTCGGCGAGGGCCTCGGGTACACCGAGGCCGACCGGGTCGCCATCCCGGTGCCGTTCTACCACTGCTTCGGAATGGTGATGGGAAACCTGGCGTGTACCTCTCATGGCGCCGCGATGGTGATACCAGCCCCGGGTTTCGATCCGCAGGCGAGCCTGGAAGCCGTTGCCGCGCACCGATGTACGTCGCTGTACGGCGTCCCGACGATGTTCATCGCCGAGCTTTCGCTGCCGGAATTCGACCGGTTCGACCTCTCCAGCCTGCGGACCGGGATCATGGCGGGTTCGCCGTGTCCGGAGCACGTGATGCGCAACGTCATCAACCGGATGCACATGAGCGAGGTGGCGATCTGCTACGGCATGACCGAGACCTCGCCGGTGTCCACCCAGACGCTGCCGACGGACTCGCTGGAGCGTCGGGTCGGCACCGTCGGCAGGGTCGGCCCGCATCTGGAGATCCAGATCGTCGACGAAGCCGGCGCCCAGGTGCCCCGGGGTACCCCGGGCGAACTGTGCACCCGGGGCTACAGCGTGATGGCCGGCTACTGGAACGATCCCGCCAAGACCGCGGAGGTCATCGATTCCGACGGATGGATGCACACCGGTGACATCGCGGTGATGGACGACGAGGGCTACCTCAGCGTGACCGGCCGGATCAAGGACATGGTGATCCGGGGCGGGGAGAACATCTACCCCCGGGAGGTCGAGGAGTTCCTGTACACCCATCCCGACATCGTCGACGCCCAGGTCGTGGGAGTGCCCGACGAGAAGTACGGCGAAGAACTGATGGCCTGGATCCGGGTGGTCGAGGGAGCGCAGCCGCCCAGCGCCGAGAGCCTGAGGGCCTTCTGCGCCGGGCAGATCGCCCACCAGAAGATCCCGCGCTACGTGCAGGTCGTCGACGAGTTCCCGATGACCGTGACCGGCAAGGTGCGCAAGGTCGATCTGCGGGCCCGCGGAGAGGAACTGCTCGGCGGTTCCGGGTGAGGATCGCCGCGCTGCGGTTGCGGCAGCGCGACGGCAGGACGTGCGGGCCCACCGTGGCCGTCGTCGCCGGGGCACTGCTGGACCCCGCGTACCGCTCACAGCTGTCAGGCGCCGGGTTTGACCGAGCGTGGTTCGCGCAGGAACAGCTGCGGGTGCACGCCCTGGTCAACCGGGTGTGGCCGCGGGCGCTGGGGACCACGCCCATGGCGATGGCGCGGGCACTGACGTGCTGCTCCCGCGGTCGCGGAGTGCGTTACGGATGGCGGCTGTGGTGGGGCAGGCGCGACCGATTGGCCGACGTCCTCGACGCGGTCCGGTCCGACTTGCCGGTGCCGATGCTGGTCGGTCGATGGATCCCGCGGCACTGGGTGTTGGTCGTCGAGGCCACCGCCGGGGTGTTGCGCTGCTACGAACCGTCCTCGGGTGAGGTGCGCCCGGTAGGTCTCGACGCGCTGCGGCGAGCACACCTCGAGGACCTGGGCTATCCGAGACCCTTCGCCTTCGTGCTTCCCAAATCTGAGACTCGTTCTGCCACTTAGTGATCCGCAGAACTGGCGGAACCCTTCAGGCCGGCGACGACGCCTGCGCGGTTGCGTTCGGGTTGATTCTGCGACATCTTGAGCTTGCCTTCGACCGACGTGATCGTCAGCTCGACCCCGACGATGCCCCGGAGTTGACTGCGGAAGTAGGTCTCGGGGGCATCGGTGATCTGCCAGGGTTCGGCGCGGCCCTGTTCATGGCGGTCGGTCAGCCGGGTCACCAGGTCGCGTAGCCACGCCGGGTCGTCATGCGCGACCAGCCGACCGTGGACTGCGAGGAGTGAGTAGTTCCACGTCGGCACCACCTTGCCGGTCTCCTGCTTGGTCGCGTAGAAGCTGGGCGAGACATATGCCTGCGGACCCGAGAAGATGGCGACCGAGTCGGCTCCCACTGCCTGCCAGTGCGGGTTGGCGCGCGCGACGTGCCCGATCAGCGAGTGCCAGCCGCGGTCGTAGAGCAGCGGCAACGGGGTGACCAGCATCCCGTCGCCCGTGTGGGTGACGAGATGGGCGAAGCCTGCCCGGGCCAGCGCCGCACGGGCGTCCGCCTCCGGCGACGCGAACTTCGGCGGGATGTACATGGTCACCCGAGCGTAGAGCCATCCACGCTGCTCGATTTGTCGGTCCCGTCCGACGCCGACACGTTCACCGTCCAGGTGGGTGGCGCCTTGAGGCTGGCCAGCAGCAGGCTGCTCACCCCCATCAGGGATCATGGTGAGGATCAGGAAGTTCGAATATCCGCCGAAATGATCTGAAGTCGCGCCGGACGCCAACGGGCCGAACGCGGTGCCCAACGACAGCGCCGCGACCAGACCGCCGAAGAGCCCGCCGAAGTTCTTGAGCCCGAAGTGCCGTGAGGCGAGATAGGCGATGACATCGACCTCGGCGCCGAGGGTGAGACCGAACAGCGGCGCGGCGACGGTCTGACTCACCGGGTTGGCACCGTCGAACAGCAGCAGGGCGGCGCCCACGATGGGCACCAGATAGGCGCAAGCGCCGACGACCCGGCCCGAGAACCGGTCCAAGAGCACACCGATGCCCAACCGACCGACGATCGAGAAGACGCCCACCAGCGAGGCGGCGCCGGCAGCCCCCAGCGGGTCGGCACCCGCATCCCGCAGGATCGGCACGAGGTGCACCACCACACCCAGTGTGGTGAAGGCGAACAGGCCGGCCGCTGTCAGCAGCTTGTAGAACGTCGCCGGGCGCAGGCCCTCGCCCAGCGTCAGCCCGGGCAGGTCGGCCGCCGCGGGTGCGGGGGTCGCTCGCCGCGGGCGGGCGCCCGAGTCTTGTCATCCTGCGCGCCGCGGAAGAACAGCCACACGACGGTGGCGACCAGCAGCCCCCACAGCACACCGAGGCCGAGGAACGCTCCGCGCCAACCCCATTCGCCGATGAAACGGTGGCCAACGGGGGGAACACCGCTGCTGCCAGCGATCCCCCGGAGAGTGTCACGGCCAGCGCCAAGCCGCGGGATGTCTCGAAACGACTGGCCACCGCAGAGGTCCAGACGGTGGTCTGCACCCAGAACGAGGCGAACGCCAGGACCCCCCACAGCAGCAGCCAGTTGGTCATCGACCCGGTCGCGCTGCCCAGGAGTGCGAACGCTGCGGCCATGAGCGTCACGCCGACCAGGCCGACCCGCCGAGGACCCAACCGGTCGACCGTCAGTCCGATCGGCAACGCGGCGACGGCGGCAGCGATGCCGACGATCGTCAGTCCCACCGAAGCCTCGGCACGGCTCCAGCCGAACTCGTTCTGCAGCGGTTCCATGAACACACCGAGGCAGTAGACGTGGATGACGCCCATCGAATAGCCCAGACCGGCGGCGAACGGCACCTTGCCGTAGCACCGGCATTCGACAACGCCCGCGCTGTCGAACCCGGCCATCTTGCTCCCTTGACAGTGGTGAGCGAGATTGTAAAGACAGTTCCCACGATTCGGCAGGGTTGTCAGGCTGACTTCGGTTCAGACGCTTCGTCGATGCGGCGCTGCGCCTCCCCGACAGAGATCCGTAGCCGGCGGGCCAGCACCTCGGCCCACGGAGCCCCGGCGAACTCGACCGGCGTCGGGCCGACCACCATCGCCCCGAGCAGTCGGCGCCGCAGGGCGGCCAGCTTCTTGTCCATCTCCTCCAACCGGATCAGCACAGCGCGCTGATCGGCGGGACGCAGGCCGGCGATCGGCTGGGCGCACAGCACCTGCCAAGCGTCATCCGCGGCGTCGAGGGCAGTCAGTATCTCGTGTTTCGAACTCACGTTCGAAACGATAACGAACGGCCCCGACACATCGATGCACGTCGATACAGTTGGGAACATGGCCAGGAAGTTCGCCACCGCCGACGAGGTCACGCTGTCCGAACTGCTGGACTTCATCAGACCCAGGCACCGGATGGTGCTAACGACGTTCCGGGCTGGGGAATCGTTGCAGAGTTCGCCGGTGACCGGTGGTGTGGACGCCCAGGGGCGCATCGTTGTCGCGTCCTATCCGCAGCGGGCGAAGGCGGCCAACATCCGGCGCCGTCCCCGCGCCAGCGTCGTGGTGCTGTCCGACGAATTCGACGGGCCCTACGTCCAGGTCGACGGTCGCGCCGAGGTGGTCGATGTCCCAGAGGCCGTGGAAGGGCTGGTCGAGTACTTCCGGTCGGTGGCGGGCGAGCACCCGGACTGGGAGGAGTACCGCCAGGCCATGATCGATCAACACAAGTGCCTGATCAGGGTCACCCCGCAGCGATGGGGGCCGGTCGCGACGGGCGGGTTCCCGCCGGGGTAACGGAGGGTCAGCGGGGAGGCGGGACAGGACGCCGGGCGGCGTCTGTGGTAGTCAGAGCTAGCGGTCGCGTTGCGTCAGCTAGCACGTCAAACTATAGTCTGGACACATGTCCAGGAGGGTTGGGGTTTCTTGCTGCATACGATTCGGCCAGCTCAGCGCGGCTATAGCACCTCGACCGTCAGTGCGCGTGCGCGCCGTGCAGGGCATGTGAGCTGAGCATGCGCATTGCCTTACTGTCCTACCGGAGCAAGACCCACTGTGGCGGCCAGGGCGTCTACGTCCGGCATCTGAGCCGCGGTTTGGTCGAGCTCGGCCACGACGTCGAAGTCTTCTCCGGCCAGCCCTACCCCGAGATTCTCGATCCGCGGGTGCGTCTGACCAAGGTGCCCAGCCTCGACCTCTACCGGGAGCCGGACCCGTTCCGCGTGCCGATGCCCAACGAGATCAAGACCCGGATCGACCTGCGGGAGTTGCTCACCACCTGGACCGCCGGATTCCCGGAGCCCAAGACGTTCAGCCTGCGGGCCGCCAGACTGCTGGCCGAGCGTCTCGACGACTTCGACGTCGTGCATGACAACCAGTGCCTGGGCACCGGTCTGTTGCAGATCGCGGCATCGGGGCTTCCCGTGGTCGCCACGGTCCACCACCCCATCACCCGGGACCGGGTGCTCGACGTCGCCGCGGCGAAATGGTGGCGCAAACCGCTGGTGCGCCGGTGGTACGGCTTCGCCGAGATGCAGAAGACCGTGGCCCGTCAGATTCCCGAACTGCTCACCGTGTCGACGACCTCGGCCGCTGACATCGCCGAGGACTTCGCAGTCGACGCAGACCAGCTGCACGTCGTGCCGCTGGGTGTGGACACCGAGTTGTTCAAGCCGGCGCAGGAGCGGGTCCGTAACCGCATCATCGCGATCGCCAGCGCCGATGTGCCGCTCAAGGGGGTCAGCCACCTGCTGCATGCCGTCGCGCGGCTGCGCATCGAGCGGGACCTCGAACTCCAGCTCGTGGCGAAGCTGGAGCCCAACGGCCCCACCGAGAAACTCATCGCCGAACTGGGCATCTCCGACATCGTGCACAGCTCGAGCGGCCTCAGCGATTCCGAGTTGGCGAGCTTGTTGGCCTCCGCCGAAGTCGCTTGCATCCCTTCGCTCTACGAAGGTTTTTCGCTTCCGGCAGTGGAGGCGATGGCCAGCGGCACCCCGATCGTCGCCAGCCGGGCCGGCGCCCTGCCCGAGGTGGTCGGCTCCGACGGCGAGTGCGCCCGGCTGGTCAGGCCGGCCGACGTCGACGAACTGACCAACGTGCTCGGTGAGCTGCTGGACTCGCCGTTGGAGCTACGCAGGCTCGGTGACAACGGGCGACGCCGCGCGCTCGAGGTCTTCAGCTGGGAATCTGTTGCTGCGCAGACCGTCGCGGTCTACGAGCGGGCATGCGAAAGGGTGACGACGTGCTGACCGTGGACTTCGACCGTCTGGGGGTCGGCGCCGGAACCAAGGTGATCGATGTCGGTTGCGGCGCGGGCCGCCACACCTTCGAGGCGTTCCGCCGCGGTGCCGATGTGATCGGATTCGACCAGAGCGCCTCCGATCTCAACGACGTCGACGAGATCCTGCAGGCGATGAGGGAACAGGGTGAGGCACCGGCTTCGGCGAAGGGTGAGGCGGTCAAGGGTGACGCGCTCGAGCTTCCGTACGACGACGGTACTTTCGACTGCGTCATCGCCTCGGAGATACTCGAACACGTCCCCAACGATGATCAGGCGATCGCGCAACTCGTGCGCGTCCTTCGGCCCGGCGGCTCCCTGGCGATCACGGTGCCTCGTTATCTGCCGGAACGAATCTGCTGGGCATTGTCGGATTCCTACCACGCCAACGAGGGCGGGCACATCCGCATCTACCGGGCTGATGAACTGCGCGACAAGGTCCTTGCGCACGGTCTGCGGCTGACCCGCACTCATCACGCCCACGCTCTGCATGCGCCGTACTGGTGGCTCAAGTGTCTGGTGGGCACCGAGAAGACCGGCAATCCGGTCGTCGGCGCCTATCACAAGCTGCTGGTGTGGGACATGATGAGCCAACCCTGGCTGACCCGTGCCGCCGAATCGGCCCTGAACCCGCTGATCGGAAAGAGTGTCGCGCTCTACTTCCGTAAACCCGACGCAGTCGATGCCTGAGATCGCGGGCGTAGCAGGCGTTTTCACGCCTGAGCAGTGCCGGCAGACCGCCGAGTCGATAGCCGCGACGCAGGAGTCGAGCGGGGCCATCCCGTGGTCGGTCGGCGGCCACACCGACCCGTGGGACCACGTCGAGAACGCGATGGCGCTGACGGTGGCGGGCCTGCTCGAACCGGCCCGCGCAGCTTTCGAATGGTCGCGCCGGACGCAGCGGCCCGACGGCAGCTGGCCCATCCAACTCCGAGACGGTGTCGTCGAGGATCCCAACAGCGACAGCAACTTCTGTGCCTACATCGCGACCGGGGTCTGGCACCACGTGCTGGTCACCGATGACCGGCGGTTCGCCGAGGCCATGTGGCCGGTGGTGGCCAAAGCCATCGACTTCGTCCTCGAACTCCAATTCAGTACCGGTGAGATCGCCTGGGGCCGAGGCCCTTCCGGCGCTACCGAGGAGGCTCTGCTGACCGGTTGCGCCAGCATCCACCACAGTATTCGGTGTGCGTTGGCGCTGGCCGATTACCTGCGTGCCCCGCAGCCGGAATGGGAGGTCGCGGTCGGCCGCCTCGGTCATGCGATCGCCGAGCATCCCGCAGGGTTCGTTGCCAAGGACCGCTGGTCGATGGAGTGGTACTACCCGGTGCTCGGCGGGGCACTGCGCGGGGCGCGGGCACTCGCCCGCATCAACGAGCGCTGGGACGATTTTGTCGTGCCGGGCCTCGGGATCCGCTGTGTCGACGACCGTCCGTGGGTCACTGGCGCCGAGACCTGTGAGCTGGTGCTGGCGTTGGAGGCGATCGGCGAACGGGCGCGGGCGCACGAACAGTTCGCGGCCATGCATCACCTCCGCGAGGGGGACGGGTCCTACTGGACCGGACTGGTCTACGCCGACGGCAAGCGCTGGCCGGTGGAGCGCACCACTTGGACTGGGGCAGCGGTCATCCTCGCCGCCGACGCGCTGTCGTCGACCACACCCGGCAGCGGTATCTTCCGCGCCACGGATCTGCCGACCGGCCTCGAGGGCGAATACGACTGCGAGTGCGCGACCAGCGAACGCTAACCCTCGCCGAGGGCGCCCGCCGCCCCGGACACCCGCTCGAGCACCCGCATCGAACCCATCGCCCGGACCTCCCGGAAATCCCCGGTGTCCAGGGCGCGGCGGTAGATGTGAAACGGCGCCTGGCCCCCTTGCGCCGGATCGGGGAAGACGTCGTGGATGACCAGCGCCCCGCCCGCGTCGACCCAGCGGGCCCAGCCATCGAAGTCGCGGCGCGCCGCCTCCTCGGTGTGGCCACCGTCGATGAACAACAGCCGCAACGGAGTTCGCCAGCCCCGGGCCACCACAGGCGACCGTCCGACGATCGCGACGATGTGCTCGTAGAGTTCGGCGGCGTCGAGGGTGTGGCGCAGTGTCGGCAGTGTGTCGAACAGCCCGGTGACCGGGTCGACCATCGTCGTGTCGTGGTACTCCCAGCCGGGCTGGTGTTCTTCCGACCCGTGGTGGTGGTCGACGGTGTACACCAGCCCGCCGGTCTGCTTGGCGGCAGCGCCGAGCAGCACCGTCGACCTGCCGCAGTACGTACCGATCTCGACACCGATGCCGTCCCCTAGGTAGGCCACGGCGGTGTCGTAGAGCGCGCGGCCCTCGTCGGCGGGCATGAAGCCGGTGACCCGGTCGGCCAGGTCGAACAGGGCGGCGGCGTCGGCTGGGAGCGCGGTGTCGGAGTGGTTCATCGGTGTCAACCTATCCGCTGCCGGCACCGGGAGCGGACCCGGTGCCTGGCAAGGGCGAAGTAGTTGTAGTAGCGTCCGGACATGTGTCCGATCCGGCTCTGGAGTCGACTCGGCGCCGACTGACGGCCAGGCAGGCCGACACCGTGGACCGGTTGGGCCGCGCGGCAGTCGAACTACTCAGTCGCGAGGGGTTCGCCGGGTTGACCGTGCGGCGGGTGGCCGCCGAGGCCGGTGTGGGGGCCGCAACCGCATACACCTACTTCTCGTCCAAAGAGCATCTGGTGGCCGAGGTCTTCTGGCGTCGGCTTGCGAGTTCACCGTGCACCGAACGCCAGGGCGGCGATCGTGCCGCCAAGGTGATCGACGTCCTCGGCCACATCTCGATGCTGGTGGCCGACGAACCGGAGTTCGCCGGTGCGGTGACGACTGCGCTGCTCGGCAAGGACCCCGACGTCGAGGTCCTGCGGCTGCGAATCGGGCGTGACATCCGCGACCGGCTGACCGCGGCGCTGGGTCCCGACACCGATCCCGACGTCATCGACTCCCTGGAGATGCTCTACTCCGGCGCCCTGGTGCGGGCGGGCATGGGGTACGCGTCCTATCAGGAGATCGCCCGCAGGCTGGAGAAGTCGGCGCGCCTGATGCTGGGCTGACGTCCGGCTCAGGGTGTTCCGAGCATCGCCGATGCGGCGGCAACCGCGGGTGCGGCGACGCTGCTGGCCGCCGGCCACGAAACCACCGCTGCCACACTGGGTTGGGCGTTCGAACGGATCAGCCGGCACCCGGCCGTGCTGGCCCGGTTGGCTGCCGAGGCCGACACCGACGGCAACGAGTACCGGCAGGCCACCATCCTGGAGATCCAGCGGTCACGCACCGTCATCGACTTCGCCGGCAGGCACGTCTACGCCCCGACCTTCCAGCTCGGGGAATGGGTGATCCCGCAGGGGTATTCGATCGTCGTCGCGATCGACCGGGTGCACCATCGCACGCAGGAGTTCGCCGACCCCGAGCGGTTCGACCCGCAGCGCTTCGTCGGCCAGCGGCCGAACACCTTCTCCCACATCCCGTTCGGAGGCGGCACCCGGCGCTGCGTCGGCGCGGCATTCGCCAACGTGGAGATGGACGTAGTACTACGAACGGTGTTGCGACACTTCACCATCGAGACCACCGCCGCCCCGGGAGAGAAGGCGCACTCGCGTGGAGTGGCCTACACACCCAAGGACGGTGGCCGCGTCGTGATGCACCGCCGCACCCGGCGCGACTAGTTTCAGACCTCAGCGCGTTTCGGCAGCTTCCAACCCGGGCGCGGGAAGTGGCACGTGTAGCCGCTGGGGTAACGCTCCAGGTAGTCCTGGTGCTCGGGCTCGGCCTCCCAGAAATCCGGCGCCGGGCTCACCGCTGTGACCACCTTGCCGGGCCACAGACCCGAGGCGTCCACATCGGCGATGGTGTCCTGCGCAACCTGGCGCTGTTCGTCGTCGACGTAGAAGATCTCGGAGCGGTAGCTGGTTCCGACATCGTTGCCCTGGCGATCCCTGGTGGTCGGATCGTGGATCTGGAAGAAGAACTCCAGCAGCGCCCGGTAGTCGGTCTGCTCCGGGTCGTAGACGATCTGGATGGCCTCGGCATGACCGGGGTGATTGCGGTAGGTCGGGTTGTCGTTCTTGCCGCCCGTGTAACCCACCCGGGTCGACACCACACCAGGCTGCTTGCGGATCAGGTCCTGCATCCCCCAGAAACAGCCGCCGGCCAGCACGGCCCGCTTGTGATCGCTCATCGCGCATCCTCCTTCGAAAAAAGTCCCTTGTACTCTGCATACCCCTGTGCGTCGAGGTCGTCGAGGTGGACGAAGCGCAGGGCGGCCGAGTTGATGCAGTAGCGCAGACCCCCCTCGGCGCGCGGACCGTCAGAGAAGACGTGTCCGAGGTGGCTGTCGCCGTGCGCCGAGCGCACCTCGGTGCGGGGCAGCAAGAGTTTGAAGTCACGCTTCTCCACCACGTTGGCACGCTGGATCGGCCGGGTGAAGCTCGGCCACCCCGACCCGCTCTCGAACTTGTCCGTCGACGCGAACAGCGGTTCACCCGACACCACGTCGACATAGATTCCCGGCTCGTGGTTGTCCCAGTACTCGCCGGTGAAGGGCCGCTCGGTGCCGTTGCGCTGAGTGACGCGGTACTGCTCGGGGGACAGCGCCTCGACGGCGGCGGGGTTCTTGTTGTATTGCTGCGTCATAGTGCACATATAACCCGCTGTGCTGCGGTTTTAATCCGCGACAGTCCCGGACGTCGGTACGCTCGGGGCATGCGTGTGCCGGCAGCGTTGGTGGTGGCCTGCGCCGTGCTCGCAGCCACGGTCGGCGGCTTCGCGTCCCCGGCGGCCGGGCAGCCGCCCCCGGTCCGCCGCCGGTCCCGGTGCCCGAGACCTCGCCGGACACCCCCGCCCTGATGTTCGTCGACGAGCCGTCGATCCTCGACGTGCGCCCGATGTCGCCGCAGGCATGGAGCCGTACCGCTGACGAACGCGTCGTGAGGCTGCACTTCACCAGCGGCATCCCGGAGTGCTATGGGGTGACCGCGGAGGTCCGTGAGACGGACGACGATGTGGTCGTCGGCCTGCGCACCGGGACGATGCCGCAGGCGGCGGGCCGGGCCTGCATTGCGATCGCGGTGTCCGGCGGGTTGGATGTGCCGCTGCAGCAGCCACTCGGTGCCCGTCGGGTGCTGAGCGCCGCCTGACACCGCCTCGACAACCGACAGTAGAACGTGTTCTATTTCTGATGTGACGGGCAACACTTTCACCCGAGAAGAGCTCACCGAAGCGTTCGCGGGTTTCGAGCAGACGGTCGACCGCGCGGCGCGCACCCGGGACTGGGATCCATGGGGTGACCAGTACACCGACGACGTTCTCTACATCGAACACGCAGCGGGCACCATGCACGGCCGAGACGAGGTGCGGCCCTGGATCTGGAACACCATGGAGACCTTCCCGGGCAGCTACATGACGTCGTTCCCGTCGCGGTGGAAGGTTACGACGAGACGACCGGGCGCGTCATCTGCGAACTCGACAACCCGATGCGAGACCCGGGCGACGGCACCATCGTCAGCGCCACCAACATCTCCATCGTCACCTACGCCGGCGACGGCAAATGGTGTCGCCAGGAGGACATCTACAACCCGTTGCGGTTCGTCAAAGCGACGGTGAAGTGGTGCAGGAAGGCCGAGGAACTCGGCACCCTGCCCGACGTCGCGGCCGAGTGGATGGCCCAGTTCGGACCGAGGAAATGACCGGGCTGTCTCCCGGCGCCCCGGTCCTCGTGATCGGCGCCAACGGTTATCTCGGCAGCCACGTGACCCGCCGGCTGGCGGCCGACGGCCGGGATGTCCGGGTGATGGTGCGCGAAGGCGCCAACACGGTCGGTATCGACGATCTGGAGGTGACGCGGTTCGTAGGCGACATCTGGGACGATGCCGTGCTGCGCAAAGCGATGACCGGTTGTGATGTCGTCTACTACTGCGTCGTCGAGACCCGCGGCTGGCTGCGTGACCTCGCACCGCTGTTCCACACCAACGTCGAGGGCACCCGCAACGTCCTCGACATCGCCGTGGAACCCGTCGTCGCGGAAGGTCTCCGCAAGTTCGTGTTCACCAGCAGCTACGTCACCGTCGGGCGGCGGCGCGGGCACGTCGCCACGGAGGCCGACACGATCTCCGAGGCTGCCGGCGCCGGCCTGACGCCCTACGTCCGATCCCGGGTGCAGGCCGAGAACCTGGTGCTGGACTACGCCCGCGACCGCGGTCTGTCCGCGGTGGCGATGTGTGTGTCCACGACCTACGGCGGCGCGGACTGGGGCCGCACCCCGCACGGCGCGATCATTGCCGGCGCTGCCTTCGGGAAGTTGCCGTTCGTGATGAGCGGAATCGAACTCGAGGCCGTCGGTGTCGACGACGCTGCGCAGGCGATGCTGCTCGCCGCGGAGAAGGGACGCGTCGGCGAACGCTATCTGATCCCGGAGAAGATGATCTCCAATGCCGAGGTGGTGCGGATCGTCGCCGACGCTGCCGGCGTCGCCGCGCCGACGAGGACGATGCCGCTAACTAACGCTGTCCTACGCGATGGCGGCTGTCGGCAGCGCAAAGGCCCGGTTGACGGGTACCGACGAACGGCTGTCGCTGGGCTCGCTGCGCTTGATGCGTGCCGAGGCGCCGGTGGACTGCGGCAAGGCCAAACGCGAACTGGGTTGGCAGCCAAGGCCCGTGGAGGAGTCGATCCGAGAGGCCGCGAAGTTCTGGGTCGGTCTGCGCGAGGCCAAACGCGCCGGTAGGTCCGCGCGCTGACGGTCAGTGACAGAATCTGTCGGTGTCCACCCACGCCCCGGTCAACGGCCACGTGTCGCACTGGTTCGACGGTCCGCCGCGGGCCCGCGCGGCACTGCCCGGCAGCCGGGACGCCGATGTCTGCATAGTCGGCGCCGGGTACACCGGCCTGTGGACCGCCTACTACCTCAAACGCGCCGACCCCTCGCTGCGCATCGTGGTGCTTGAAGCCCGCTTCGCCGGTTTCGGTGCGTCCGGGCGCAACGGGGGCTGGCTGTCGGGCCTGGTTCCCGGCGACCGCGAGCGGATGGCCCGGCAGTACGGACATGATCGCGTGGTGGCGTGGCAACGGGCGCTCAACGACACCGTCGACGAGGTGATCGATGTCGCCGCGCGCGAGAACATCGACGCGGGCATCGTCAAGGGCGGCACCCTCGAGGTCGCCCGCAACCGGGCCCAGGCGTCGCGCCTGGCCGCGGCCATCGACGCCGAACGGCATTGGCAGGTCGACGGAATCAAGCCGCTCACCGCAGACGAGGCGCGCAGCCACATCCGGATCGACCGCGTCGTCGCGGCTTATCTCAACCCGCACTGCGCGCGCATCCAGCCCGCCTGGCTGGTCCGCGGGCTGGCCGAGACCGTCGAACGACTCGGCGTGGACATCTACGAGCGCAGCCCTGTCACCGAGATCGGCCCCGGCCGCGCCACCACCGGCCGCGGCGTCGTCGCCGCCCCGGTGATGTTGCGCGCCACCGAGGGCTTCACGGCGTCCCTGCCCGGTCTGAAGCGGCGCTGGTTGCCGATGAACAGCTCGATGATCGCCACGGATCCGATCCCCGCGCAGCTGTGGGAGACGATCGGCTGGGAGGGAAGGCAGACCCTGGGCGACACCGCGCACGGCTTCTTCTACGCCCAGCGAACCGTCGACGACCGGATCGCGATCGGCGGACGCAGTGTTCCGTACCGGTTCGGATCCAGGATCGACCGCGACGGGCGGGTGCCCGAACGCACCATCACGCACCTGCGCGCCACCCTGCACGCCCTGCTGCCGCAGGTTGCCGACGTGCCGATCGCCCACGCCTGGTGCGGCGTGCTCGCTGTGCCGCGCGACTGGGAGGCGACCGTCGACTTCGACCGGAGGACCGGACTGGGCTGGGCGGGCGGATACGTCGGCCACGGCGTCACCGCCACCAATCTCGCCGCGCGCACGCTCACCGACCTGGTGCTCGACCGCACGACGCCGTTGACCGCACTGCCGTGGGTCGGCCACCGCTCGCGCGGGTGGGAACCCGAGCCGTTGCGGTGGTTGGGCGTGTGCGGCATGTATCTGGCCTACAAGGCCGCTGACTGGCACGAGGCGCGGGACAGGCCACGCACGTCACCGATCGCGGTGGCGGCTGACAAGATCGCGGGTCGCCCGCACTAATCCGGTGCCCCTAGCCGGATTCGGCGCGTTGCTTGAGCCGTTGCAGTGTCAGCCGGATGTGCTCGGTGTTCGCGGCGGTGCGGTCGCTGATGCCGGTCGTCATCGCGGCCGGCTTGAGAATCCAACGGGGGCGGCGGTCCCACGTCGATTCGGTGACCGTGCAGCCTCCCGCTGTCGGCTCGATGTCGTAGCGCCAGTGCGCGATCGGCACGATCCCGGCACTGTGGACGTCGAAGGCGAAGACCCTGCCCGGCTCGGCGGCTGTCACCGTGCACTTCGTGGTCCAGGTGCGGGAACCGTTGCGGTTCTCCCCCGAGAACACCGCGCCGGGGGCGGCACCGGTTCCCTTACGCCACCGCATCGACTCGGCCTCCTCCGCCAGCGACGCCAACGTGGGCAGGTCGGTGAGTAGCGCGTACACCGCTGCGGGATCGGCGGCGATCGTGACCGATCCGTGGGCGTCGGGCGTCGGGGCTGTCATAGCGGGGGATTGGTATCGGCCCGCGTCCGGCGTTGAATCAGAACATGACCGACCGACCAGTACTGCAGCCGTCGAAGACCCACCCCATCACGATCGAACCGACCCGCGACCGCGTCACGGTGCGCGTCGACACAGACCTCGTCGCAGTCACCGACGCCGCCCTGACACTGCAGGAGGGGAGCTATCCGGCCGTGTACTACATCCCGCTCGAGGATGTGGTCGCCGAACTGCTCCCCAGCGACACCACAACGTACTGCCCGTTCAAGGGCGACGCCGGCTACTACCACCTGCGCACCGAAGGCGGCCAGACGGTCGAGGACGCGCTCTGGACCTACCGGGAACCCTTCGCCGCGGTGGCGCCGATCGCAGGCCACGTCGCGTTCTACCCGGACAAGGCGGACGTCACCGTCGGCGCCTAGGCTGGCGAGGTGCCCAGCTGCTCGGCCAGCGTGGTTTTTGCCGGTCCCGCAAGTCCGGGCCTGACGCTGGCCCCACTGCGCCGGGGCAGAGGAGATCCGTGCCACCACGACGCCCCCGACGGCGCCATCTGGCGGACCAGCCTGATGCGGACCGGGCCGGTCACCGCGCGCATCTGCCGGGAAGCGCCGGACACGGTCGACTGCGAGGCCTGGGGTCCGGGCGCCGGTGAGTTCATCGAGACGCTGCCCGCGCTGCTGGGCGCCGACGACGACACGACCGGGTTCCAGCCAGTCGAGCCGACGCTCGCCGCGGCGTGGCGCCGCGTACCGCACCTGCGGCTGGGCCGCACCGGCCGGGTCCTCGAGGCGCTGATGCCCGCGGTGCTCGAACAACGGGTCTACGGCACCGATGCCCGGCGGGCCTGGCGCCGGCTGGTGACCCGATACGGCGCGCCCGCTCCCGGTCCGGCGCCCGAGCATCTGCGGGTGCCCCCGTCCGCGGACGCCTGGCGGCGCATTCCCTCGTGGGAGTTCCACCTCGCCAACGTCGATCCGGCGCGGGCCCGCACCATGGTGGGCTGCGCCCACCGGTCCGAAGCGCTCGAACGGCTGGTCAAGCGCCCGCCCGACAGCGCGCGTGCGGCGATGATGTCGCTGCCGGGCATCGGTGAGTGGACGGCTGCCGAGACGGCGCAGCGGGCGTTCGGTGACGCCGACGCGCTGTCGGTCGGGGACTATCACCTGGCGAAGATGGTGGGCTGGAGCCTGCTGGGACACCCGATCGACGACCCGGCGATGGTCGAGCTGCTCGAACCGGTGCGTCCGCACCGGCACCGGGCGGTGCGGCTGCTCGAAGCCAGCGGCCTCGCGGTGAACCCGCGGTTCGGACCGCGGGCGCCGATCCCGAATCTTGCCGAAATGTGACGTGATCTTGAAGTGGTTATCGCGCCGCGCGCCCGGGTACACCTGGGCGGAGACAAGCGAAGGAGCTATCAATGACGTCATTCACCGTGCCAGGAATGTCCGATAAAGACGGCGCCGAAGTTGCCGAGCTGCTGCAGAAGGCGCTCAGCCGCTACAACGACCTGCACCTGACGCTCAAGCATGTGCACTGGAACGTCGTGGGCCCGAACTTCATCGGCGTGCACGAGATGATCGACCCGCAGGTCGAGCTGGTCCGCGGATACGCCGACGAGGTCGCCGAGCGCATCGCCGCCCTCGGCAATTCGCCGTTGGGTACGCCTGGCGCCATCATCAACGACCGCACCTGGGACGACTATTCGGTCAACCGCGACACCGTGCAGGCTCACCTCGCGGCGGTGAACCTGGTGTACAACGGCGTGGTCGAGGACACCCGTAAGAGCATCGAACGGCTCGGCGAGCTCGACCCGGTGTCCGAGGACATGCTGATCGGCCACGCCGGCGAACTGGAGAAGTTCCAGTGGTTCGTGCGCGCCCATCTGGAGAACTCGGGCGGTCAGCTCGTGACCGTGGGCGCCACCACCGAGAAGTCGGCGGCCAGCAAGGCCAAGAAGTAACAGCGGCGGCGACGTCCGCCGTTCAGCGGTAAGCGGTCAGTCTGGCGAGGATGGCGACCCTGCCGTCCCGCCCGACTGCCTGTGTCTCCGCGACGCCGCTACTGCGACCGACGTGCAGTGGCTTGCCGATGTAGTGCGCCTCGCCGCCGCCGTGAAACGGCCGCAGGAAGTTCACCCGCAGCGAGGCGGTGCGGAATGCGGCGCCGCTGCCGTCGTCGATGGCAGCCGAACCGACCAGTTCCAGGCCCATCGAGGCCACCCCGCCGTGCACGACGCCGACGCTGTTGTTCAGCACCGGGTCCGCACGCTGCATCAAGACCGTTGCGGCACCACCGGTTTCGCCGACGTGCACCGCCATCAACTCGGCCAGCGTGGAGCCGGGAAGCGACCCTGAGGGTTCGTCCGGCCACGCGGCGAGGTCGTCGGGAGCGGTGATGTAGAACGAGCGCACCGTCGCGGTGGCGACCACGTCTGCATCGACGCTCAGCTCACACAGCCCCAGGGCCGCGTGGTCCTTACGGCCGAGCGGTCGGGACACGCCCACCACCGGGACGCCGGGGCGCAACGCGATCACCTCGGCGGCGTCCGGTGACAGCTCCAGGGACAGCTCACTGGACACCGTCCACTGTCGGTGACCCCGGCGGTGGTGGTTGATCACGCCTCCGACGTGGTCCACCAGCATCGCCAGCGGGGCGACCGTCGGCGCGCCGGTGAGAGGGTTGAGCATCCCACCTGCCGGAATGGACGCGGCGCAGCGCTGCGGGCTCTCCTCCAGTGCTTCGATGCCGAAGCGGCCCAGCGGCGTGCTCAGCGGGTAAGGCATCTCCGCAGCCTGACTCAGCCATCCGGTGAGGTATACCCCTGGCGGGTACCTTCGGGCCCTGCGGCCGGTCGGCCCCTCCGGCGATGGGCGCCGCCGGGCCGGGCCGCCTTCTGCGTCCCCCGGCAAACCCGCTGTCGGCCAGCGGATTACACGTCGTCACCGGTGCGGTGGCCCGACCTTCCGGCGCCCCGGGGCGCAGAGGTCCGATCCATAACTATTCTAAGAATCCGGCTAAGCTTTTGTGCAAATACCTCGCTGGATTGTCGCCGCACTACAGGATTGAAAAGTTCTTCCTCAGCAAACAAAATTTGAACCGCTTCACAGGGTGTGATCTATCCCTCACCAGGGCTGCCGGATCGGGGGGATCGTGAAACAGCAACCGCAGCAACAGTATTCGGTGGCGACCAGCGCCGGGGTGGCATGTGTGCCCCCGGCGCCCGGCGAATCTGGTTAGGCTGTACTAAGTTGGCATGTCAGGTGCCCTTTGTCATATCGTTTTCAACACTTGTGGCGAGTGGGAAAAGGGCCGTCGTTCAGTGCTGCACGAAGGCACCTCCACCGCCAGGCCGGCTAACGCTCTCGTCGACGGTTGCCGTTCCGTTCAGCTCCGCGGCGGCGTGTGCAAGGAAAAAGGTAGGTGGGAATGGCGCCCAATAGCAGGGGTGGGACTGGCTCCTCACATCCGCAAGGGCTCTACAACCCCGCGTTCGAGCACGACGCGTGCGGTGTGGCGATGGTGGCCGACATGCACGGTCGCCGCCGCCGCGACATCGTCGACAAGGCCATCACGGCCCTGTTGAACCTCGAACATCGCGGTGCCCAGGGCGCCGAGCCGAACACCGGCGACGGGGCCGGCCTCCTGTTGCAGGTCCCCGACGAGTATTTCCGGGCCGTTTGCAAGAACGAAGGCTTCGAGTTGCCCGAGCCTGGCAGTTATGCCACCGGTATCGCGTTCCTGCCCCAGTCGTCCAAGGACGCCGCGATCGCGTGCGAGTCGGTCGGCAAGATCGCCGAGGCCGAGGGTCTGCAGGTGCTGGGGTGGCGCGATGTGCCCACCGACGATTCGTCGCTCGGTGCGCTCGCCCGTGACGCCATGCCGACCTTTCGGCAGCTGTTCATCGGCGGCGCGGAGGGGATGGAGCTCGAACGCCGCGCCTATGTGGTGCGCAAACGCGCCGAACATGAGCTCGGCACCAAGGGGCCCGGTCAGGACGGGCCCGGCCGCGAAACGGTCTACTTCCCAAGTCTTTCCGGTCAGACGTTCGTCTACAAGGGGATGCTGACGACGCCGCAGCTGCGGGCGTTCTACCTCGACCTGCAGGACGAACGGCTCACCAGCGCGCTGGGGATCGTGCACTCGCGGTTCTCCACCAACACGTTCCCGTCCTGGCCGTTGGCGCACCCGTTCCGCCGGGTCGCCCACAACGGTGAGATCAACACCGTCACCGGCAACGAGAACTGGATGCGGGCCCGGGAAGCCCTGATCAGGACCGACGTCTTCGGCGAAGGCCAGGACCTCGAGCAGATCGTCCCGGTCTGTACGCCCGGCGCGTCGGACACCGCGCGGTTCGACGAGGTGCTCGAGTTGCTGCACCTCGGTGGCCGCAGCCTGCCCCACGCCGTGCTGATGATGATCCCAGAGGCCTGGGAGCGCCACGAATCGATGGACCCGGCCCGCCGGGCGTTCTACCAGTACCACGCCTCGCTGATGGAGCCGTGGGACGGACCGGCGTCGGTCTGCTTCACCGACGGCACGGTCATCGGCGCCGTGCTCGACCGTAACGGTCTGCGACCGTCGCGGATCTGGGTGACCAGCGACGGTCTGGTCGTGATGGCATCGGAGGCCGGTGTCCTCGACCTCGACCCCGCCACCGTCGTCAAGAAGATGCGTCTGCAGCCGGGCCGGATGTTCCTCGTCGACACCGCGCAGGGCCGCATCGTCGCCGACGAGGAGATCAAGGACGAGCTGGCAGCTGAGCATCCCTATCGGGAGTGGCTCGATGCCGGGCTGTTCCACGTCGACGAGCTGCCCGCAGGTGACTACGTGCGGATGCCGCACCACCGGGTGGTGCTGCGCCAGCAGGCCTTCGGCTACACCTACGAAGAGCTCAACCTGCTGGTCGCGCCGATGGCGCGGACGGGCGCCGAAGCGCTGGGATCGATGGGCACCGACACCCCGGTGGCGGTGCTGTCGGCGCGCCCGCGGATGTTCTACGACTATTTCCAGCAGATGTTCGCCCAGGTGACCAACCCGCCCTTGGACGCGATCCGCGAAGAAGTGGTCACCAGCCTGGCGGGCGCGGTCGGTCCCGAAGGCGACCTGCTCAATCCGGGGGCCGATTCGTGCAGGCAGATCGTGTTGCCGCAGCCGATCCTGCGCAATGCCGAACTGTCGAAGCTGATCTGCGTCGACCCGGACCACGAGATCAGGGGTCACAAGCACGGGCTGCGGGCCGCGGTCATCCGCTGTCTGTACCCGGTGAACCGCGGCGGCCAGGGCCTCAAGGAGGCGCTGGACAACGTCCGCGCGAAGGTGTCTGCGGCGATCCGTGACGGTGCCCGGCTGATCGTGCTGTCCGACCGCGAGTCCAACGAACAGCTCGCCCCGATCCCTTCGCTGTTGAGCGTGTCGGCCGTGCACCACCACCTGGTGCGGGAACGCACCCGCACCCAGGTCGGCCTGCTCGTCGAGGCCGGCGACGCCCGCGAGGTGCACCACATGGCGTGCCTCGTCGGATTCGGCGCCGCCGGGATCAACCCGTACATGGCGTTCGAGTCCATCGAGGACATGGTCGACCGCGGTGTGATCACCGGGATCTCCAGTGATCAAGCCAAGGCGAACTACGTCAAGGCGGCGGGCAAGGGCGTGCTGAAGGTGATGTCCAAGATGGGCATCTCCACGCTGGCGTCCTACACCGGCGCCCAGTTGTTCCAGGCGGTTGGCATCAGCCAGCAGGTGCTCGACGAGTACTTCACCGGTCTGTCCTGTTCGGTCGGCGGCATCGAACTGGAAGACATCGCCAACGACGTCGCCGCCCGGCACGCGTTGGCCTACCTGGACCGGCCCGACGAATGGGCGCACCGCGAGCTCGAGGTCGGCGGCGAGTACCAGTGGCGCCGTGAGGGTGAGTACCACCTGTTCAACCCGGACACCGTGTTCAAGCTGCAGCATTCGACGCGTACCGGGCAGTACTCGATCTTCAAGGAGTACACCTCGCTGGTCGACGACCAGAGCGAGCGGATGGCGTCGCTGCGCGGACTGCTCAAGTTCCGCGAGGGAGAACGCCCTGCGGTGCCGATCGAAGAGGTCGAGCCGGCCAGCGAGATCGTCAAGAGGTTCTCCACCGGGGCGATGAGCTACGGCTCGATCTCCGCCGAAGCCCACGAGACCCTCGCCATCGCGATGAACCGCCTCGGCGGCCGCTCCAACTCGGGTGAGGGTGGCGAAGCCGTCTCGCGGTTCGACCGCGACGAGAACGGTGACTGGCGCCGCAGCGCCATCAAGCAGGTGGCGTCGGGCCGGTTCGGCGTGACCAGCCACTACCTGTCCAACTGCACCGACATCCAGATCAAGATGGCCCAGGGCGCGAAACCCGGTGAGGGCGGGCAGCTCCCGGGTCACAAGGTCTACCCGTGGGTGGCCGAGGTGCGCCATTCGACGCCCGGGGTCGGCCTGATCTCGCCGCCACCGCACCACGACATCTACTCGATCGAGGATCTCGCCCAGCTGATCCACGATCTGAAGAACGCGAACCCGCAGGCGCGGGTGCACGTGAAGCTGGTCAGCGAGAACGGGGTCGGAACGGTTGCGGCCGGCGTGTCCAAGGCCCACGCCGACGTCGTGCTGATCTCCGGCCATGACGGCGGCACCGGCGCCACTCCGCTCACGTCGCAGAAGCATGCAGGTGCCCCCTGGGAACTCGGCTTGGCCGAAACGCAGCAGACGTTGCTGCTCAACGGGTTACGTGACCGGATCGTGGTGCAGGTCGACGGCCAGCTCAAGACCGGCCGCGACGTCGTGGTCGCCGCGTTGCTGGGCGCCGAGGAGTTCGGCTTCGCCACCGCACCGCTGGTGGTCGCCGGCTGCATCATGATGCGCGTCTGTCACCTCGACACCTGCCCGGTGGGTGTGGCCACGCAGAACCCGGAGCTGCGTAAGCGGTTCAACGCCAAGCCCGAGTTCGTGGAGAACTTCTTCATGTTCATCGCCGAGGAAGTCCGGGAGCTGATGGCGCAGCTGGGCTTCCGGACCGTCAACGAGATGGTCGGCCAGGTCGGTGCGCTCGACACCATCCAGGCCGCGGAGCACTGGAAGGCCCACAAGCTGGATCTGAGTTCGGTGCTGCACGAACCCGAGTCGGCGTTC
Source organism: Mycobacterium sp. (assembly GCF_049683355.1). Lineage (GTDB taxonomy): Bacteria > Actinomycetota > Actinomycetes > Mycobacteriales > Mycobacteriaceae > Mycobacterium. Next base: position 41,225 of record NZ_JBAUJB010000176.1, read on the forward strand.
ATGAACCAGGACCTGTACTGCAGCTCCCGCCAGGACCACGGCCTGGACAAGGCACTCGATCAGCAGTTGATCGCCCAGTGCCGGGAAGCGCTGGATTCGGAGACCCCGGTCCGATTCTCCACGACCATCACCAACGTCAACCGCACCGTCGGCACCATGCTCGGTCACGAGGTGACCAAAGCCTATGGCGGACAGGGCCTTCCGGACGGCACCATCGACATCACCTTCGAGGGCTCGGCGGGTAACAGCTTCGGGGCCTTTGTGCCCCCGGGCATCACGCTGCGGGTCTACGGCGACGCCAACGACTATGTCGGCAAGGGACTGTCCGGCGGCCGGGTTGTGGTCCGACCGCCCGACGGTGCGCCCGAAGACTATGTCGCCGAGGACAACATCATCGCCGGCAACGTGATCCTGTTCGGTGCCACCAGCGGTCAGATGTTCCTGCGGGGCCAGGTGGGTGAACGTTTCGCGGTGCGTAACTCCGGTGCGCACGCCGTCGTCGAAGGCGTCGGTGACCACGGATGCGAGTACATGACCGGCGGCCGGGCCGTGATCCTCGGCCCGACCGGGCGTAACTTCGCGGCGGGCATGTCCGGCGGCATCAGCTTCGTCTACGACCCCGACGATGTGCTGGCAGACAACCTCAATGCCGAGATGGTGGAGCTCGAGTTGCTCGACGAGACGAACCCCGAAGACACCGAATGGCTGCAGGGCATTATCCAGGCTCACGTTGACGCTACCGATTCGGCA
>NZ_JBAUJB010000177.1:0-3746 GCF_049683355.1 Mycobacterium sp.
CGGTTGTCCTCGCCGTTGGCCTCGTTGTGCTTCTCGTTGTAGGACACCAGGTCGTTGAGGGTGAAGCCGTCGTGGCAGGTGACGAAGTTGATGCTGGCGCTGGGCCGTCGACCCGTCGCCTCATAGAGGTCCGACGACCCGGTCAGCCGGGATGCGAACTCGCCCAGTGTTGCGGGCTCGCCCCGCCAGTAATCACGCACAGTGTCGCGATACTTCCCGTTCCATTCGGTCCACAAACCTGGGAAGTTACCGACCTGGTAGCCACCTTCACCGATGTCCCACGGTTCGGCGATCAGCTTGACCTGACTGATGACCGGATCCTGCTGGACCAGGTCGAAGAACGCCGACAGCCGGTCGACGTCGTAGAACTCCCGCGCCAGGGTCGCGGCCAAGTCGAACCGGAACCCGTCGACGTGCATGTCGAGTACCCAGTACCGCAGCGAATCCATGATCAGTTGCAGCGTGTGCGGATGGCGGGCGTTGAGGCTGTTGCCCGTGCCGGTGAAGTCTTTGTAGTACCGGTTGTCGCCGTCGAGCAACCGGTAGTAGGCAGCGTTGTCGATGCCGCGGAAGTTGATGGTCGGCCCGAGATGGTTGCCCTCTGCGGTGTGGTTGTAGACCACGTCCAGGATCACCTCGATGCCCGCCTCGTGGAATGCACGCACCATCGTCTTGAACTCGGCCACCGCGCCGCCGGCATGCTTGTTCGCGGCGTACTGGTGGTGGGGGGCGAAGAAGCCGAACGTGTTGTAGCCCCAGTAATTCCGCAGTCCCAGCTGGAGCAGTCGATGATCGTGCAGGAACTGGTGCGCCGGCATCAACTCGATCGCGGTGACATTCAGCGATTTCAGGTGGTCGATGATCGCGGGGTGTGCCAGCCCGGCGTAGGTGCCGCGCAGTTCCTCGGGAACGCCCGGGTGCGCCTGCGTCATGCCTTTGACGTGTGCCTCGTAGATGACGGTCTCGTGGTAGGGCGTGCGGGGAGCGCGGTCGGACCCCCACTGGAAGAATGGGTTGATCACCACACTGGTCATGGTGTGCCCGAGCGAGTCGACCCGCGGCGGCTCACCCCCGCTGGCCAGGTCGTCGGCCCGCAGATCGTAGGAGAACAGCGCCTGGGTGAAATCGAATTCGCCGTGAAAAGACTTGCCGTAAGGATCGAGTAGCAACTTGCTCGGGTCGCAGCGATGCCCGGACGACGGGCTCCACGGGCCGTGCACGCGGTAGCCGTAACGCTGCCCCGGGGTCACAGTCGGCAGGTAGCAGTGCCAGACGTAGCCGTCGACTTCCTCCAGGTCGATCCGGTGCTCGCGGCCGTCCTTGCCGATCAAGCACAGTTCTACCCGGTCGGCGACCTCGGAGAACAGCGAGAAGTTGGTACCGGCGCCGTCATAGGTGGCGCCGAGGGGATAGGAGGAACCTGGCCAGACGGTCGGTGTGGACGCCGATCCGGAGGGCGGCATCAGGCCCGCCACCAGCCGGTGATGGTGGCGATCTGGCGGCCCAACTCACCGGTCATGGTGCGCATGTAGGTGCTCGAGATGTGGTGAGAGTCGTGATACATCAGCACATTTCCCTCCACGGCTCGGCAATGATCGGGGCGACACACCGCGTTACTCATGTCGAGCGGATTGAGTAGCGGAAACTCCGCCACGTAGTCCAGTGTCGGGTTGTGATCCGACAGTACTTCGGATCGTCCGATCCCGCACGATGTCGCGTCGCCGCCGCCGGCCAGACAGTCTGCGGGGAAGAACGGCTCCCCGTCCCGCACCAGCCACGGTGTGTCCCGCATCGCGAGGATGGGAATGTCGTTCTCGGACAACGTCTCCCAGATGCCCAGGTAGCTGGACGGCATGACGTCGCCGGGCTTGATGTTCCACGGGCGGGTCGAGGTCGTGAAGACGTAGTCGGGCTTGTCCGCGATGAGCATCGGCATCACCCGCTTGTTCCATTCACGGCAGCGCGGGTACTCGCGGTTGTCGCCCATCACCAGCGGCCTCTCCGCCGTCGTCAGCGGGCAGCCCATCTTCAGGTAGGTGACGACCTTGAAGTGGTGTTGCCTGCCCAGCAGATCCAGCGCGGTGATCCAGTGTTCGGCATGCGATCCGCCCGCCAGGGCGATGGTGCGCGACGCGTTCTCGTCTCCGTAGGTGCAGTTGATCACGCTGGCGTTCTCGAAGTCGCTGATGCATCCGTCGATGGTGGTTTGCGGAATGTCGCCTTCGGCCTCGAGCACCGTCGGGCGCATCGGCAGCTTGGGCACCCTGGCGTCGTCGACCAGCGCTCGTGCGCCGGGATAGTCGGGCAACGAGAGGCCGGCGAGCTCGTCGCCGTTCGCGCGCAGCACGGTCACGTGCTCGCGCCAGGTGAACGACGTCGCGGTCAGCGCCACCCCGAGCAGCGCGACGACGGACCCGAGCACGATCGTCGGCCGACGCAGCCGGCGCAGGGCCACCGAGGATTTCGGCGGTGCGGCAGCAGGTGCGACCGCTGAGGAACTGCGGGTGCGCAGCGGCTCCTCGACGTAGCGCATTGTCAGCCAGGCCAACAGGGCTGAAACCGAAAGCACTGCCGCGCCCTCGAGGAAGTTCACACCCGTACGACCGGTGTAGGCCAGGTAGAAGATGAGCAACGGCCAGTGCCACAGATACAGCGAATAGGCCATGCTGCCCAGCGTCAGGAACGGCGCGGACGCGAGTAACCGGTTGGGCGCGGGCAGTCGGCCGCGGGTGTGCGGATCCGCGTGCCGGTTCGCCGCGGACAGGATGAACAGCAGCGTGGCGCCCACCGGGACCAACGCCCACGGCCCGGGGAACTCCTTGACACCGTCGATCAGCGCGCCGCACGACAGGATCGCCGCGAGCGCCACCACGGCAGCCACCGTGCGCAACCACATGGGGCAGCGCACGTGCGGCACCAATGCTCCCACCAGTGCGCCCAGCAGGAGCTCCCAGGCACGCGCGAAACTGCTGTAGTACGCCGTGGCCTGGTCGGTGTTGTGCGCGACGATCGCGTACACGAACGAGGCGATGGTCAGTGCGGTGAGCAACAGCACGAAAGCCGCCCGCATGTGCCTGCCCAGTACGCGCCGGAACAAGAAGGCGGACAACAGGGTCAGGACCAGGAACGAGATGTAGAACTGGCCCTGCACCGACATCGACCAGATGTGCTGCAGCGGGCTGACCGCCTCGCCGGCACGCAGGTAGTCCGACGCGGAGCGGGCGAGTTCCCAGTTCTGGTAGTACCCCAGGCTGGCCAGGCTCTGATCGGCGAATGTCTCCCAGCGTGTCTCCGGCTGGATCAGCACGGTCAGCACCGCTGAGGCGGCCAGCACCACGACCAGGGCGGGCAGCAGTCGGCGGACCAACCGGGTGACCTCCGGGACCGGCCGCAACGCCACCCCCTGGGTCAGGGCGCCGCGCAGCAACCGGCCGCCGAAGAAGAACCCGGACAGGACCAGGAAGACGTCGACGCCGCCGGACACCCGCCCGAACCACACGTGGAACACCGCCACCAGCGCGATCGCGATACCGCGCAGCCCGTCGAGGTCGTGGCGGTAGAAGCCGGACGTCTGCGCCACCGAACGGGGCGCCGCGGCAGGCGGGATCAGTCCCGGAGCGGTCGCGGGCGCCGGCCGGGCGGGGGCGAGGGTCATCATGGTCGACGGCTAATCTACCGAAGGTGCCTGCGATGACGCCTGCCGAGATCAGCGCTGTTGATGCCGCCCACATCTGGCATCCCTACAG
>NZ_JBAUJB010000178.1:0-11907 GCF_049683355.1 Mycobacterium sp.
GGACGTGGCGGCAGTCGCGGTGCCCGCGCACTGGCCGGAGCAGGCGGTGGCGGCGCTGCGCGCCCGCGTTCCGCATCTGAGGGTGGTGTCCGACGCGGTCGCGGCGCTCACCGCGCTGCAGACCGACCCCGGGCTGCCGACCCGCGGTGTGGTGGCCCTGTGCGACTTCGGCGCCACGGGCAGCAGCATCACGCTTGCCGACGCCGGCAACGGCTTCGCCCCGATCGGGCAGACCGTGCGTCACGACGACTTCTCCGGTGACCTTCTCGATCAGGCCTTGCTGGGCCGCGTGCTCGCCGACCTGGAGGTTGACCCGGCAGGCACGTCGGCGGTCGAGTCGCTGACCGACCTGCGCGAGCAGTGCCGCGCCGCGAAGGAACGGCTGACCGGGGAGACCGCCACCGTGCTGGACGGTGCCGGGGCGAGGATCCGGCTGACTCGAGCCGAACTCGAGGCGGTGATGCGGACCCCGCTCGACGGGTTCATGCAGGTGCTGCTCGACACGCTGCAACGCAACCGGATCGCTGTCACCCAGCTCGCAGCGATCGCCACAGTCGGCGGTGGTGCCCGCATCCCGCTTGTCACCCAACGGCTTTCGGAGGCTCTTCGGCTTCCGGTGACCACCACGCCATACGCGCAGGCAGCGGCCGCGGCCGGGGCGGAGCTGCTGGCCCTGCGCAGCACCGAACACGAGGCGCGCGCCTCGCTGGTCTCGGCCTCCGGATTGGATGAGACGGTGGCGGCTGCAGCGGTCCCGCTCGCGTGGTCTGCCGAGACCACCGACCTCGGCGCGACCGAGGTCGTGCAACCCGTCTACGAGGCGGCCGACGCACGCCCCGACGTCCACTTCGACCCCCGAGGTGTCGATGTTCCGGAGTTCGACCCGCTGCCCTGGTACCGGCGGCCCGGCGTGCTGTTCGCCGGTGCGGCACGTCTGGCTGCGGTGGCGGTGACGGGTCTGCTTGTGACAACGCAGACCGGTCAGGCCGACACGTCCCCGGCCGGCGCCTCCGGGATCGCCACACCTGTCGCGACGCAGCCGCTGCCGGCGACTGCTCCGGAGACCGCGCTGCCGGCTCTGCCGCCGATGACCGAGACGGCGGTCGCGAACGGTCCCGCACCGCGTGTCGTGCAGGTTTCGCCGCAGGCTCCGCCACCCCCGCGGCGGGTCGTCGCCAAGCAGGCGGCACCGCCGGTCGCTCCTCCACCTGCGGCCCCCGCGCCGACGGCGGAGCCGACACCGACACCGACACCTTCGCCGACACCGACACCTTCGCCGACCCCGACACCTTCGGCCACACCGGAGCCAACGCCGACGCCTTCGGCTACTCCGGAGCCAACGCCGACACCGACGCCGACACCGGAACCGACGCCCTCTCCGACACCGGAGCCGACGGGCACGTCCGAGCCCCAGCAGACGCCACCACCTGAGCCCGAAACGTCAGCCGTCCCCGAGGCGGTCGCCGATGCCGAATGCGCGCCTGACTCGGCTTCCGGCTGCCAGGCCGGCTAGATCTGCAGCCGGGACGGGAACGGGTCGGTGATGTCTTCGGTGTGTGTCACCGCCGCCTCGATCGCGGCCGAAATCCCCGCCGCTGCCGTGTCCACCGACATGCTGGGAGCGCCCAGGTTGCGGTCGAGCGCGGCGACCTCGGGCAGATGGGGCAGGTGCAGCCAGCCCGCCCGGATCGGCAGCTCGTGCCGGGCGATGTGGTGCAGCATTCCGTACAGCAGGTGGTTACACACGAATGTGCCGGCGGCGTCGGACAAGTCGGCGGGAATGCCAGCTCGGCGCATCGCGATCACCATCGCGCGGTTGGGCGTGGTGGCCCAGTAGGCGACGGGACCGTCGGGGGCGGTGGGTTGCCCGTTCAGTACTTCTCCGGCGGTGTCGGCGACCCCGTAGCGTGCGCAGTCGTTGAGGTTCTGCGCCAGTCGTTCAACCGTGATCATGGAACGCCCGCCGAACTCCCCGAGCATGATCAACAGCTCAGGTCCCACTTCGTCGACTGCCTGCACGGTTGCCGCGACGGACTCGAAATATGCTCCGGGCACGATCCGCGCCACCACCGATGCCCCGGCGACGCCCTCGCCGTCAACGGCCTCCGCGGCCAGCTGCGCGGGATCGGTGGGGGTATCGGCATACGGCCCGAAACCGGTGACAAGCACCTTCGACACGGCTGGACTCAGGGTTCTGCAGGCGGTGGGGGAGGCTCCGTCACCGTCTCGGTTTCGGTCTGGGTGACGGTGCTGGTGCTGGTGCTCGTGGTGACCGACGTTGTCGGTGTCGTCGTCGTCGTTGTTGTCGTGGTGGTCGTCGGCTCGGTGGTGGTCGGGACGGCCTCGGTGGTCGTCGTCGGGGTCGCGGTCTCGGTGACCGTCGCCGGGGGCACCACGGCCGGGGCGGGGGTCGACGTCACCGGGGTGAGGGATGTCGTCGTGGTCGTCTCGGACGTCGAGTCGCCGGTGATGGCCTTGGCCAGCCCGTAGACGATCAGAGCGACGAGCACCGCGCCGATGGCGCCGAACGCGACCAAGGCCACCGGCTTGCGGTACCACGGCGGACCCTCCGGCGGCGGCTCGTCGTAGGAGCCGTAGTCGCTGAGCTGGGTCGGCTCCTCGTCCGAGTAGTTGTTCGGGTCGTCAGGAGATCCGTAGCGCGCCACGAATCCCGATAGTAGGCGGGATGGCCGCTACGGAGCCGGGTTCAGCGTGCGTGTCACGTTGGTTCGCGGTCGGTTGCGGGTGGTGCTGGAGGTGGAATCGTCGTCCGCGTCGTCCTCGCGTGTCCTGGGGGGCCGGTAGTTCGGGTTCCGGCCAGGCGATTCCGAGGTGTCCGCGGTGCTCGTCGGCGCCAGGTCGGGATTGATGTCGGTCGTGATCGGCGGACTCGTGCTGGTGATGGTCCCGGTCGTGGTGCGCGTCGGGGACCGGGATTCGGTGGCCGAGGTCGGTGAGTCGATGTAATTGACGGGTGCTTGCTGCGGTTCGTTGAACTGGCGGGTGCCCCAGCTGATCGCGACGGCCAGCAGGGCGATCGCGGCCACGCCCGCCACGCTGGCTCCGAGCAAGGTGGAGGTGCGGTTGTGCCACGGAACGGGCGGCGCCTCCCCGTGGGCGTCTTCGTCTCGATCCCGGCTGCTCACGGCCACCGATAGTAGCCGCGGACGCCGGGCAGATGCTGGGTCAGCGGAGCTGGGGAATCACCCTCTCGGCGAAGAACGCCACGTGGTCGAGGTCCGACATGTCCAGGACCTGCAGGTAGATCCGCTGAACGCCGGCCTCGATGAAGGGGCCCAACTTGTCGACGATCTCCGAAGGGGTCCCGACTGCAGGCGAGTTCTCGCGAAGTTCGTCGACCTCGCGGCCGATCGCCGCTGCGCGCCGGGAGACGTCGTCGTCGTCGCGGCCCGCGCACACCACGAACGCCGCGGAGTAGGTCAGCGAGTCCTTTTCCCGCCCCTGCTTCTCGACGGCCGCCTCCACCCGGGCGTACTGCGTGGTCAGCGTCTCCAGCGGGACGAACGGGATGTTGAACTCGGCGGCGTATTTCGCCGCCAGCGCGGGGGTCCGTTTGGCGCCACCGCCGCCGATGATGATCGGCGGATGCGGCGATTGGGCGGGTTTGGGCAGCGCGGGGGATTCCGCGACGCTGTAGTGCGTCCCGGTGTAGTCGAAGGTCTCGCCGACGGGGGTGGTCCATAGTCCGGTGAGGATCTCGAGCTGCTCGGTCAGCCTGTCGAATCGCTCGCCCAGCGGCGGGAAAGGGATCGCGTAGGCCCGGTGTTCGGCCTCGAACCAGCCGGCGCCGATGCCGAACTCGACACGTCCGTTCGACATCTCGTCGACCTGGGCCACCGAGATGGCCAGCGGTCCGGGGTGGCGGAACGTCGCCGAGGTCACCATGGTGCCGAGCCGGATCGAGGTGGTCTCCCGCGCGAGGCCGGCCAGCGTCACCCACGAGTCGGTCGGACCCGGCAGCCCGTCGCCGGCCATCGCGACATAGTGGTCGGACCGGAAGAACGCCGAATAACCCGTGCTCTCCGCGATCCGGGCTACCGCGAGCTGGTCGGCGTAGCTGGCTCCCTGCTGAGGTTCGACGAAGATTCTGAAATCCACTGCATCCACGATTTTCAGCCTATGCTCACAGCCCGCCGCGGGACTGCTTCACCCGCTCGACCAGGTCGGCTGGTCCGTCGATCGTGACCCGGGCCTCGTCGCGGCCTGCGGCGAACAGCAGCAGCTCGCCGGGTTCCCCGGTGACGGTGAGCTGCTGGCCCTGCCCCGTGGTGGCGAGCGTCTCACCCTGCGGGGTGCGGAGCACGACCTTGGCCGGCGCCTTGCGCAGCGTCATCCGCGACATCATCGCCACCGGCCTGCGCAGCGCCGCGACGGTCTTGTCGTCGAGCGCCCTGGGTTCCCAGTCCGGACGGGCGCGCCGGACGTCCTCGTGGTGGATGAACATCTCGGCCACGTTCGCGATCGGATCCAGCAGCTTGAACGGCGAATACAGCGGCGGTCCCTCGGCGACCTGATCTACCAGCACATCCCAGTCCGTGGAGGCCGCCAGCTGCCCCTGGACCCGCTCGGTGTAGCCGGCGAACGCGGGGATCAGGATCCCCGGCGCCGCATCCAACCGGCGCTCGCGGACCACCAGGTGTGCGGCGAGATCGCGGGCGTCCCAGCCCTCGCACAAGGTGGACGCGTCCGGCGGAACTTTCCGGAACGTCGCAACAAGGGCGGCCCGTTCCTGCTGTGCCACGGTCATGTCAGTGGTTGCCCTTCCGTCGTGTCCCCTGCAGTTTCCCACCTCATGGTCGGTCAGCCGTCGCGGATGCTCATCCGGTGTGCTGTTCCACGACGAGGCAGCCGTCAAACGTCGCCGCCGATGACCGGTAAGTGACAGCGGGTCAGAAACCGTCGACGCCTCCGACGCTGACGACCATGCCGCGTCCGGTGCTGTCGTTGGTGAAGCGGGTGCCGTCCACGCTGGCCTCGATGGTCCAGCCCACCGCCGAATAGGTGCGGTAGTCCAGGGTTTCTGCAGGGATGGCCCCCAGATTGCCCAGCACCCAACTGATCTGCCCGTCGGCGGTGAGGCGCACCCCGTTCGCAGGTGTGCCCTCGATCTCGGGTGCATCGGTGAACGCTGCCTCGCAGCCCACTTCCTGCTCGTTGAGTTGGCACCGGGTCTTGCCGGTCTTGGTCTGGATGAACACGTAGCCGTTGCGGGGTTGCAGCACCTCCCCGCCGGAGGGTCGCGGCGCGGTCGGGATCGGGCGCGGATCGGTTGTGGACGGCGGCGCCGCGGTCGGGCGGCTCGGCCTCGGCGTGGGAAATTCGGGCTCGGCGAACGAGTCCTGTTGCCGGGTGGCGGTGCCCTCGACGCTGGACTGGCAGCCGGCGAGCAGGGCGGCGCAGGCAAGCACGCTTGCGATCACCAGCCGCGTCTTCATTCCGGCCAGCGTACCCAGCCTGTGGTGCGAGTGACGGAAGTGACGCGCGGGTGGCAGGGCAGCCGCGAGTGTGAAGCCAGGGCTGTGATGTCGGTGCAGATCGCGACCAGGAACGCTATTTCACGGAAGCCGGGGTCTGTCGGGAACAAATCGCCGCGGCACCCCGTTAGCCATATCGATAGTTGAGTGAATCAGACTCAAGTCTGAGTTGACACCGCGGTGGCAACAGGTGCAGTCTTGAGCGCGGTGCACTCACACATCTGAGGACCAACTAAACGTCTATTCAGGAGGCAGCAATTATGGCTCGTGCGGTCGGTATCGACCTCGGGACCACCAACTCCGTCGTCGCAGTGCTTGAAGGTGGCGACCCAGTCGTCGTCGCCAACTCCGAGGGTTCCCGGACCACCCCTTCGGTCGTCGCGTTTGCGCGCAACGGCGAGGTGCTGGTCGGTCAGCCCGCCAAGAACCAGGCGGTGACCAACGTCGACCGGACCATCCGGTCGGTCAAGCGGGAGATCGGCACGGAATGGTCCGTGGAGATCGATGGCAAGAACTACACACCACAGGAGATCAGCGCGCGCATCCTGCAGAAGCTCAAGCGCGACGCCGAGAGCTACCTCGGTGAAGACATCGCCGACGCCGTCATCACGGTGCCCGCCTACTTCAACGACGCCCAGCGCCAGGCCACGAAGGAAGCCGGCCAGATCGCCGGGCTGAACGTGCTGCGCATCGTCAACGAGCCGACCGCGGCCGCGCTGGCCTACGGCCTGGACAAGGGCGAGAAGGAACAGACCATCCTGGTCTTCGACCTCGGCGGTGGCACCTTCGACGTGTCCCTGCTCGAGATCGGTGAGGGTGTGGTCGAGGTGCGCGCCACCTCCGGTGACAACCACCTCGGTGGCGACGACTGGGACGACCGGATCGTCGAATGGCTCGTCGACAAGTTCAAGGGCACCAGTGGCATCGACCTGACCAAGGACAAGATGGCGATGCAGCGGCTGCGTGAAGCCGCCGAGAAGGCGAAGATCGAGCTGAGCTCGGGTCAGTCCACTTCGATCAACCTGCCCTACATCACGGTCGACGCGGACAAGAACCCGCTGTTCCTCGACGAGCAGCTGACCCGCTCGGAGTTCCAGCGCATCACCCAGGATCTGCTCGATCGCACCCGCAAGCCGTTCCAGCAGGTCATCAAGGATGCCGGAATCGCCGTCGGTGACATCGACCACGTGGTCCTCGTCGGTGGTTCGACGCGTATGCCCGCGGTCTCCGAGCTGGTCAAGGAGATGACCGGCGGCCAGGAGCCCAACAAGGGAGTCAACCCGGACGAGGTCGTCGCCGTTGGTGCAGCCCTTCAGGCCGGTGTGCTCAAGGGTGAGGTGAAAGACGTTCTGCTGCTTGACGTCACGCCGCTGTCTCTCGGTATCGAGACCAAGGGCGGTGTGATGACCAAGCTGATCGAGCGCAACACCACGATCCCGACCAAACGGTCGGAGACGTTCACCACGGCCGACGACAATCAGCCGTCGGTGCAGATCCAGGTGTTCCAGGGTGAACGTGAGATCGCCTCGCACAACAAGCTGCTCGGCTCCTTCGAGCTGACCGGTATCCCGCCGGCCCCCCGCGGCGTGCCGCAGATCGAGGTCACCTTCGACATCGACGCCAACGGCATCGTGCACGTCACCGCCAAGGACAAGGGCACCGGCAAGGAGAACACGATCCGCATCCAGGAGGGCTCAGGCCTGTCCCAGGAGGAGATCGACCGGATGATCAAGGACGCCGAAGCGCACGCCGAGGAGGACCGCACGCGTCGCGAAGAGGCCGACGTCCGCAACCAGGCCGAATCGCTGGTGTACCAGACGGAGAAGTTCGTCAAGGAGCAGCGAGAAGCCGAGGGAGGCTCAAAGGTCCCCGAGGACACGCTGACCAAGGTCGACGGCGCGATCGCCGAGGCCAAGTCGGCGCTGGGCGGTACTGACATCGGCGCGATCAAGTCCGCGATGGAGAAGCTGGGTGAGGAGAGCCAGGCTCTGGGCCAGGCGATCTATGAGGCCACCCAGGCCGAGCAGGCTGCAGGTGGAGGTGACGCCGCCGGGGCCGAGGGTTCCAACGACGACGTCGTCGACGCCGAGGTTGTTGAGGACGATCAGGAGCGCAAGTGAGTGACGACCGCGACCGTTCCGCCGAACAGGAACCGATCACCGTCACCGACAAGCGGCGCATAGATCCGGAAACGGGTCAGGTGCGGGACACCGCTGCCGCCGGGCCGGCCCCCAGTGGGGGGCCGGCGCCGGACGAGTTCGCGGGCGAATCCGTCGAGGAAGCCGGCAAGGCGGCCGAGTTGCTCAACGATCTGCAACGCGTGCAAGCGGATTTCGCGAACTACCGCAAGCGGGCACTGCGTGATCAGCAGTTGATCTCCGACCGGGCCAAGGCCTCGGTGATCACCGAGCTGTTGCCGGTGCTCGACGACCTGGACCGGGCCCGCAGCCACGGTGACCTGGAATCCGGACCGCTGCGCTCTGTTGCCGACAAGCTCTCGACAGCGCTTGAGGCGCTTGGCCTTTCAGGATTCGGGAGCGAGGGTGACGAGTTCGATCCCGCGTTGCACGAAGCCGTTCAGCACGAAGGCGAGGGCACCCATCCGGTCGTCGGGACCGTCATGCGGCGTGGCTACAAGGTCGGTGACCAAGTGGTCCGCCATGCGATGGTGGGCGTCGTGGACACCGTGCCCGACGCGACGGAGGCTGACGGTAATGCCGACGTGAGCGCGGAACAGCCCTCAGAATCATAAGAGTTGACCATCTACAACAACGAGCGGGAGAGGAGGTGACCCGATATGGCCCAGCGAGAGTGGGTTGAGAAGGACTTCTACAAGGAGCTCGGCGTCACCTCTGATGCCGACGAGAAGGAGATCAAGCGGGCCGCCCGCAAGATTCTCTCGGAGAACCACCCCGACCGGAACCCCGGCAACGCCGCGGCCGAAGAGCGGTACAAAGCCGCCTCGGAAGCCAAGGAAGTCCTGACGGATCCGGCGAAGCGCAAGGAGTACGACGAAACCCGCCGGCTGTTCGCAGGCGGCGGGTTCGGTCGGGGCCGCTTCGGTGGTGGCGGTGGTGGCGGTGGCGGAGGATTCGGCGGCTTCGGTGCCGGCGGGGACGGCCAGGAGTTCAACCTGAACGACCTGTTCGACGCTGCCGGTCAAACCGGCGGCGCGAACATCGGGGACCTGTTCGGTGGGCTTTTCGGGCGGGGTGCTCAGCAACCGCGCCCGTCGCGTCCGCGCCGGGGCAACGACCTCGAGACCGAGACCGAGCTCAGCTTCCTGGAGGCCACCAAGGGTGTCGCGATGCCACTTCGGCTGACCAGCCCGGCGCCGTGCACGAACTGCCACGGCAGCGGCGCACGTCCGGGAACCAGCCCGAAGGTCTGCCCGAACTGCAACGGTGCGGGCGTCATCAGCCGCAATCAGGGGGCGTTCGGCTTCTCCGAGCCGTGCACCGAATGTCGTGGCAGCGGGTCGATCATCGAGAACCCCTGCGACGAGTGCAAGGGAACGGGCGTGACCACCCGCACCCGCACCATCAACGTGCGGATCCCTCCCGGTGTCGAGGACGGTCAGCGTATCCGGCTGGCCGGACAGGGCGAAGCCGGACTTCGGGGAGCGCCGTCGGGTGACCTGTACGTGACCGTACATGTCAGGCCGGACAAGGTGTTCGGACGCAATGGCGACGACCTGACCGTGACGCTCCCGGTGAGCTTTCACGAATTGGCCTTGGGCACAACGCTTTCAGTTCCGACGCTGGAAGGCAAGGTCGGGGTGCGGGTGCCGAAGGGGACATCCGACGGCCGCATCCTGCGGGTCCGCGGGCGTGGCGTGCCCAAGCGTGCCGGCGGCCACGGCGATCTGCTGGTCACCGTCAAGGTGGCGGTGCCACCGAACCTCGAGGGTGAAGCCGCCGAGGCCCTCGAGGCATACGCCAAAGCCGAGCGCGCCGCTGGGTTCGACCCCCGGGCGGGTTGGGCCGGTGCACAATGAGTGCCGGCCGCAGGGAGGAAGCCAGGACGTTTCTGATCTCGGTGGCTGCCGAACTTGCCGGCATGCACGCGCAGACACTGCGTACCTACGACCGGCTCGGTCTGGTCAGCCCCCAGCGCAGTTCGGGTGGCGGACGGCGTTATTCGGAACGTGACGTGGATCTGCTCCGCGAGGTGCAGCGGCTGTCGCAGGACGAGGGCGTGAACCTGGCGGGGATCAAGCGGATCATCGAGCTGACCAATCAGGTAGAGGCGCTGCAGGCGCGGGTCCGCGAACTGAGCGCCGAGGTCGAGCACCTGCGGGCTCAGCCGCGAGCCAAGAGCACCGCGCTGGTGGTGTGGCAGCCACGCCACCAGCGCTGACCATCCGGCGGAACTAGTCGACCTTGATGCGGAACTGGGCCGTCGCGGATTCGCCGGGCTGCACCTCGTGATAGCCGCCGCGGCGCAGCGCGTCTGTGGGGGCGGCCATCGGCTCGAAGCACACGACGTCGTCGTCGCCGGGTGCGAACACCTGCGCGGCGGTGAAACCTTCATCGAAGTGCACCTCGATGCGCCGGTCGCCACCTGAGAGGGCGAACACCGATCCGGGCGCGACTTCGTCGTAGCCGTCGTCGATGAACCTGTCACCCAACAACTCCGAGGCCGCCGGGCGATCCTCGATCCGGCCCGTAGGAATTCCCCACGCGTTCACCGGCTGGTACCGCATGGCAGGTGTCTCGATGTTCCAGTTCACCCGCGGCACACCCGGCAACTGCAGGTACGGATGGAAGCCGAAGCACATCGGCACCCGCGATCCGGTGGTCGCGCTGACCGTGGTCTTCACCGTCAGTGTCCGGTCGAGCAGGGTGATGTCCAACGTCAGCAGGTGCGGGAACGGGAACGTCGCCAGCAGCGCGGGCCGCGCGGCGAAATCCAGTTCGGCGGTCAACTGGGACTCCAGCATCGTGGTGACGTTCCAGTCCGGGTACGCGGCCAATGTCCCGTGGATCGGCACTCCGTGCTGGTCGGTACGCACGCCGCCGGTGCCGGGGGTCAGCGTCACGACCGCACCGTCGACGCCGTAACCATTGCTGCTCAGCCGGTTCGCCCACGGATAGAGGATCGGGATCCCCATGGTCTTGTGGTTGGACACATAGGCCTGTAGCCCGCGGCGCTGGCCCAGCAGTTCGGCGCCCCCGTCCGACAGCGACGTGGCGACCATGCCTGCGGCGGGGACGTAGGTGGCGGTCAGCGCGGACGAGGGATCGCGCAGCGTGACGGTTTCAAACTCGGCCATGGCAGTCGATCCTGCCACGTGGGCTCAGCTTGCCAGCGGGTCATGGCGGATTTGTTCGGCAGGTGCGCCTTTGGCGATCAGTGCCGCCTTGGTGGCCTGCACCATCTCGGGCTTGCCGCACAGCAGGATCTGGCGGTCACTCCAGCTGCCGTACCGCGTCACGACCTCGGGCAGGGCGCCGGTCTGCCGCACGTGCAGGCCGCGCGGCGGCGTCGCGTCGGGGTAGTCGGCGGCCCACGGAGGATCAACACTGAGCTCGGAGACCGGCGTCACCGACAGCCATGGGTTCGTCGAGGCGATCTCCCAGAGGGTGCGCAGGTCGTAGAGCTCGCACGGGTACCGCGCCCCGAAGAACAGGTGGACGCGCGGGTTCTCCCCGAACCTGGTCAGATCCATGATCAGGGCGCGCAGCGGCGCCAGGCCGGTCGAACCCGCGACCATCAGGACGTCGCCGGCCTCGCGGTCGACCTGCATCGCGCCGTGCGGGTTGGACAGTCGCCACCGGTCGCCGGGGCGGGCCTCGCCGACGATCGTCGGGCTCACCATCCCGCCGGGCACCGAGCGGATGTGGAACTCGACGTACCCGGCCGGGTCGGGGGGGATCGACGGACTCAGGTAACGCCACCGCCGCGGCCACTGTGGGACCTGGACCGGGACGTACTGGCCGGGCAGATAGTTCAGCGCGTGGTCCATCTTCAGCCGGACGATCGAGACGTCGCGGGTGGGCCGCAGGTGCTCGAGCACCGTGCCGTCACTGAACGGGGGGCTGGTCTCGGCGTCCGCCGCACCGCTCATCACTCCGATGACCAACTCCACGACATCGTTGACCGCCTCGTTGAGGCGGCGGTCCCACCGGTCGGCCAGCTGTGCGCGCAGGACTGTGAGCATTGCCTGCTGCAGCGACGCGTAATGCGCTTGGGTGACACCGTACTTGCGGTGGTCGCGGCCGAGCTGGGCGAGGAAGGCCACCGGCTCCTCGGCACGCTGGGCGATGAGCTGGTCGCACAGCCAGCACAGGGCCTGGGCGAAGACCTGGCGCTGCTTCTCCATGTCCGGCGGGAACAGGTCCCGGGCGGCCAGGTCGGCGCCGAACCATCGGGTGTGGATCTCGCGGATCAGCGGCTCGGACCCGAGATC
>NZ_JBAUJB010000179.1:0-2203 GCF_049683355.1 Mycobacterium sp.
AAGGACTCCCAGGGCCGCGACGTACCGCTACGCATCGGCATGGCCGCAGGGCCCGTCGTCGCCGGCGTCGTCGGCGCCAGGAAGTTCTTCTACGACGTGTGGGGCGACGCGGTGAACGTCGCGGCCCGCATGGAAACTACCGACGTCGAAGGGCGAATCCAGGTGCCCGACAACGTCTATGAGCGGCTGCACGACTCTTTTGTGCTCGAGGAGCGCGGCCACGTCGACATCAAGGGCAAGGGCATCATGCACACCTGGTACCTGGTCGGCCACCGGGCCGACTCTGGCCGGGTCGTCACACCTTCCGGTTCTCCGACTTCAGCAGCCACGCCAGCTTCTCCAAGCCGTCGATGAGCTGGTGCAGGATGTCCGCAGTGCTCGGATCCTCGGCGTCCACCGTGTCGTGGACCGACCGCAGGGTGTCCACCGCCGCATAAACCCGACCGGTGATCAGGTCGACGACCTCGCCGGTGCTCCGCTCGTAGGCGGGAAACTCCGGCAACGAGGTGCTCGCCGCCACGGTGTCCGACCGACCGTCCGGCACTGAGTCCAGTGCACGCATCCGTTCGGCGACGGTGTCGCTGGCTTCACGAGCGAAGTCGACGACCTCGTCGAGCTGGAGGTGCAGGTCGCGGAAGTTGGTGCCGACGACGTTCCAGTGCGCCTGCTTACCCTGCAGGTGCAGTTCGATCAGGTCGACCAGCACCTGCTGCAACGCGGCGCTGAGTTCCGGTGAAGCCTGGAAGCCCGAGACCTCGGCCTCTGTCCTACGCACATTCGTTGTTGTAGCCATACTCAACCCAACGCACCGTAATCTGGAATCGATCCAATTCATGGGGTGATCTGCGTCATGACGTGGTCCTGTTTCTCCAGCAGGCGGGCGTACCCCGCACCCATGCACAGCAGAATCAGCCCCACGACGATGAACACCGCGACCCGGAAGATGCCGTCCAGGGTGCCCAGGTCGAACAGGAACAGCTTCGCCATCGCGGCGGCGACCAGACCCAGTCCACCGGCGATCGGCACCGAACGCTCGGTGCGCGGCCGGCGGGCGGCGTAACCGAACAACCCCGCCGCCATCACGATCCAGCAGATGGTCGCCGCCATGTGGCCGGCGTAGAAGCCGAGGTCGTTGTCACCGCCGACCAGAGTGCCTGCGGTGACGGTGAACAACGTGACGGCATAGACGATCACCACGACGGCACCGACCCACAGCGCGTGCGCCGTCGTTCTCCACGACCACACGATCACCACCGCGCACGCGGCCAGCAGGATGCTGGAGACCAACGTCGAAACGGCCGAGGCGGTGGCGAGCACGGTCGGCTCGAGCAGAGCGCTCGGCGGCGCGTATCCGGACTGCAGTGCGGCGCCGACGATCGCGAAGCCGGTCACCGCCCAACGCGCCACATGGTCACTGCGCCCCGCCACCGCCACCACCACGGCCATCGCCAGCAGCACCGGGGCGGCAACCGGGCCGTCGAACGCCACGGTGACGGCGATCAGAGCGGCGACCGCGGACGTCGCGGAGAACACCCGCCGCACCACGCCGGGCACCCAGGGAAGGCGTTCCCCGACAAGCACGATCGCCAGCAGTGCCGCCGACAACGCACCGGCCATCAACGCCGCGATGACGTGGTCCACCGCGAGGACCACACCCAACACCGGTGTCACCCCGGCCGCGGTCAGCAACGCCATCGCTGTGCGGTTGGCCGTACCCGGAAGCAGGATCAACGCAGCGCCGAGGCTCACCACCGCCGCGATCGCGCACGCCCCCGCCAGCGACAGGTCCTCACCCGAGTCGAAGGCGCGCGCTGCGAGCGCCGCCAGAAGGGGCAAGACCATGGCGGCGATTCGTGCGACGTGCAACCAGATCCAGTCCCTACCCAATTGCGCCGGCACCGACACCGCGGACAGGGCGAGCATGAACCCGATGAGGAGAAGGGTGACACCGTCGGTGACGACGGGCGCCAGACCGATCAAGGGCACCACCACCAGCAGGCCGAGATGTTCGGAATCCCACCGGCGTGCCAGGGCCAGACCGCCGCCGGCGATCACCGCGGCGAGGACGAGTCCCGCCGGCGCGGAGGCCCAGCCGTAGATCGTCGTGACGGCGATGACATCGATGTACGCCGCGGCGATGCCGGTGGCGGCCAGCGCGATCGCGCCGACGCGCCCACCGGGCCGCGAGCCCACCCACCATGCC
>NZ_JBAUJB010000180.1:0-3671 GCF_049683355.1 Mycobacterium sp.
GGTCGGCACGCTCATGTGCTCATCGGCCAACTCGGCCAGACCACATTTTCGGGCCAGGGCGGCCATCGGGATCAGCCCGGCACACGACACCAGATTGGGGTCATCGAAGACTGCAGACGCGACGGGCCGGGTGTGAGATAGTTCCATCTACGAGATGCCCTTCGTTATGGCCGAATGTGATCCTCAAGAAATCTCATTCTCCACCACGACAGGGCATTTCGGCGTTTCAACTCACATCACCCATCCACCGGATCGGTGTATCCGGGCTAAGCTAAGGCTAAGCGGTCGTCGGTCGACTCACGCAGCTCACAGATCGATCCTGTCGTCAGGTTCGGCGGCGCGGTGACGTCCAGGACCCGATGACGCCGCATCACCTTCGCGGTCGGTCGTATCCGGTGCACGTTCGGCACCCGGGTCCGCCGCCGCCGCGCCGTCACGCTCGTTGTCATGCGGGTCATCCTCGCGGGCCTGCCCGCCGTCCGGCTCCGGCTCCTCGGCAGGCTGCCCCTCCGGAAACCCACCGCCGGGGCCGTCGGCCTTGGCGGCCGAATCTCCTTGCCCGACGGTGCCGGAATGACCACCGGAACTGCCCTGACCGAACTGGCCCGCCACCTGTTGGACCTGCTGACCCACCTGCTGCGCGCCCTGCATGACACCCTGCGGCACGGCCGCCGCCGCGCCCATCACCTGCATGGGCATCTGCGCCATCTGACCTGCCATCTGCATGGGCGTGCTCACCATCTGGCTCATCGAATCGGCGCTCGAGCCGGCTGCAGACGCCGGACCACCTGATCCGGTGCCCGGCGCGCCCGGCAGGCTCTGCATCTCCTGGCTGATCTGCCCGCCGAGTTGCTGATCGGTCGACGAGTACGCCTGTGCCGCGGCGACGACGTTGTTCGCGGTTTTCGTCGACTGCGCTTGCACCGCGAGCAGCTGGGTCATCACGGGCCCCTCGATGTTGGGGATCTGGCTGATGATCGCGGTCGACAGCGGATCTGCGCCCGCGGGCGCGAACGGCGGCGGCGCCGGGGGCAGTTGAGCCGCTGACGTCAACAGCTCACCGCCCGCCGTACCCAGTTGCTCTGGATCTACCGACAGAGGAGGTGGATTGCCCATGGCTGATCCCCTAGAACCGCAGGTTGCGTAGTAGGTCGTACACCCCAGCGATCCACAGCAACATCGGGATGACCGCCGCGATCGCGGCACCATCGAGTAGCTCGAGAATCCGCTTGGTGACCGGCGATACCCGCCGTACGCCCTCGGTGGCACCGATCAGGACCACCGCTACCAACGCGACTGCGGTGTATATGCCCAGCACCAGCCAGGCCCGCGACGGGTACCACAGACACAGCCGAACCATCACGCCGGTCGGGATCGCCACGGCCGCCGCCATCAGCGCCCAGGCGCACCACCGCTCGGCGTAGAGCCGGGAGCGGAAACCGCACACAATCATCACCAGGCTCGCCACGATCATGCTGTGCTTGAAGAAGTGCCCTTGCACCACAACCGCTATCGCCCCGGCCGCGAGGATCAACGCACCTGCGGTGAGGAATCCGATCAGCAGTCGCTTCGCCAGCCGGCTGCGCTCGGTCAGGCGTGCGGCAGAGTCGGGCACCGAGGCGATGATCGCCTGCCAGGTCTCCGACTCCTCGGATGCGTCCGGCGTGGTCACCGGATCCAGCAACTCGTCGTTCGACACCGTCTCACCGGGCGCCGGGATCGGTGGCAGCGCGATCCGGGCCACGGCCACCGTGAGCTTGGCTGCGTTGGTGACGACGATCAGCCCGAAGGCGATCGCGCCCGCCGGCACCCAATTGCTCCAGCCGTACCCGAATGCCACCGCGGCGATCGTCACCGCGGTCGCGACCACCGCAAGGAAGGCGGCCACCTCTGCTCGACGCCTCGGCCCACCCCGACTCGCCAGAACCATCAGCAGCAGCAGCGAACCCACACCCGCGAGTTGCGGCGCCCCAAGGGATTCCACCCCGCGTGGCAGTGGCACCGCCAGCGCGACCGCACCACCCAGAGTCAGCAGCGAGGACACCAGCAGGCTCTCGGCCATGTCGAGGTTGCCGAACCTGCGCTGGGACAACACGCTGCCGCCCAGCAGGGCCAGACCCAGCACGCCCAGGATGACCGCCCACCACCAGTCACGCCCCGTGGACGCCCAGGACAGGATCGCCACGGTGGTGACGGCGGCTGCCGCCAACGGAAGCACCAACCCGACGAATCGGTACAGCGCCGTGCGATCGAACTCCGGAGTCTCGTCGAGCACCGCGATCGCATCGATGACGTCCTCGACCAGCGGCCGGTAGCGTTCGGTGCGACTGACCGGAACGATGGTGAGCAGCGAACCGTCGACCACACCTGCTTCGTCGAGGGACTCGGATAGTTTGATCGGCGGGGCACCCGGGCGCGCGAACGACCAAGCCCCCTGCGCCTTGAAGTCGAAGCCTGCCAACACCTCTGCCGGTGTGTCCGAGAGGATCTCGGCCAACACCGACACGGTCTCGTCGACGTAGGTCTCGATCGGCGCCGTCGAGGGCAGTACCAGATCGGTCATCCGCCTACCGGTCAGGATCGTGACCCGCGTGGTCGACGGCCGACCGGGGGTGACGGCGGTCGACGACGCGTGCGCGGCCGTCGCGGTCAACGCCGTTCGAGCCTGTCGAAGTCGTCCGAGAGCGCAGCCGCCAACTCGATGACCTTGCGTCCGAACTGCTTACCCAGCAGATCCAGCTGGATCTCGGTGCCCGCGGCGATGTGCTTGTCCCACGGCAGCACGATCACCCGACCCGGGGGCACGTGCCGCTCGAACTGCTGCACGAGATCCTCGACGTCGATGTTGGGTTTGCCCGGCGTGACGTGGTTGATGACGACGCAGGACCGACCCAGCAGGTCTTGATACCCGTTCTGGCGCAGCCAGTCCATTGTGATCGCCGCCTGACGGGCACCGTCGATCGAGGCGCTCGCCACGATCACCAGACCCGACACCGTCGAGAGCACGCCCCGAGCGCCGGGCTGGAAGAGTCCCGCGCCGCAGTCGGCGAGCACCAGGTTGTAGTAGCGCGACACGATCTCCGTCGCCGACCGCCAGTCCTCGTCGTTGAATTCGCGCCGCGCCGCGCTGTACTCCTCCGAGGACAGCACTTCGAGGTTCGCGCCGTTCATGCTGGTGTACGCGCGAATATCGTTGTAGCGGTGCAACTCTTTGTCGGTCAACAGGTCCGCGATGGTCGCTGCCGACTGCCGCCCGGCTCGGTCGGCCAGGTTGCCGCCGTCGGGATCGGCGTCGATCGCGAGAATCCGGTCTCCGCGCACCTTGCTGAGTGCCGACCCCAGCGCGACGGTCACCGCCGTCTTGCCCACCCCGCCTTTCAGACCGAAAACGCCGATCTGGTAAGAGTCCCTGGCGTTGCGCCGGATGCGGGCATGCAGGTCCATCTCGTACATCTCGTCCGGCGAGAGCCCGAGGTTGATGCGGGTCAGCATGTAGATCCAGTGTCGCCACCCACGCTGCGAGGGCATCTTCACCGCGCTGCGGACCCCGACATGGGACAGGGCGTCGATCGCACGGTGGTTGCCCATCGACGCCGCCGACGTCGGAGCGGGTTGCGCAACGGTCCGGTGGGCGCCCTCACCGTCGGCGAAGTGCCGCGACGGCGCGGGCG
>NZ_JBAUJB010000181.1:0-3453 GCF_049683355.1 Mycobacterium sp.
CAGATCCACCACTCGATCGGGTTGTGGCCGTTGGTCATCAACGACACCACCACCGTCGAGAAGTGCACGCCACTCGAAGAACTCGTGCTCCTGGCCAAGACCAGGCCGTTCGGTGCGGCGCGGATCACCATGCGGCTCTCCCCGACGCCCACCGGATGCCGTATCGAGATGGCAGAGGTTCCCGCCAACGCGCCGCTGAGATGGCTGCCCGACTCGGTGGGGCTCGCGGCGGCCTGGCCCAGGAATCGCGAATGTACCTGGAGGTTGGCGTCCCTGGCGGAACGCCGCGACCTCGAGGCCGCCGAAGAGAAAGGTTGACCATGGGTTTTCCACCACAACAGCAAGAAGTTCCCGGTCTGCAGTCGGCGATGGACCCGGTGCCGGACTGCGGTGAATCCAGCTACCGCGGCACCGGACGCCTTGCGGGCAAGCGGGCGGTGATCACCGGTGGCGACAGCGGGATCGGCCGCGCGGTGGCGATTGCGTACGCCCGAGAGGGTGCCGACGTGCTGATCGCGTACCTCAACGAGGACGACGACGCCGCCGAGGTCGAGCGCTTGGTGCAGGATGCCGGCCGCAAGTGTGTGCTGATGCGCGGGGATCTGGCTGACCCGGCGCACTGCCGCGCGGTGATCGACCGTGCGGCCACCGAATTCGGCGGGATCGACGTGCTGGTCAGCAACGCCGCGTTCCAGATGTCCCACGACAGCCTCGACGAGATCAGCGACGAGGAATGGGATTACACGTTCCGGCTGAACGTCGGTTCCTACTTCTACCTGCTCAAGGCGGCGCTACCGCACATGCCGGCCGGAGCATCGGTGATCGGCAGTTCCTCGGTGAACTCCGATACCCCGTCGCCCACCCTCGCGCCCTACGCCGCCACCAAGGCCGCGATAGCCAACTTCTCCGCGAGCCTGGCTCAGATGTTGGGGGAGAAGGGCATTCGTGTGAACAGCGTGGCGCCCGGGCCGATCTGGACGCCGCTGATCCCGGCCACGCTTCCCGAGAAAAAGGTAGCCAACTTCGGAGATGACACTCCGCTGGGCCGGGCGGGCCAACCCGTCGAACTCGCCCCGGTCTACGTGCTGCTCGCCTCCGACGAGGGAAGCTACATCTCCGGCGCCAGGGTGGCGGTGACCGGCGGTCGGCCCGTTCTCTGACGGCCAACCGGCCGGTTCAGCCGCTCACCTTCTGAGCTGACGGTGTAAGACCCCGGGTCGCCGGGCCTTCGAGCAGTTCGCCGTCGGGAGCGAAGCGCGACCCGTGCAACGGGCACTCCCAGGCCTGGTCGGCATCGTTCCACCGCACCACGCCGCCGAGATGCGGGCACACCGGGGAAGTCGTGTGCGCGACTCCGTCGACGATGCTGTCGGCGTGCATCCGCCACGGCGGACCACTAACCACGCCACCGTCGTGCGGCACCTCCGAACGGCTGAGCCACGGGCTCACCCAGCCTTTCGCCAGGTTGAAGCCGACCTCCAGATTGGCCTGCAGCGCGGTCGGCACCCCCGCCAGTTCGGCTGTTCGCCAGCTGGCGAAGGCAGCAGACCAGTCCATTCGGCCGCCCAGTATCCGGCTGGTCAGCGCCAGCGCCGCGGCAACGCCGTTGGTCATCCCCCACTTGTCGAATCCGGTTGCCACATAGATGCTTTCGCTGCCCGGCAGAATCGGTCCGACGTAGGGCAGCTCATCGATCGGGGTGTAGTCCTGCGCCGACCAGAAGTGGGTCTGCACGGCACCGGGGTAGTGAAGTCGGGCCCAGTGGGTCAGCTCCTCGAGGCTGCGGGACGGTGAGCCGGCGCGGCCGACGGTATGTCCGGCACCACCGACGACGAGTTTGTCCCCGTCGGCGCTCGGCGCGTAGCGCAGCGAGCGCGTCGGAGAATCAACCGACAGGAACATCGGTCGGGTCACATCGCCGGGCACGTCGAAAGCCAGACAGTAGGAACGTTCCGGTTTCAGCCGCGCGAAGAACCCGCCGCGGTCCAAGATCGGGATGCCGGTGGCGAGGATGCAACGCGGCGCGGTGATCTGGACCGGCCGGGGGGCGCGCGGGTCATCGGTCGACAACCGCACGTCGATGCGTACCGGGCCGCGACCCGACACCGAGTGCACCCGGGCACCGGAGTGGACGCTGCCGCCGTGGCTTTCGAGCTCGGCCGCGAGGCTCTGCAGCAGCGGAGCGGGGTCGATCTGGGCCTGATCCGGTAGTCGGACGCCGCCGTAGTACGGGAACGGAACGTCGGTATCGGCGCACCAGCTGACGCCGAGGCCTGCCGCACGTCCGGCAGCGAGCTCGTCTTCGGCGGTGCTGACCCCCTGGGGCGACTGGGCGTAGCTGAACGCATCCTCGCGCTGGACGTTGAGACCGTGCTCGTCGCAGTACCTCAGCAGCCAGTCCTGGCCCTCCATGTTCCCGGTGGCGTAAGCGCGCAGCACGTCGTCGCCGTGCTTGGCCGCGATCCGGGACAACTTCGTGCCCTGTAGCAGGCTCACCTTGCCGGTGGTGTTGCCGGTCGTGCCCGCCCCGATGTAGCGGGCCTCCAGGACCACGACGTGCTTGCCTGCCCTGGCCAACAGCGCCGCGGTGGTCAGACCGGTGATGCCGGCGCCGACCACCACCACATCGGCGCGTTCGGGAATATCAGGTCGAGCCGCCGAATCCGCACGGCCGGCCAGCCACAAAGAAGTCATGTCGGCGCGTCTACCCCGCCGGGGCACAGTCAAACCGTGCACCCGGTCGAGACGCTCGCGAAAACACCTGCGATGACCAGCACGGTGTCAGAATGAGCGGGTGTCGGACCCCGAGATGACGTCGACCCCCGAGCCGGACGCTTCCGGTGACGGCCTCCAGCGACTGCGGGTCGGCGGTTTCCGCTTCTGGTTCGTGGGTCAGCGGTGGGAGTGGTCGGACGAAGTGGCGCGCATGCACGGTTACGAGCCAGGGACCGTCACGCCGACCACAGAGCTGCTGCTGTCGCACAAACACCCCGACGACCGGCGCCCCGTCCAGGACCTGCTGGACCATGCCCTGCACTTCGACGGGACGTTCTCCAGCCGGCATCGCTTCATCGACACCGGCGGCGCCGAACACACGGTCATCGTGCTGGCCGATCGGATGGTCGACGGCAGTGGAGCGGTCGTCGGCACCGAGGGTTACTACGTCGACCTGACACTGAACTTCGAGCAGGTGCGCCAAGAGGCGCTCACCGACACGTTGTCAGACATCTTCGACGCGCGGGCGGCCATCGAGCAGGCCAAGGGGGCGCTAATGCTGGTCTACCGCATCGACGCCGATGAGGCGTTCGAGCTCCTGCAGTGGCGGTCGCAGCATTCGAACACCAAGCTGCGCCTGTTGGCGACACAGATCGTCGCCGAACTCGGGACCCTCAGCTTCGATCCGCAGGTTCTCCGCGGGCAGTTCGACCACCTGCTGCTCACCGCTCACGAGCG
>NZ_JBAUJB010000182.1:0-2500 GCF_049683355.1 Mycobacterium sp.
TGAAGAAGAAGATCACCCAGCCGATCACGGCGATGAAGATCCAGCTGATCAACCGGTAGACCAGCATCGCGGATATCGCTGCGGCAAGCGGCATTCCGCTCGACACCAGCCCCGGTACCAGCACCGCTTCGACGACCAGCAACCCGCCCGGCATCAACGGGATGGAGCCGACCGCGCGGGCGGCCGCATAGGCGACGATCACGCCCGCGATCGACGGGTGACCGCCCGTGGCGTAGCAGGCGAACAACAGGCAGGCCACGTCGGCGATCCAGTTGAACAGCGACCAGCTGAACGCGACGCTGAGATCGCGACGACCCAGCTGTACGGATTCGAGTTGGCCGAGGATCCCCCGCCATTTCGACAACCCGGTACCTGCGGGCTTGCCCCGCACCGAGTTGAACCACGACAACACCCGCGCGCCGATGCCGTCGATCAGCTCGGGGCGGGTGGCCACCGCCTGTGCCAGCAGGATCAATGCGACGAAGCCGCCGAGCGAGAAGATCAGCGACAACGGGTTCTTGCTCGCACCGAGCATGAACGCGCCGGCCAGGCCGAGCAAGGCGAGCCCGATGACCTGAAGGACGCCGGACATCACCAGCTGCCAGGACGCCACGACGGGGGAGGCGCCCCACATCCGCTGCTGACGGTAGATGAATGTCGCAGACAGTACCGGGCCGCCGGGCATGGTGGTGGACAATGCGTTTCCCGCGTAGAACGCCGACTCGGAACGCCATTGCCGCACGTGAACGCCGGCCGAGGCCAGCAGCGTCCGCTGGATCTGGGCGAAGCTGTGCATCGATGCCATCGCCGCGACGGCGGCGGCCAGCACCCACCACCAGTTCGCCGAGTAGAGGCTCTGCCAGGCCTTGGCGAGTTGGTCGCGCACCAGAGCCAGCTCGACGGCCAACACGATGAGCGCCACCGCCAGGACCACCCACCGCAGCCACCAGTACTTGCCGCGGCCGGGTCGCTCCTGGCCGGCGGCTCCCGGTGGGGTGTCGCTCGCGGCAACCTCGTGTGACACGCAGTACAGGGTAAGCGGTGGCCGGGTCGAATTCGCAGATCCGAGGACGAAACCTGCGGGGCCGTTACGCTACCGGAATGTCAGCCCGTGGCCCGCGCCCAGCCTCCTTGGACGCCTTCGCTGACGAGTCGGTCAGCCCACTGGTCCGCAAGACCGCCGCCTGGTCGTGGCGGCTGTTGGTGATCCTCGGCGCCGTCGTGGCTTTGTTGTGGTTGTTCTTCCGGTTGGAGATCTTGTTCGTGCCGGTGATGCTGGCGACGATCCTGGCGGCGTTGCTGATGCCGGTGGTCGATTTCCTGGATCGGCGCGGCGCGCCGCGCAGCGGTGCGGTGGCCCTGGTGCTGCTGAGCGGCATCGCGTTGTTCGGCGGCCTGCTGGCGTTTGTGGTCAATCAGTTCATCGAGGGAGCGCCGGCGCTCGCGGATCAGGTGACGGCCAGCATCGAAGGCGTCGGCACCTGGCTCACCGACGGGCCGCTGGATGTCAGCCCGCAGCAGATCAACCAGGCCCGCGACGCGGCGATCGAGGCGCTGCAGAGCAACCAGGAAAAGCTGACCAGCGGTGCGCTGTCCACGGCGGGCACGCTGACCGAGATCCTGACCGGCGCGCTGCTGGTGTTGTTCACGTTGATCTTCCTGCTGCACGGCGGCCGGAACATCTTCGGCTTCATCACCCTGGTCTTCCCGGCCGACGTGCGGGACCGGGTGCGCGACGCCGGGCGCGCCGGGTTCCGGTCGCTGATCGGGTATGTGCGTGCGACCTTCCTGGTGGCGCTGGTCGACGCGCTCGGCATCGGCGTCGGGCTGGCGATCATGGGGGTGCCGCTGGCGCTGCCGTTGGCCTCGCTGGTGTTCCTGGGCGCGTTCGTACCGCTGGTCGGTGCGGTCGTCACCGGCTTCCTGGCAGTCATCGTCGCGCTGATCGCCAAGGGCTGGATCTATGCGCTCATCACCCTCGGGCTGATCATCGCCGTGCAACAACTCGAGGGCCACGTGTTGCAGCCGCTGGTGATGGGTCGGGCAGTTTCCATCCACCCGCTGGCGATCGTGCTGGCGATCGCGGGCGGAGCGGTGCTCGCAGGCATCATCGGTGCCCTGCTCGCCGTGCCGGTGCTGGCGTTCCTCAACAGCTCGATCCGGGTACTGGTCGCCGACGACCCTGCCGCCGAAGAAGAGGCACTGGAAGCCGAGGAGGGCCCGATGGTCGATGCCGAAGCCGACGACATTGAGGAGCCGGCAGCCCCCGGGGACGCTGAATCCGGCTGGTGACTCTTAGAGCCGGCCCTCACGGCGCAGCAGGTCCTGGGCGCTGACACCGCTGCCGCCGCGCCGCTGGGGCTCGTCCTCGGAGCGGGTGTTGAGCTTCTCGGTGGCGGCCTCGGCATCCGACTTCTTCGGTGTCGGGATCGCCCGCGTCTCCTCGGCCGAGTCGTCGTCCTGGGCGGCAGACGCTCGCTGAGCCGGGATCGCCGTGGTC